>CAMDKL010000066.1 GCA_945900945.1 Pirellula staleyi DSM 6068
CATCCCATGATCGCGCAAGCGGTTGGCGAGAAGAATATCGAGGATGTAATCAAGGGGTACGACTTGTACCGAGACTTATACGTCGAGTTTTCACCAATCAATCATGTCGATTCCAGAGATCCCCCATTGTTCATGACATGTAGTGCCGAAATGGACCTTCCGTTTCACGCACTTCTGTCGCAGTAATGCAGACAAGCAGATGGCCTAGTATCTGGCTTCGGTATCGGATTCTAAGCGAATCACTGCTTAGATCTCCACGCTGGTGTCCCGTCTACTTGTGCCAACGTCCGATTCCCTCCGACAGGCTTCTGCGATTTCCACAAGGTTGTGCCGCTTGTATATTCCCATATACGCTGTCAATGAGATTACCAAATTGGTTACGCGTTTGGTTATCGGCGGATTGCGTGATTCATGGTTTCCCCGGTCGTTCGGCGAGAAACTCATGCGCCGCTGCTGCGAGATTGGCACCCACGGCGCGGTAGCCATCCGTCGTGCTGTTCTTATAGTTCCAGATCGTCTCTAGGCACAGGCTGACGGTGTGTGGGTTGCCGTTCATGCTCACCCAGTTCGCACTGATCTGACGCCAGAGCGGGTGATAGCTCGGACCTGTCGTCTTGGGTTTATTGCTCATCGGGATCTGCGGCTTGATCTTGCTGATACGCGAATAGGCGAGCTCCATAAAGCGATCACGCAGGCTAATCATCGGTTCCTTCAAAGCACTACTTTCAATGATGTAGAAGAACGTCGGATCACCCGGTGCCGGATTATGAAGATCGAGGAAGACATCCATACGGCCTTCCTGGATGAGCTCGCTGACCATCTTTTGCGCGGCGGCGACTTCACTCCAATGCGGCTGTGAAGACCAGTCGCGATTGTGATCCTGCGGCAGCGCATCTTTGCCTCCATTGCCGGTCGCGGTGTTGTCCACATCCATGATCGGGACGATGAAGATCTCCGCATGTTGCCGTAGCCAGGCCGCGTCATTGTCATCGCTGATCACCCACTCTGCAAAGCCCTGCGCAACCCAACTGGAACCACTTTCCCAGGCATGTTGGCGCGCTTGTACCCAAATACCGAAACGTTTCGCTTTGGGCAAATTTCCTTCCTGAACATGCAACATTGGCACCGCGCGATCTTCTCGGGAGCGACATAGTGTTACCGCTTTTGCGTGAGGCGATTTCTCGCTTAGTTCTTTCATAAATTTCGTTGCGGTCGCGGGAACATAGGGAGGTCCCCAAGCCACAAACACGGTGGGAGATTCTGGTTTGAGGGTATAAACCATGCCTCCATCTTCCTTGGTCCCTTTTTCGGTTTGGAGCCACTTTTCACCATCCGTGGAAAATGTCGCAAGCTCGGGAGTAGCCCAGGATGCATTGAGTGGTTTCGACTCTGGCGCGCCTGGTCTATTTGCAATTGAAGTCGATCCTCGCAATCGCAGCGTGATCGTCTCCCCGGGAGTGATGCCCTCCACGCGAAAGTACCACCAACAAGGCCAACCCCGGACAGCATCGCCGCCTGACGTGAATGTGATCGACCGAGCGGCTTCCTCGATTTCAAGGACTTTAACCGACGCCCCTTCAAAATCAGCCATCACCACCAAGGGCTCAGCCGCAACTACAAATGTGGTAGAGTACATGCAGCCAATGAAGCAGATAGCGGACCAGTGACATTTAATATTGACATTATTCATTGCGACTGCGGCTCCTTGAAGCTCTTTAGGAATGTATCAAAAGTCGCATCAAGGTAGCGTCCCTCCCATCCATCTGCAAACTGATCACAACGGGAAAACCAAGTTGTCGAGGATGACAGGAAATGAAGGATTTTGTCGATCGTACCTAGAAGAGCTCATCAGCTGTGGAAATGACGTCGACTGCGGGATTGGTTTAGCAACAAACCAAGTCTTGCGTTTAGCCAGATTTACGCTCAACTCCTGCGCAAACGTTCAATTCCCACTGCCATCCGGATTACATGTACACACTTACGGTGCAATTGTTCACTGGAGGTCGCATGGTAGTCTCTGAATGGCTGGGTTAATTATTTCGAATGGATGCGAGCTTGCCAAAAATTGAATTAACCTGGGTGTCAGAGCGATGCAGGCAACTCTCCAGCAGATGACGGGGGCATTTATCAAGAAGTTTCCAATCATAACGATGCCGTTTTCAATGATGCCATCCATCGTTCGAAGCGTTAGTGTAGGCATGTCTGGTCGTCGAATCGGCATTACGCTTGTCGAATTGTTGGTGGTAATCTCAATAATCGGCCTTTTATTGGGTATTTTCCTTCCTGCTGTTCAGGCGGCTCGCGAAGTCGCACGCAGGCTTCAATGCACTAACAATTTGATACAATTCGGATTAGCATTACACAATTACTCTTCAGCCATTAAGTCTTTTCCGCCTGGACGACTGGTCGCGGTTTCCCCTTCGGATAACTTAACCGCTTCAGCGAATGCAAACGCGACGACAGGCAATGGAAGTTGCTTCTCAGCTTTTGCGTATCTGCTGCCGCACTTGGATCAAGGCGTGATTTACGAAAAAATCAATTTCAACAGCGGTCCGGACACTGCCGCCAACGATTCGATGAGCGTCGCTCAGCCAGCTGTGTTCCTTTGTCCATCAGACAACGGCGTTCGTAATCTGGCTCAAGGAACCAGTTTTGCAGGCGTCACTAACTATGTGCTCAATACCGGTACGACCTTTCCTGTATCTCCGCGAAACCCAAGCGGAATACCAGTGACTGGTGTCTTCTTTGAAAACTCGCGAATCCGCTTCGCTGATATTACGGACGGTACGAGTCAAACTATTTGTGTAAGCGAACAGGCTCTTTCTGATCCAAACGATAGGGGCAACTCGGCTGGCAATTGGAATGGAGCAATACCTTCCACAGGGTTCGTCCTAACAACAGGTAACAATAACACCAATAATGGACCGGAACTGTTGCAGTACCCTCAGGACTGCGTGGCAGGGAATCGATTGCAACTAACTCGTGGCAACCGAATTCTCTACGGAGCTCCGGGACATACGATGTACAACCATGTCCGAGGACCAAACGACCTACAGATCGATTGTCGTGGTGGTCTGCCGCACAGCCAACGCAATGTCTATTGGTGGAGTCGGTTGACACATAACGTAGCTGCGCACAGCAAGCACAGTACTGGGATCCAATCTTTGTTTTGTGATGGGCATGTCCAATTCGTCCCATCTTCCATTGACCTAGCAGTCTGGAAAGGGCTGGGCAGTCGCGGAACTGGTGAAATCCAGAACGAGTATTGAAAACCGCGGTGGAACAGAATGAATAACCCGCATGAATAACATCGCTTCAAGCAGCTAACTCCGGCGGCTTCGGAATGCCTCCATTTCCGCACGGACGGATCACCAGCTAGTTTCGAACCTTAGCCGGCAGTGAGATTCTCGAATTGGTTAGCTGGATTCCGGCTACCTCATCAACTGTGAAAGCGTCGTACTCCTGCAGGATCGTCCTAGCAGCAACCTAGCAGTTACCGCTTCCACAGTTTGGACTGAGGCGGGATTCTTGGCTGGCTCAGTCGTCTTGGAAATGAGGGACGACCGCTTATCCACTCGAAGCGATTGAGATGTACACGCCATGAACGGAGCCACCGGTAGCGATCGAAAGATCTTTCGTTCTTGTTCAAGCAGCGTTCCGTAGGTGAGTTTGGCGGTCGCGTCGACACGGTCCAAGTCGCGTTTGGTCCAATGAGCGAGATGGTCATCGAGTGCATCCAGCGTTGCTACGTGCGGGATGGGCGTTAGGTAGGTTCGTTCACTTCGTTTGACCGAATTCTCGACGTGTCCTTCTTCGTTGCCACTGGCTACATTGCAGAATCGAGATTCGAATAAGTAGTGACTTCGCAGGGCCAAAAATCTGGCTGTCAAGTCTCGCTTGTTTCCCAAATAGACGTGAGTGACCGCCGTTTTCAGATTGTCGTATGCGAGCTTCTTTGGAATGCCGCCGAGTTGCTCAAAGAGCCATACGTGCGCATCAAGGAAACTGACGTTAGCTGCATGCCGACATGGTTGTGGCGCACGATTCTTTACAGCTGCAGACATTGTCAACACCTATCGCGAGGCGCGAGAATCGAAAACGATCCTTCGATTGGAAGCATCCTTGCGTCGGATGGATTTGATCGTGATCGATGAACTTGGCTACCTTCCGATCGATCGTGTTGGAGCGGAAAGTTTGTTTGGTTTCTTCAGCCGATGCTATGAACAAACGAGCGTGATCGTGACGACAAATCTTTCGTTCGGCCAATGGCCATCGACGTTCGCCGGTGAAGAGCGAATGACAGGAGCGTTGCTCGATCGGTTTACACATCGCTTGGAGGTGCTAACGATCAACGACACTGAAGAAAGCTACCGTGTCAAGCAAGCTCGCAAGAACAACAAAAAAAAGCTAATTCACCGTGAATTAGCTAGCATCCAAAACTTGATCTCAAGTGGCCTTTTTTTCGACTGCCATTTCCACGTGGCGAGACGCCCAACGCAATTAGCACTCGGCGACTTGTGCGTACGTGACGCCAACGCTTCCAATAGCAACAGCGTATGCGACGCCGTATCCACTGTTCCACGCTTGCGAGCAGTTTCAACTGCGACGTCAATCCAAAGTAACCCATCCAGCCACGTACGAAACGCTGCAATTCCACAAGCCTGCGATTCATCGAAATCCCACGGCTTCTGCCGGTTATCTCGCGGATGCGATGTTTGAAGCGAACGATGGATTTGTCCGACACGTTGATCGTCGCTCGGGAAACACGAAGCCGAGGTACTCGACTTCACTGCTCGGGACGATGCGACTCGTCTCAAGGTTTACCACCAAGCGAAGTGGAGACGCGGGGCCGCCCTGCGGTGTCCCTTCGATCGTTGGTTGAAACACTCCTTGGACTATCACGCCCGCTCGCAAGTAGCGTCCGATCAGCTTCAGCACCTGCTTGTCGTCGGATCGTTTCCCAACGAGGGCGAAACCAACTGGGAAATTCCGACAGAGCAATATTGTCGGGGCCAGGGGCTCCGCGGTTCGCTTTGACGTTCTTCTAGGCGATATCGATGTTGGGTCGAGAGACAATCTTCTCCATTAAAGACTGAGGGAATAAACTCAAGGCTGGTTTCTCAAGCGACGCCGCTGCGGTATCAGCTGGTCGGACTGGAGAACCTGTGAGCCTCATGGGTACGCAGCCGGGTAAACTCCGGTCTAATGTTTACCCCCGAAGCCGCAGGCAGCGGGGGTGAAGAATCAGACGTCGTCGCCTAGGGTTCGGCGATAAGACGAGATGCAAACTTAAGCCGATTCGTTACTTGAACGGATCATTTTCTTCTGGAGTCGGCACGGGAGGAGTTGGCATTTCGCCAACGACTGGAGCTTCTGGTGCGAACTCGTCGGGCACAACAGTTCCCGGCACCTTCGGCATCGCTTTTGCATCCCCCTTTGTCATTCCCTCGTTAAATGGATCATTGGGAGCGAATACACTTGGATTTGGAGCTGCATCCATTCGAGGTGGAACGACGATTCCTCCTTGAGTGTATCCTCCTGCGCGTTGCGCTTCTTCATAGCGAGTACGCTGAATTTCTAATAATTGAGCACGCGAAGCCAATCGCGCTTTCGACCGAGATTTTTCGATCGCGAGACGTGCCTGACCTTGAATCCGTTCAAGTGCTTTCCCGACATTGACGACCTTTTTGCCGTCGATTTCGAGCTGAGCCGCTTTTTCGAAATCAGGATTGCTGACATCGATACCGACAGATGGCTTACACAATCCTCGGAAAAAATAAGCTCGTGGATCTTGGCTTCCTGCATCAATCACTTCGTTGAGCAGTGCTTCTGCGTTCCCAGAATCGCCTCGAAAAAAAGAGTGGACGGCTTGGCCGTACATTTCGTCGAGCGGATCTTGGGCCTGCGCAAAGTTGCCAAGCGAAAGTGAGACGACAGTAAAAAGAGATGCAAAAGGTCGTGTTCGCATAAATCAGGCCCAATTTGTTAAGCAAAAATCGTCGAAACCATCACTAGGCACACCGTAAAGAAAAGCGTGCAAGTCCTAAATATTACTTACCCGCCCGCCGAGTGCAAACAAATATCCAGAATCGATCCATTTCGCGACCCCCAGAGCCAAAAAAATCCGTACCTTGGCCGTTTCCAATATCACATCTTTCGAATCGAATAAGTGTTTCGGGGCACGGTGAGAACTAGATACTTCGTGTTTTTTGTTTCAATTTGCAACGAAGCCCAAGCTTTCATTTGTTTTCCCAGTATGGAGCAGGCAACGGATTCAGACCATTGGTTGGTTCAAGGAATCTGGCACAGCATGTTTTAGTGGATTCGCCAGACAGTCTGGTTTCTTTGGAGAACCGGTAGTCTGATCGTGTTGCTGAGCATCGTGGCGACGATTCCGATTCTTCAGTTTGCAAGTTTTGGATATATGTTGGCGGTTGCATCCCGAATTGCGGGAGGCAAGCCGATTCGAAGCTGTTTTCCAGGTACGGACATCGCCGGGCGGTTGCTAGTCATTCTCGCTTGTGTTTCCGTGTCATGGCTACCGGTTTGGTTCATCGCCGACATGGCATACACTGCGGAACTGATTGAACAGGGAAGTACCACCTCGGGTCGGCTTCGCGTCGTGGCACGGTTGGTTTCTGTTGGCTGGATTCTTTGGGTTCTATGGGCCATTTTTCGGGGAGGCAAGTTTCGGCACTTCTTGTGGCCGGCCCCCATCATGGCTTTGCGAAGCGTTTTTCGCCCAAGTGTTTGGCGAGAAGCCGAGGAGCGACTTTGGAATTTTGCACTTTCGATTCAATTGCCAAGACTGCTTTGGTTGGGTCTGATGGCGTCGGTAGGTGCATTGGTTTGGTTGGTACTACCGAGTAGCTTTATCGCGATTGGACTTATCGAAAACGGAAACGCAGGAACCGGTCTGGCAGTACCTTTGTATTTATTGCGTATCGAACTGATACCTCGGAGTTTTGTATCTAGCCAAGTTCGCACTATGGGAAGGAACCGCAAGTATCTATTTTACAACACGCGTTTTTGCCACCAGTTCCCTTCTTTATCCGTTAAACTGATAAACTTGCTTTTCACCGCTATTACTTCAAAATTGAGTGCCAAACAAACAACAATCGAATGTCATCTAATCCTTATTCGGACACTGACCCTCAAAGCCCTTACGTATTCCAATCGCAAGCCCCGATCGGAAACGGGGACGGTTACATCAAACAGATACCTGTCGTGGGCACCCTCAATATTGTACAAGCATCGTTGGAGTTGATGATGTGCGTGATGGTAATCGGGATAGCTGTCTTCATGGGGACCATGCAGAACGACCCAAAATTTCAGCAGATACCGAATGCACCACCCATGCAATGGATCGCAATAGGTTACTTTATTTTCGGAGCGGCCATCGGCGTTATTGCTACGCTACGCTTGGTTTCAGGAATCATGATTTTAAAAAAACGAGGCCGCATTTTTTCGATCGTTGCTTCGGTCCTTGGGCTTGCGAGTGTCATAACTTGCTACTGCTCGGTTACCTCCATTGCGCTGTGTGTCTATTCGCTAGTTGTCCTAATACAGCCATCCGTCATTGAGGAGTTCGATAGGGCTCGAGCATAGCTCATTCGGCTCTGGAGGTGACGCTTCATTTGCGACTTCGTAAACCGGTGGGCGCTAGCCCCGGGCCTAAATTGCGAAGCATTATCGCTTGTGACGCTTTCCGCGTGATTTTTTGAATTTCTCCAATATCGGTTTGATAAATGGACCATTCGCACGAGCATTCGATATCCGAGGAAAGAGCCATTTTGGTTGAGGGCGGCCAAAAAGCCTTGGCGGATTTGCTCGCCATCCACCAAGAAAAGCTCGAACGCATTATCTCTTTTCGAATAGCCCCGTTCCTTCGAAGCCGAGTGGATCCGGCGGATGTTCTCCAAGAAGCCTTTTTCGAAATCTCGCGTCGCATCAACGAATTTATCGACGGATCGCCCGTATCGTTCTTTGTGTGGATCCGACAAAAGACCATCCAAACGCTTATCGATATCCATCGCAATCACACGCGAGAAAAGCGGGATGCTCTCCGCGAAATGCCTTTGGCTTCTGCTCCGTATGGCCATACCACCAGCATCTCCATCGCTCGATTTTTGATGGACGACATTACGTCCCCAAGCCAAGCAGCCGTTCGTGAAGAAGAAATCCAACAACTCCAATCCGCCCTGGAATCGATGAACGAAACCGACCGCGAGGTGATTGCCATGCGCCATTTTGAACACTTAAATAATCAGCAAGTCGCGGAGGTGTTGGGCATTTCGCCAACGGCGGCGAGCAATCGCTATGTGCGTGCAGCCGCAAAACTTTCCGGAATCCTCAATCATCTCCCCTCCAGACGAACTCTGCCATGAGCAGTAGCCAGCCAGCCGACGATCGGCATCCCGTCGAAGTCATCGCCGAGGAATACTCGGTACGCTTGCGAGCTGGCGAGAAGCCGACTATCGATGAATACGTGCTCCGCTTTCCAGAACACGCCGACCTGATTCGATCTGTACTGCCCTCGATTGCACTGGTCGAACGTGTTTCGATCCATGACTCTCAACAGCGAAGATCCGATGATTCCAATTCTCGAAATGCGGTCGCCGCCGGACAGCCTGACGTTCTTGGTGACTATGAAATTGTGCGAGAGATTGGCCGTGGAGGGATGGGAGTCGTCTACGAAGCTATTCAACGCTCTTTGAATCGACACGTCGCTTTAAAAGTGATCAGCAGTTTGATCTCTGGCAATCACAAACACAACGCACGGTTTCGTCGCGAGGCCGAGGCCGCCGCCAGTTTGCATCATACCAATATTGTTCCAATCTATGGGATCGGAGAGGATCGCGGCCTGCAATACTATGCGATGCAGTTGATCGATGGTGTGACGCTGCATGACGTAATCGAATGCTTGCGGAACGATGCGGCCGAATCGACACACAGTGGTGAAGCTGCCCGGCGGATGCTGAACAAATCGACGACAGAGACGGTTTCTCCTATTGCTGCCACTACATCGTCTACGAATGCTGCTAACACGGCTGCGTCACAACTCAAGACACGGCAAAGTGAAGCCGAAACGGCAGTGATGGTTGAGGCAGTGCCGGATGCAACAGCTTTTGTTCCGCAAGCCGAGATGGTACAAATTTCTGCCAATTTGAATCCTTCGCTAGAGTGGAATCCACAGAAACTAACGCGAGAGTACTTTCGAAACGTGGCCAGGACGATCGCAAACGCGGCCAACGCACTCCAATACGCACATCACCAGCGAGTGTTGCACCGCGATATCAAACCAGCCAATCTACTGCTCGATCGCGAGGGAACTGTCTGGATCACCGATTTTGGTTTGGCCCGCCGTACGGATCTTGACGCAGAGACGCAAACCGGAGAAATCCTGGGCACGCTTCGGTATATGGCTCCCGAACAGATTGCTGGCACCGGGGATTCCCGCGTAGACATCTATAGTTTGGGCCTTACCCTTTTCGAGTTAATAACCCTCAAGCCTGCGATCGAGTCTCCGAAGTCGCGATTGCTGGATCCCGAACGCAACTCCATCATTTGTAACCCACGTTCGATACAGCCTAACATCCCACTAGACTTGCAGACGATTACGCTTAAAGCCTGCGCCTACGCGCTGAAGGATCGCTACCAACATGCCCGCGAATTCGAAGAGGACCTGCATCGTTTTCTTGAGGATCGACCCATCCTGGCAAAAAGATCGACACCCATTGAAATGCTTCTGCGCTGGGCACGCCGCAATCCAGCGATCGCAACGCTCGCGACAGCTACCCTTGGGTTACTGGTCTTGATTGCGAGCTTGCTCGGAGTTTGGAATCGGCAGCAACAACGCTCCATTCGTGAAATTGGCCAGCAATTCGCTGAAAAGACAGTTGCCCTAACGCGGGTTGAACAAGAGCAAGCGAGAGCCGAAAAGAACCTCAGTCTTGCGATGAAAGCCTTTGATCAGATTACGAATAACATCGCCTCGAGAGGCAGTACGGTTGCCATTGGAAGCGACCTGGAGGACGACGATTTAGGCGAATTTTCAGGTGCAACTCTGAGCCAAGCGGACGTAGCTTTACTTGAGTCGTTGCTTGAGTTCTTTGATCCATTCTCGGAAGAGAACTCGAAAGACCTACGCATCGAAGCAGCGGTAGGACGACAGCGCGTTGCGGATATCCAACATAAACTCGGTCAACTGGATCAGGCGGAGCTTTCCTACCAAAGAGCGCTGGATGCGTTTCGATCGATTCTCGAACAGAAACCAGATCAGGCAGAAGTTGTATTGCCCATCCTCGCGATTCACAGCGAGCGACTGACACTTTTTGCGAAACGGGGGCAGATTCCCAAAGCGGAGCTTGAATACAACGAAGCCCGTCGTTTGCTCAACCTATCGTCCGAGGTCAAGAAATCTGCGGAGGGGCGGTTCTCTTTGGCCAAACTGCTCAATTGCATTGGAACATTGGGAACGCGATTTGGAGGGGATTCACGACCGAGGCCAAACCGACCACCGCTTGGAAGACTATTTCCACAAGGCGAACCGCTGCCTCTGGAGCAAGTGGCAAGAATCAAACGCGAGGCCCTTTTCAATTCAGAGGCGCTTGCTTTACTCAATGAACTCTCAACCGAATCGCCCGACAACGTTTCGTACAAAATCGTACTAGGACGATCGCTGAGGGATGAGTCACGTATCGCTCGCATGATGAAGGACATGCAGCGGGCGGACGATGCATTGCGACGGTCCATCGAGCTTTTTGAGGCGTTGTGCAAAACGCATCCTGATTCCGCCGCCTTCAAATACGAATTAGCAGACACTTTGAGCAGGAATGTCTCAACGCGACCCATCGACCAACAGCGGTGTACACGAGCGCTCGCGATCTGCGACGAAATATCGAAAGAGAATCCACAAGTCCCCGAATACCGAGCCCTCAAGGCTTCGACGTTAGTGAGGCTCAGTATGATGGCCGGCCGCAATATGCGTGGCGAGGAGTTGTTAAATGAGGCAATTACGATTCAACGGGAGCTTGCGAGTCGGTATTCCGACGTAGCCATTTATAGCGTCGGCTTGATCCAGTCACTGAAGCGAGTGTCTGAGCTGCAAGACTCATTAAACAAACCGGAAAAAGCCAAAGAGAACTACGATCTTGCCGAAAAGGAAATCGCTCGCATGAGGAAGAATCTCAAGATGCCAAAGTCGTTCGGCCCGTTCTTGGACAATATGCGGGATAGACAGTTCTTTATGGACAAGCGAATCAAGGAAACAAAAGAGTAGTTTTGCCAGCGCGTTGGCAAATGTGGTTTCAACTGAAGTTCTCTCGGATTTTTGGTCCCTCGCAATAGCTGACATGCACCTTGTTGCGGCATACTTGGGAAATGCACATTGACTCGACATGCAAACTGTTCTATTTTTGATTAGTTCTGCAAGAAAACTATTCTTAAACGGGACTATCATGAGCGGTTTGGACGAACGTGCGAACGATTTTGGGCTAATTGTCCGGGATATTTTGAAGCAGTTTATGCAATTGCACGACGCTGCGGCATGTGGACCTCAAGCCAATCTTGGCCACCAAGATCTGCGCGTTGTCGAATATTTGGGGGAGGCAGGGGCTCAAATGATGCGCTCCCTCGCTGAGCACCTCGGCGTTGCCGACAATTCCATGACAAAATTGGTAGATAACCTGGAGCACCAAGGACTAGCACATCGAACGCGGTCCGAAATCGACCGCCGGGTTATTCATGTTGAGCTAACCGAAGAAGGTAAAAAAGCGTACGCCACAGCGTCGTACGCCAAATTTCTTTTCCATCGCGCTCTTCTCTCGGTACTAACTGTGGACGAACAGGAAATCATGCTCGTGCTGTTCCGCAAGATTGCGCGTGAAGGCTGGAAGCAAGTCGAAATGTTGTCAACCAGTACTAGTTCCTCTGCCAACGCGGACGCCCCATCCTAGTTCTCTGAAAGTACATCATGAATACAAATCTTTTGGAACCTGCCATTCAGACCGAACCATCCGATGCAGCCATGGTTCCATTCCCAAGTGCGTCTCAAGAACAATACCCAGGGTTCGGTTCGAACTCAAGATCCAAAGCACGAATGGGCTTGATACGGTGGCTCAAGGGAGTGGCTATTTTGTCCCTTGCATTCGGTTTGGGATGGTGGTTGGCTGTCAGGCGAGCCCATCAGCAGGACCGTATTACGTTACCCGCGTTGACCCATATAAAAAACCTGGACGAAGTCGTTGTTACCGTAACTCCTGTAACGCGTCGTGCCGTTCAAAGATTCGTTGAATCGGTCGGTACTCTGCATGGCTTTGAAGAGGTAACGCTCAGCTCAAAGCAGGAAGGTCGTGTTCTCAAGATATACCACGACCTTTCAAGTGTTGTTCAACCCGGAGAGCCATTGCTCGAGCTAGATCCCACCGATGCCAAGCTGGCTTACGATTCTGCGGAACGCAGTGTGCAAACGGAGCTTGCGAAATGGGGTTTTCTCAAGGTTCCGACCGAGTCGGATGACCTCAGCATCTTGCCAACAGTCGTCTCTGCTCGCTTAAGATTTGAGTTAGCAAATTCGCGACTGCAACGCATGACGCAGCTCAGGCCGTCCAACTCGATCTCTATTGAGGACTTTGAGCAGACGAAATCGGATCGGTTGGTGCTCGAATCCGAATGGCAAAATCAGCTGCTGATGGCCAATTCCGCAGCAGCAACAGCTAGGCTTCGCAATGCTGAGCTAGCCATTGCAAATCAACGATTGCGTGACATCGTGATTTGTGCTCCGACGCCAACCATGCCGACGGCAACTGAAAATCAAACCTATTCGATTACGGAACGGATGGTCTCGGAAGGAACTCTCGTTCGTTCTGGAACCGAGGTCTTTAGGCTTGTACTCGGGCGCACGCTCAAGTTAAAGCTCGCTGTCCCGCAGGCTTATAGTAGTGATGTAGTCGTTGGTCAGTCGGTCGAAGTGCTAATAGGTTCTAGTCTCAAGCCGGCTATTGGAGCCATCGCTCGGATCAGTCCTGCAATCGACCCGTCGACACGAACACTGATGGTGGAAGTGGATGTTCCCAATGAAGATGGGCATCTAAAACCAGGCGGCTTCGCAAAGGGAAGGATCTTGATCGGTATAGACGAGAACGCCACAACGATTCCGCTGACTGGCCTGTACTCGTTCGCTGGTATCCACAAAGTCTTTGTTGTTCAAGACGGTCTCGCTCGCGAAATCAAAGTCACTCTCGGCGAGCAAACGGGCAGTTGGGTGGAGATCGATGAGCCACAGTTTCCCAACGATTCGTTGGTCGTTACGAGCGGGCAACGGCTTCTCTCGGACGGTATTTCGGTTTCGGTGCGGGATACAACACCATGAGCCTGTCAGACCTTTGTATCCGTCGTCCCGTCTTCACATGGGTGCTCGTGGCGATTCCAGTAGTGCTCGGCATCGTCTCGTATTTCGAAATGGGAGTGGATCTATTTCCAAAGGTGGACTTTCCTGTGATTTCGATTTCAGCAGCATTGCCAGGTGCTAGTGCAGAAGAAATCGAGTCTTCTGTTACCAAGCCTCTCGAGGAAACGCTCAACACCATTTCAGGAATCGATGAGATGCGATCGACAACCCGCGAGGGAAGCTCAACGATCGTAATTCGATTCGTTCTCGAAAAGAACGGCGACGTCGGGGCTCAGGAGGCACGCGACAAAATCTCGTCGGTGATCCGTCAACTTCCAGACGGAATAGAAACGCCTTTAGTTAATAAATTTGATTTGGACGCAGCCCCCATCATTACGATCGGAATATCAGGCAACCGCGACATTCGCGAAGTGACCGAAATTGCCAAACACCAAATTCAAGAGTTACTGCAAACGGTGCCGGGTGTTGGCAATGTATTCCTCACCGGCGGTCAAAACCGTGCAATCAATGTTCGTGTCGATACCGATCGGCTCAAGGCGTACAGCGTGTCCATTGAGGAGGTTCGACAAGCTCTTGTAAGCCAAAACTTAGAGGTCCCCGGCGGCATCTTCGATCAAGGCCAACGCGAAATGGTACTGAGAACTTTGGGTCGCATCGCTACTGCCGAAAAGTTCAACGACCTAATCGTTTCGAATCGCAAAGGCTATCCGATTCGAATCAAGGATATTGGAGTGGCCGAAGATTCCATCGAAGAACCGCGGGGGCTTAGTCGTTTGGATGGACAAAATGCGGTTAGTCTATTCGTTCAAAAACAGTCCGGAACCAACACGGTGGCCATCTCCGATGCGGTGCAGACCCGATTGGATCGCATTCGCAAAGCGCTGCCGAGCGATATTCAAGTGGAAATCACACAAGATCAGTCACGATTCATTCGAGTCTCGATGGAAGAGGTTCGATTTCACTTGCTGCTAGCAGTGATTTTGGTCGGCGCCACGATACTCATGTTCATTCGAGACTGGCGAACTACCGTGATTGCTACGCTCGCCATTCCGACGTCGATTATTCCGACTTTTTTGTTCATGCAGTACATGGGTTTTACGCTGAACAACATCACCATGCTCGGATTAATCTTGGCGATTGGTGTTGTGATCGATGATGCAGTCGTTGTGCATGAAAACATTTTTCGACACATGGAGGAAAACGGCTTAGATGCGATGGCAGCCGCGAGCATCGGCACCCGAGAAATCGCGTTGGCCGTTTTGGCAACGAGCTTGTCACTCGTGGTGATCTTCGTCCCAGTCGCATTTATGGGCGGGATGGTTGGGCGATTTTTTAGCAGTTTTGGGCTTACGGTTGCCTTTGCCATTTTGATGAGTTTATTTGTATCGTTCACGTTGACACCGATGCTTTGCTCGCGATTTCTAAAAATCGACAAGCATGGATCGGAGCATGCAAGTTCCAAATCGGGCTGGATCTATCGAGCGGTCGACAGCTTTTACGGAATCTGCTTGCGTTGGTCGCTTCGACATCGATGGCTGACGATCGGAGCATTTCTGTTAATTATTGCGTCAACCGTTCCAATCGCGATGAACCTTGGGGCGAATCTAGTGCCTCGCGATGATCAAAGCGAACTGCAAGTTGGATTCATTACTCCGGAAGGCTTCACGTTGGATCGAACCAACCAAATCGTCACGGAAATTGAAAGTCGATTGTCCCAACTACCGGGAGTCGTGCATCGTTTCACCTCGATCGGGCAGTCCGGTACGGCCAAGGGACAGGGGGATGTCACTCGCGGCTCCATTTATCTCCGATTGGTCGAACTGGAGGAACGGGAGTTCACGCAGTTCGACTTGATGCGTCGGGTGCGCGGAATTCTCCAAGACTATCCCGATTTGAGAACCTCTGTATCCGATGTATCTGTATTAGGGGGCGGCCCCAACGGCGACAGTCGGATATTTCAGATTAGTTTGCAAGGACCGGGGGTAGAGGAATTGGCAGCCTATGCCGACGTGCTCAAAAAAAAACTAAGACAACTACCCGGACTTGTCGATGTCGATTCCACGCTTTCGATGAGAAAGCCCGAGATCCAGGTAAACATCGATCGAGAGCGTGCGATGGATCTAGGTATTCCGGTTCAAATGATCGCCAATACGCTGAGCGTATTAGTCGGTGGCCAAATTGTTTCCAGTTTTAAAGATGGGACTGAGCAATATGATGTTTGGCTGCGAGCGGACAAGCGATTCCGCTCCGACTCAAAAGACTTGCAAGCACTCTCGATCCCTTCACCATCGGCCGGTCAAGTTCAATTGAGTAGTCTAGCTGAGACTCAGGAAATGCAGGGCCCGAGTCAGATCGATCGATTAAATCGTCAGCGCACGGTAACTTTGATGGCTCACCCAGATGAAGTATCGCTAAACGAAGCCATTCAGTTTGCGAACAAGTGCGTTGCGGAAATGAACTTGCCTCCGGAGTACCAGATCGTTTTCGGAGGGCAAGCTGAAATGCTGGGTGAGACTGCGTACTATTTTATGGTCGCGCTGGGGTTAAGCGTTACGTTCATGTATTTGATTCTGGCCGCTCAGTTCGAGAGCTGGATTCATCCAATTAGCATTCTCGCCGCTTTGCCCGTGACGTTTCCTTTTGGCCTGCTGTCATTACTACTTTTCCGTACACCGCTCGACCTGTATGCGATGTTTGGCTTATTTATGTTAATCGGGATCGTCAAAAAGAATGGTATCTTGCAAGTGGACAAGACCAACGAATTAAGACGCAGCGGCATGCCGCTCGAGGCAGCTATTCTCGAAGCTAACCGCACGCGGCTCCGTCCCATTCTCATGACGACGGTGATGCTGATGGCATCCATGGTACCGATAGCTCTCGGACAGGGTCCCGGTGCCAGCGCTCGAGCGAGTATGGCCAAAGTCATCATCGGCGGTCAAGCACTTTCGTTGCTAATCAGCTTGCTCGCAACCCCAGTCGCCTATTCGCTCTTAGACGATTTCCGTGCATTCATTTATCGCAAATGGCGAAGAACTCCAGCTTAGGTGCAAGTTTGCACTTCGGCAAATGCAAGCAATTTGCCCCTACGCGAGTAAATACCAATTGTGAGCCATTTACACGCATTGCTGTATTGACATAGGTTTTCTTTCGCAGCATTATCCGGAAATTGAACTTTCATCCCAGACGCAGTGTTTGTCGGGAGCTAGTTACTTTGCCTGGAAGTGAAAATGGAAGCAAAGCGAATGGACATTTGCAATATGCGACCGGATGCTGCGGGGATGTCAGTCACATCGACGTCCGCCACTCATTCAGTCAAAAAGAACACACCGAAGCCGCCCGTATCGGCACACGTCTAGCTGGGGCAGTATTGCGAAACTGGAACAATCTAACCCCCATCACTAGCAATCGTTTGCACGCAACCAATGCAATCGTGAAACTTCCTCTGGCCGAGCATCCGGCTGATCGAATCGAATTAGCCAATGGCTCGGTCGGTTATGTGCCGACACGTCAGGCTTACGCACAAGGTAATTACGAAGTGGTCTCGGCCCGCTGTGCAGAGGGTAGCGGAGAATTGCTGGTAGAATCAGCACTCAAGCAACTGTGTGCACACTTTGGCGTTCAGAACCAAAAGGCGTCGAGTACTCATCCATGATCTCAAAAACCATTCCTGCCAATTCGCGACTTGAAGACATTGATCCGACGATTGCATGGCAAACTTGGGAACCGTCTGACGAGGAGCCATGGGACAACCGCCGTGCTTCCCTGTTGCATCGTCGAGCTGGATTTGCAGCGACGCAGGAAGAGCTTCACGCCACGCTGTCCCTGAGACCTGAATTTGTTGTCGCTAATATGGTCCGCAGTGAGACAGGTAACAACTCCGACGTTGGGACGTTTGAGAGTGATTCAGCCGAACTCGCAAAGGCCGTTCTTGCGACCTCTGACGCAAAGCAGTTAGCGGCCTGGTGGCTTCATCGGATGCTAAACACGCCGACACCCTTAGTAGAAAAGATGACTCTTTTTTGGCACGGTCATTTTGCAACCGGGGCTGAAAAAGTGCAAGACGCTGAACTCATGCGCTCGCAGAATACGCTACTTCGTGACAATGCACTTGGCAATTTCCAAAACCTGGCTCAGGGGATTGCAAAGGACCCGGCCATGCTCATCTACTTGGACAGCGTTTCCAACCGCAAAGCACATGCCAACGAAAACTTCGCCCGCGAATTGATGGAGTTATTTTGCTTGGGTGAAGGCAACTACAGCGAAGCGGATGTTCAACAGTTAGCGAAATGTTTTACTGGTTGGGAAATTCGAAGGAAGCAGTTTCGATTCAATCCTTACCAACACGATGATTCCAAGAAGATGCTGCTTGGCAAATCCGGCATCGAGTCCGGAGAGTCAGCGATCGATTGTGTCCTCGCAAGTCCGCACATGCCTCGTTTTATTGTACGCAAGTTGTTTCGATTCTTTGTTTCCGAAGATGCCAATCCATCAGATGCATTTCTTGGGCCGATTGCTGACCAGTTCGTAAAGTCAAACTATTCGATTGCGAGCGTCGTTCAGTCGATTCTGGGGAGCCGATTGATGCTGAGCGGATGGAGTATAGGTCGCAAAGTCCGTTCACCGATCGAACTGGCGATCGGTTGGATGCGAACGATGAGGTGTACGACGAACGTGGGCTTTCTATCGGATCGATTGCGAACGATCGGCCAAGCGGTTCTCTTTCCACCCAACGTCAAGGGTTGGGAAGGTGGCCGTGCTTGGATTAATTCGTCGACTCTGGTCGGTCGCGCTAACTTGATCTACGAATTGATCCATCACGACAAGACACGATTCGATGGAGTCACGTTGCTGGCGTTTGCGGAGCGCAATCATGCCAAGGATCCTGACCAACTGGCGGCTTGGTTTGCTAAACTTTTTTTCATCGACGATTTGAGTGGCACCGAACGAGAACGCCTAATGAAGTCGCTCGATCCCTCGAAACCAGATCGCTGGGCCACGCAGTCCATGGTCTACTTAACCAGTCTACCTCGAATTCATTTATCGTAAGGCGAGCAAAATTGCGACACCTCTCGTTGATCAACACTAGTTTTAGACCCTCGTTCCCAAGTCGGAGCTTGGGAACGAGTGGACGAATGGTGGCGATCAACGAGGAGTCTCGAAATCGCTTCGCAATGAAGGCCCGGGGCTAGCGCCCACCGGTTCACAAAATCGCAAATGGAGTGCCAATAGGTTTCCGCCGGCAACTAAAGCAAACAAACTACACTTGGATAAAAATATGAACCATCGCATCCATCGTCGCACATTCTCCTCAGCCACTTTGCAAGGCGCCACCGCATTGGCGATCGGGGCGGCGGCACCCAGTGGTTGGATGCAATCACTCTCTGCCACGCTTTCAGGTCAACCAACCAGTCAAGATAGAGTGCTGGTCGTGATCCAACTCACGGGTGGCAATGATGGATTGAATACCGTCGTCCCCCACACGAATGAACTTTATTACAAAGCTCGGCCGAAGCTCGCTATTCCAAAAGAGGATGTCCTCAAGTTCAACTCAGACGTTGGTTTGCATCCATCCATGCGAGGAATTGCTAGTTTGATGGAGGACAAAAAGTTTTGTGTTATACAGGGTGTTGGCTACCCGAATCCCAACCGCTCCCATTTTGAGTCGATGGATATCTGGCACTCGTGTCAACGCAAAGAATCGCGAAACAGTGACGGTTGGTTAGGCCGATATTTTTCGCAGCTTATTCATCCAATGAGCGCCGCTCCAACCGACTCGTGCGGCTTGCACTTAGGAACCGAGCAACTGCCTTTGGCTCTCGTAGCTCGCGGTGTTCAGACCCCGTCGCTCGCCTCAATCGAACAGCTTCGGTGGAAGGGCAAATCAGAATCAATCATGGCACGCGACGAAATCGAGAAAATGCCAAGAGCAAAAAGAGAGGTGGACACCGAAACCAATTTGCTCGACTTTGTGTCGGCTAGCACGACTGCCGCGATGCAAGCTAGTGAACGGTTGGAAAAGGCTCTCGCGACTCCAGATAGTTCGGGCGACTTTCCAAACTCGCAATTGGGTGAAAAGCTAAAAATTGTTTCAAGGCTTCTGCTGGCGGGTTTGAAAACGAAAGTCTATTACGTGACGCTGGATGGATTCGATACTCACGCCAATCAGCTTGTGGCCCATTCTGGACTAATGCGTCAATGGTCAGAAGCGTTGCGGTCGTTTCATCAGCGATTGGATAGTGCAGGCTTAGGCGAGCGCGTCTTAGTTTTGACCTTTAGCGAATTCGGTCGCCGCGTCGCGGAAAATGCTAGTCAAGGAACAGACCATGGAGCAGCTGCCCCCGCGTTTTTGTCCGGCCCAAAGCTTGAGAACACGCTCGTCGGGAATCAGCCTAGCTTGAGTGATCTCGATGACAGCGATTTGAAGTTTCACACCGATTTTCGATGTGTCTATGCGACGCTTATCGAAGACTGGCTTGGGGCATCGAGCAAGAACATACTGACCGCAGAACACCCCAAAATCACTCAATTGGGACTACAATTATAGAAAGGTCAGCGAGCGCAGGATCTTTTACAGGTGTTCCATTGTGACAACAGTTGCCAAGCTATTTCCACGAGCCTTTTTACATCCCGCAAGTAGCTTCATATCGCTTCCCTGCTCCCGCACTCTTTCGAATTGATCGCGTTCTCGCCGCTGCAGGCGATGAGAACGCGTTCAATTCGGGGGCAAAGGAGAGCTTTGTGCTTTTCAAGTATTGAATTTTGGGAGGGCCGCAGTGTAGAACGGCACTCCGTGCCGTTTTTCTCGGCACAGAGTGCCGAGCTACTCTTTGTCGCAACCCCAATTTTTAAGTTGAACAAAGCACTAGATACCTAGCCTACGAACCTCATTCACCCGCGAGACGAGCTCGCGGGGTTCCAAAAAGATGTGGTGTATAAAGTGACCACTCGCTAAACGCGGTTGATTTCGAAGCCTTTGCGTTGTTCCCGAGCGAAGAACTTGGCCGCTTCATCGTCGCCGACAATCTTCTCCGCCTTAGGATCCCACTTGATCACCCGGTTGAGCCTTGCGGCGATTGCGGAAAGGTGGCATGTGCCCATTGCTTGGACGTGGGTGTAGACGTCGCTAAGAGGAAGTCCTCCTTCGCGAACGCAGCGGAAGAAATTGTTCTTGTGCCCTTCATGCGGCTTGCCTTTGTAAAGGCGCACGACGTCTTCGTCGGAGTAAGCGTCTTTGTCCCAATTCTCTTCGATCGGCTTGCCAGAAATTTTACCTCGGCTAACAAAGATACGACCCTTATCTCCTTCAAATAGGATGCCGTTACTGACGGCTCGTGGCGTATCGGCGTCGGCTTCTTTGTTACCGCCGCTGGTGACGTTGAGCGTGACGCCGCTAGCGTACTTGCACTTCACCACATAGTCATGAGCGGTATTATATCGGACGTCGCTCGTAGCATATCCGTGCGAGTAGGGAACCGGATGCTTTGCGTCGGTACCGTCGATTTCGATCGGGCCACCCCCTTCTTTGTCTTCGCCCAAGGCCCAAGTGGCGATATCGATGTGGTGAGCGCCCCAGTCGGTAAACTTGCCGCCACTGTATTCATACCACCAGCGGAATTGGTAGTGGGAACGTTCCTTGATGTATTCGACCTTCGGTGCTTGGCCGAGCCACATATCCCAGTTGAGACTCTCCGGAGGCGTCCCCTTTACGAAATCTTCTTTTGCGACATCACCGCCGCCAATGCTGCAGGTAACGGTGTGTATTTTGCCGAGCAACCCCTTTTGCACCATGTTCACCGCGCGGAGGAACAAGTTCTTGGCGTCGCGTTGTTGTGTGCCGACGGTGAAAACCTGATTCGGATATTTCTTGCACGCGTTGCGAATGAGTTGATTCTCTTCGAGTGTGAGCGTCAGAGGCTTTTGGCAGAACACGTGTTTGCCAGCCTGCAGTGCTTCGACGGCGATCTTCACGTGCCAATGGTCGCATGTCACGATGCTGACAACATCGATGTCCTTGCGTTCAAGTACTTTGCGATAGTCTTCGTAAGCGTCAGCGGTTCCCTTACCGATTTTCGGATCTTCTTTGGCTCGATTCAAGTGAGTCTTTTCGACGTCACAGACGGCAATAATGTCGCCGAAGTTATTGTGTCCGTGGGCATCACCTGTGCCCATGCTTCCCACCCCGATACAACCGATGCGAGGGCGGTCGTTCTTGGCTTGGTTTGCGAAGGCTTTTTCAGTCCAGTTGAAGTAGGGGATGGATGCCCCTAAAGCGGACGAAACGGCAGTCGTTTTCAAAAAGCTACGGCGGGATCGATTTGACTTAGTCATGAAATACGTCCTGAGAGGAATCGAGTGTGCGGAAACGGCAGACTGCTGAATATAGACAGTTTAACAGAAGACTTCTAGTTTGAGTCGATTTTTTCCCTCGGACTGCGCTCAGTTTGCGAACATGCGCCATGGACTGTCAACCTGCCAAAACTCAACGCCAAGGAGTCCATCGGTGTTGACGAAAGAAGCGATTTTCGAAAGGCTTTTTGGCCATTTTCAAGGATTTCGCGATTCGTTATCTATCGCTTTGCACAACTCACGAAATTTTTTGAGTAATTGCTCCCGTTCCTCGCTGGACGGCTTGCATGAATTGCTAACGTCGTTGAGGTTAATTCGGGGCGTGTTTCGCCATAACCTAGTCGGGGCGGTGGGTCCCAGTGCGGTCGCAATTCCTGTTCCGAATGCTCGCATCACAACAAATGCGATGCTAGTCGCAAACGCACATCCGCATGCTACCATATAGGCTATCAAATAGAGACACCGGCAATACCACCAATCCAAAACCAATGGAAATCTTTTGGCGTCTAACCTGAAAAAGGCCCGCCGATTCTTAAGAGCTCTAGGAAAAAATAAAATCTCGCCACCAAGCATCCTGACATCGTGAAGAAACTCTCCGCGAAAGTGAAAGCTTGGGTCGCCACGCTTCCGAAAGAATACCTCAAGACCAAAGACAAACTGGAATGAGATGGCCAAGGCTAATCCAACACTCTAACAACTCAGGAATAATCATGAATCGCATCCACATCCCAATCCTCTCCCTGCTCGTCTGCATCCTTGCCGTTTCCGCGAATGCCGCTGACCGCAGGCCGAACGTCGTACTCATTCTCATCGACGACTTCGGTTACGAATGCGTTACTGCAAACGGCGGCGAAAGCTACAAGACACCAGTGATGGACCAGCTTGCCGCGACCGGTGTGCGGTTCGAGCATTGCCACGCACAGCCGCTCTGCACACCGACCCGCGCGCAGTTGATGACCGGCATGAGCAATCGCCGAAACTACACGCACTTCGGCCATCTCGATCCGTCGCAAAAGACGTTCGGCAATCTGCTGCAGCAAGCTGGCTACGCGACGTGCGTCACGGGCAAATGGCAGCTCAAGGGCGAATTGCAAGGCCCTGGGCATTTTGGCTTCGACGAATATGCCCTCTGGCAACTCACGCGCCGTCCGGATCGCTACAAAAATCCTGGGCTCGAAATCAACGGCGAGCTCCACGACTACACGAAGAACGAATACGGACCCGACCTCGTGAACGACTACGCGATCGACTTCATCACGCGGAAAAAGGACCTACCGTTCTTCCTCTATTATCCGATGATGCTCACGCACTCGCCGTATGACGCTACGCCTGATAGCCTGGATTACATCGAATCGAAGGGGGGCAAGGGCGAAGGCAAAGCAAACGGGCCTCTCGGCCATTTTGCCGACATGGTCGCCTACACCGACAAGCTCATAGGCAAGCTTGTCGCCAAGCTCGAAGAGCTGAAACTGCGTGAAAACACGCTCATCCTCATCCTCGGTGACAACGGCACGGGCAAAGGCACGCCGTCGAGATTCAAGGGGCGCGACGTTGTCGGTGGCAAAAGCACATCCACGATGTGGGGCACGCACGTGCCTGGCATTGGCAACTGGCCAGGCCACTTCGCGAGCGGCAAGGTGAGCTCCGACATGATCGACACCACGGATTTTCTGCCGACCATTTGCGAGGCCACGAGCACGGTGATTCCTGCCGAGTTGATAATGGACGGCCGCAGTTTTCTCCCGCAACTGCGCGGCGAGAAAGGCAGCCCCCGCGACGGTCTTTACGTTTGGTATAATCGCAGCGGTGGGCCGACGGCGAAATTCGAGTTCGCGCATGACCAAAACCACAAGCTCTACGCCGATGGCAGTTTTTACAACGTCGCGAAGGATGACCTCGAAAAATCCCCGCTCGCGGTTGGCACGCTCGACGATTCCGCAAAAGCTACTAAAGCGAAATTGCAAGCACTGCTCGACCAACACCAAGGCCCACGCGACAAATTCTTCGTGAAACAGGGTCAGGCCTTCGGCGGTGAAGCGGGCGAGACCAACGTTGATGGAGAAGTCAGCTCTGCGAAAACGAAAACGAAAACGAAAAAATAAACATGAAGGCTACTATTGTGAAATCTATCCTAACCAAACTCGCCATCCTAACACTCGCTGTTCTGCCGCTCGCTCCGCTGGCAGCACTCCACGCAGCTACGCCAAATGAGAGGCCTAACATCGTCCTCATCATGGCTGATGATCAAGGTTGGGGCGATACCGGTTACAACGCCCACCCCGAACTCAAGACGCCGAATCTCGATGAACTCGCAAAGAGCGGCTTGCGGCTAAATCGCTTCTACACCGCTCATTTCAACTGCTCGCCTACACGCGCCAGTATCATGACCGGGCGGCATCCGCATCGCATGGGCACCTTCAGCCCTGGATCACCCATTCGTGCCCAGGAGTTGACCGTCGCCAAGGTCTTGCAGTCGGCGGGTTATGCGACGGGGCACTTTGGGAAATGGCATCTCAATGGCAAGAACGGCGATAAGAACACCACCACGATACCTGGTCGTGCGATCCTGGCTGATGACCCGCTCTCACCAGGGAAGCTCGGTTTTGATGAGTGGGTCTCGGCAGACAACTTCTTCGATCTCGATCCCGTTTTGGGCCGACAAGGCGTACCGGAGAAGTTTCAAGGCGACAGTTCCGACATCACTACCGACGAGGCTTTGAAGTTCATCCGTAGGCAAGCCGGTGTAGGCAAACCGTTTCTCACCGTCGTGTGGTTCGGATCGCCGCATGTGCCGCACAAAGCGCTGCCAGCCGACAAAGCACACTACAGCACACTTTCGGAGGCCGAGCAAAACTACTTCGGCGAGATCACCGCAGTGGATCGCAGCGTGGGGCGACTGCGAGACGCGCTGCGAGAGCTGAAGGTCGCCGACAATACGCTGCTCTGGTACAACAGCGACAACGGCGGCCACGAAGGTCCGAAATCCACCGGCAATCTTCGCGGTCAAAAAGGCCAACTCTGGGAAGGTGGCGTGCGAGTGCCATGCATCGTCGAATGGCCTGCTCGCATTGCGCAGCCGTTTATCAGCGAAACACCATGCTCCACTCTCGACATCTATCCAACTGTGCTCGAAGCCACCGGACTCGTCGCACAGTCTCAGATCCAACCACTCGATGGCGTGAGCTTGATCCCGCTGCTTGATCGCAAGACGGAGACCCGGAGCAAGCCAATCCCGTTCTGGAGCAACGCCCGCGAGCACACCAGCCACGCTGCATGGCTCGACTGGCCCTACAAGCTACACACCGGCGCATTGAAGAAAGACAGGAAAGCCGATGCCGATACCCCTAACGGTTTGCGGCTGCTCTACGACGTGTCAATCGATCCTAGGGAAACCACCGACCTCGCCGCGCAGCAGCCCGAACGGGTCGCCCAGATGTCCGCCGCCCTCGAAGCCTGGAAAGCCTCCGTCGAGAATAGTCTCAGAGGCGCCGATTACACCACCCAGCGCCCGACGCCAAAGTAAAAGAAACCGCTTTCAAGCTAGTCATGCATGGACCGAAACTCCACGGCCAAAGCATACGCACCGCCCACTGGCGATTCACGCGATGGAGTGACGAGCAAACCAAACTCTACGATCACGACCAAGACCCCGAAGAGTCGACCAATGTCTCTAGCAAGCATCCCGACATCGTGACGGAACTCTCAATGCAACTTCAGACCATCGGAAAACCTCAGCCATGAAACACATCCTCGCCCTATGCCTCAGTACTACGTCGTCTATATCATGGCCGACGACCTGGGCTCGGGTGACATCAGTGCTCACGGCGGAGGCGTTAAGACACCGAACATCGACAAGCTTTTCAAGCAAGGTGTCGAGCTGACGCAGTTCATGGGCTGGTGTGTTTGCTCGCCGACTCGCGCAATGCTGCTCACGGGGCGGCGTCTTCGGCAAATGGCACAATTTTGAAAATAGGAATTCTGGGTAGGCACCATCTGGTTCCCAAACTCTCTCACCCACGAGACAAGCTCGTGGGAGTCGGACGAAAAAGTTGTGGGGGATAAATCGGCTGCCAGCCTGTTAGAGTTTGCTGAAGACAGACTGGCAGCCTGTCTTACGATGGTTTCTACGATGGTTTTCATTTGACAGGTAATATCTGAACAGCATCCGCGTGTACGATTCCGCCCGCCCCTTCGGTCGATTGCACAACCGAAATCGTGTCACCCGCTCTAACAGTGATTTCCCCCAACGAGACAAACGCATTTGCGATCGTTGCCTTTTCCTTCATGTTGATGCGAACCTCTTTCTTGGTCGTTCCTGCTGTGATCCTAATTGGGACACTCTTGCCACGGTTTTCGTGCGGCTGGTATGCCAATCGGATTTCGACTCGCATCTCCCGGTCTGCTTGATATTCGAATTTCATGGTAGCACCCGAGTCGGCTGAAGCGTAGACATAGTCGTATGCGACATAGCCCTTTAGCCCAGTACCCGAGGTCCAATTGCCTTCCGATTTAGCTTGACGATTGTCGATAACAGCACCCTCAAGTGCCGCTGGATCCAATCCCGTCGGTGGTCCATAGGCGCCCGCTAGCGGAAGCGAATCAGACGGGATTGTCATGGTATCGGTCGTTGTGCTGCGGAACGCTCTACCTGGCAATTGAAGCAAATTTTTCCATCTCGGACCAGTAACGATCATAAACAGCAGACGGTGGGCAATCATGAATGACACACACCGACGCCGCTTTACCGACCACTTCACCCATCATGCCGCAGGTCTTCATCACGCGTACCGTTCCTAAGGCTTCGTGAGTCACGCTGATGCAGCGACCAACCATGAACATGTTTTCGATGTTGCGTGAGTAGAAACATCGATACGGGACTGGGTAGCCATAGTCGCGGTCGATCCGACGGTCATGCTCAGCAATCGAGATGAATGGATTGTCCGGAAATTTTTCCGCGAACTGCTTCTTTGGATAGTGCAGATCGATACTCCACGTGCTCGGCACACATCCGTCAGGAAACTCCTTTTTACTGACGATGTCTTCCTGTGTCAGAACTAGGTCACCGAGCAGTTGCCTTGATTCGCGAGGGCCACCGATAAATGCCACCCAGGTCAAGAAAGCAGTTTTGTGTTTTTCTGCGCCATCGCGATTCTTCATGGCGTTGAACGCTCCAAAAACTGCTCGCAAGTTCCAATCTCGAATGCCCTCTGCGTCCCCGATTGCATCCTTGTCGAAACCACTCTCCCAAAACCATTGGCCATGATGGTCGACAGGGTAAGGGAAATCGCTCATGTTCAAATCCAGTGCCCAGGGCGTCTTGGGATATTCGACACCCATGTCGGCTTCGTCCCAAGCCCACATGTTGCTCATTCCCATTCGGCCTTTCTCAGCCATGGTCCATTCCGCGTGTTCTAAGTCACCGAGCGTTCCATGTCCGGTCGCATCGCAGAAGAGTTTGCCTATGAATTTTGTATGTTCGCTGGTCTTGGTATCAAACGCATAGACTGCTGAGATGCGACTCTGATCCATATCGACTTGAAACGCATGCTGATTTAAGAATAAATCGATGTTCGACTCAGAGCGAACCAATGCCTCTTTCTGCGCGTCGCCGAATTCCTCGAATGTGCCAGGCGACTTTTTGGCTCGGTCGGCAAACTCCTCTACAATCTCTCCGATGCGTGGGTACTTACCACGCCGTATAAGCCCCATCGCTCAGACTCGGACCTCGCTCGATCCGTTGCCGCCCAACACGGGCCGGTCTTGGATCAAAGCAACTTTGCAACCCATGCGAGCGGCCGAAATTGCGGCTCCCATTCCTGAGTAACCTCCACCCACGACGACTAAATCATAACCGCTTTCTAACGTTGGTTTCTCTTGGAGTCCAAGCAGCGTGCGACGCCATACAGGCAGAATATCGCTGCTGTTAGGTGGTGGCTCTGTTCCTTTCGTAAAAACAATCGCATCGCACCGGCCATCGAAACCGGTCAGATCATGCAAGGCAACCGTCGCATCGTTCCATATCGGTAGTTCTTAGTAGGTGTGGTCAACTCTGCCAGCATCGCTGGTACCTGGGTCTTCTTTGAAAAAAAGAGCGAACACCACGACTAGCACGGCCCCCATGGCGGCGGGAATCAACCAAATTGGCTGCCAATCGTGGGTAGTTCCTTGGGTATAGTGCTGGGCAACGATCCCGGAGAGCCAGGAACCGACGAACATTCCAGCACCGAGCGTAATCACGGCGTGCAGACCCTGAGCGGCACCTCGGATGTCTTCACCCGCGCGTTTGTCTACATACATTCGGCCCATTACAAAGATAAAGTCGTAGCACATGCCATGCAGCAAGATGCCTGTAAAAAGCATCCACAGCGCCGATGGGTTTTGATGGAATAGCGCAAAGAGACCGAATCTTAGAGCCCACGCGCCGATGCCGAGCATCAGAATTCCTTTGGCTCCGATTCGAAACAACATCGCTGGCAATAACAAAAGAAAAACCACGTCCGACACCTGCCCTAGCGTCATCTTCGCGGCGGCGTTCGGTATGTTCATCTCGTTCATGAAGAGGTTCATCCAACTGAAGTAGAAACTCAACGGCACGCAGATCAGGAAGGAACAGATCATGAAGATCGCAAAGGACCGGTCTCGCATCAATTTCAGCGCATCGAAGCCGAGCAGCGTGCCGAGCGAGGCGGGCTTGCTAGCTCCCTTGGGCGGAGTGTGCGGCAGCGTCAACGAATAAACGCCCATGACCAGCGCCGCCCCAGAAGCCAATCGGAACATGCCCGCATTGTCTTCCAATTCCAGCCAACTCACCGCGAGCCCAGCCATGATCCAGCCCACACTGGCCATGACCATCACCAGCGGGAACTCCTTCGCAGGATTCTTCAAATGGTGCAGCGTCAGCCCATTCGTCAGCCCATGCCCGGCCATGTAAGTAATCGTGTAAGCCAACAGCACAGGGTAAAAGCCACTGAATTCTGTCAAAGTAGACACCCAATAGAGTAGCACAGCTCCAACCAAATGCAGAAAGGCCAGGATCCGCTGCGTGGGAAAGTATCGATCCGCGATGATCCCTACGATTAACGGAGACACCAACGCGCCAACCGCCGTGCTGCCGTATGCCAGCCCGACTTGCCCGCCCGCAAAGTTCAGTTTCGTCGTCGCATAAGTCCCCATGGTCACATACCAAGTCCCCCAAACGAAGTAATGCGAAAAGACCATTATCCAGAGACGAACAAGGAGCAGCGGACTCATGGGTGGTGCATTTCGGTGTAAGCGTTCTCGCTAGATTCGTTTAAGTACTTCGTTCATGTCACGCGATGATGTCGTGAACGACGTGGCCATGGACGTCGGTCAAACGGAAATCGCGGCCGGCATGCTTAAAGGTCAAACGCTTGTGATCCAACCCCAATTGATGCAGCAGCGTGGCATGTAAATCATGCATATGTACCCGTCCGTTGATACCCCTAAATCCAAATTCATCCGTCTCACCATGGGCATAACCCGCCTTAAAACCACCGCCAGCTACCCACACAGTGAAGCCACCGGGATTGTGATCGCGACCTGTTCCCTTGCCTTCGGAATAGGGCGTCCGGCCAAATTCGCCACCCCACCATACGATGGTGTCCTCGAGAAGTCCCCGCTGTTTCAGATCCTGCAGCAAACCTGCAATCGGTCGATCGACCGCTTTCGCATGGTCTGCGTGCTTGGGCAAATCCGAATGCTGATCCCAATTGCCTGAGTCGCCACCATAATTCACTTCGATGAAGCGGACTCCGGATTCGCACAACCGCCTCGCAAGCAGGCATTTTTGGCCGAAGTCCTTGGTCTTCGCATCGTCGATTCCATACATTTTTTGAGTCGCTGCGGTCTCAGTCGAACAGTCCAAGACATCCGGCGCAAGCTGTTGCATTCGCCATGCAAGTTCGTGCGACTCCAGAGCGGCCTCCAACTCCGCATCATGGCTTGCGCGCCGGTCAAGCTGTTGGCGATTCAGGCGTTGCAGCAATTCAACTTGCCGTGCAACCTCCGAGATCGGCATGTTGTCACGTGTCAAACTATCGATGGTGAACCTGTCGCTGGTGGTGGAAACCAATCGAGTTCCTTGGAACTTAGGGGGCAAAAATGCTGCACCGTATTTGCGAGGTCCGCCAGGACCCAATGGCGAGATCGAGACGAATCCCGGTAAATTCTCGTTTTCGGACCCGAGCCCATAGTTCACCCATGAGCCCATCGATGGCCGAGTCATATTGGTCGAACCGCAGTGCAAAAACAAAGTGGCCGGCCCGTGCGCGACGCCCTCTGTATGCATGCCATGCAGCAAACACAGATCGTCTACATGCTCCGCCATCCCTGGAAACAAGTCGGATACCCAACGCCCCGACTCTCCATATTGATTGAATTTCCAAGGCGTATTCAGGAGTTTCTGCTCTGTCGGTTTCCCCGTTTTGGCAAGCAGACGCGCATCGTCGAATGTCAGCAATTCGCCATGTCGCCGAGCTAGCATCGGCTTGTAATCGAACGAGTCGACTTGACTCACTCCGCCGAACATGAACAAGAAGATAATTCGTTTTGCCTTCGGAACGTGATGGGCGCCATGAATACCGCTTGTCGAGGAGGCCATCCCAGTCCGCGCGAGCATGGCATTCGCCGCCACGGCTCCAAAACCACAGGCAGACTGTTGCAACAACTGACGCCGACTAATCGAATTTTCAAACATGAATCCCAACCTATTCGAGGTAACGAAAATCGATGGATGCAAGTAGAGTATGAGCCAATCGCTCAAGTTGTTCGGGAACTCTTGATTCAACTTTGGGTTCGAAAAACTCCAGGCAGGTACCCAATTCTTCAAAGCTTGGCGAACGCTGAAAACATTTTTGATATGCAGACCCAATCCAAGCTACCGGGTCGTCTTGGTCACTTTCGGACCGTAATCTTGCAGCCATCGCCTTAGCTCGCGCGTGCACCCAAGTGTTGTTCAACAAGACAAGTGCTTGCGTGGAAACGGTACTGCGAGAACGCTGGCCGACCGAAATGCCTGAGCTTGGAAAATCAAACGCATCGAATAACTCAGGGAGCGAATTGCGAAAGAGTGGATTGTAGATACTGCGTCGAGTGGTCGCATGTTTGTAGCTGCCATCCGACTTGGTCGCTGGCTTCATGATCGTACCCCCAAGTGTCGTATCGAGTTCACCACTAGCTTGCAACATTGCGTCGCGAAGTTCTTCGGCAGTAAGTCGGCGCTGATGGCCTCGCCAATAGAGCCGGTTATCGGGATCCAACTCGGCTACAGCCCCAAACGGACCCGAAACTTTTCTTCGATATGCGTCGGAGAGCACCATTAGACGGACAAGATGTTTCGTTGACCAATTATTGCGAATCAATTCGGCTGCTAACCAATCCAGCAATTCTGGATGGGATGGCAACGATCCGGTCGTTCCAAAATTGTTTACCGAATCCACGATCCCTTGCCCCATCAACCACGACCATACTCGGTTCGCATAAACTCGCGCCGCTAATGGATTGTCCGCTGAAGAAAC
>CAMDKL010000067.1 GCA_945900945.1 Pirellula staleyi DSM 6068
TAACTCGAAGAGACTTACCTTGAAAACACTCGCCAGACTCCTTGCAGCTTGCTTTTTCAGTATGGGATTGCACCCTAGCCATGCAGACGATCGCCCCAATGTGGTCATGATCATTTCCGACGATCACGCATGGACAGACTACGGATTCATGGGTCACAAGATCATTCAAACCCCTAACATCGATCGAATAGCTCAAAACGGTCTGACGTTTCGACGCGGCTACGTAACATCCAGTCTATGTTGCCCAAGCCTAGCCAGCATCATCACTGGCATGTACCCGCATCAGAATAAGATCACGTCCAATGACCCACCAGTGCCGGAGGGCATGACCAATGCGGTCTTCAATAAGTCGCCTGGGTTTCAAGAAGGCAGGGAGCGAATGAACAAGCACCTGGAGACATGCGTTACGTTGCCAAGTCTTCTAAAGGAAAACGGCTACCAATCATTGCAAACGGGAAAATGGTGGCAAGGGCACTTCTCACGAGGCGGATTCACCGACGGCATGACCAAAGGAGGCCGCCACGGCGATGTTGGGTTAGATATTGGACGCAAGACGATGGAACCCATTACTTCCTTTATGGACAAGTGTATCGCATCGAAGAGCCCCTTTATGGTTTGGTATGCACCCCTTTTGCCACACGATCCGCACACGCCACCAGACCGATTGCTCGAAAAATACAAGGACAAAACCGATTCGATTCATATTGCAAAGTACTGGGCTATGGTCGAATGGTTTGACGAATCGGTTGGGCTGTTGATGAAAAGTCTCAAGGAGCGTGGGCAACTCGAAAACACAATCGTCGTTTACATTGCAGACAACGGTTGGATACAAAGTCCGGATAACTCGCGTTATGCACCGAAGTCCAAGCAGTCGCAATATGATGGCGGGCTGCGAACGCCCATTATGGTCCACTGGCCAAAGAAAATTGCACCGAGAATGTTGGACCACTTGGCTCAGTCTATTGACTTGATGCCAACTTTGCGAAGTGCTTTGGGGTTGCCGGTTGATAAGTCGCTACCCGGAATTAACTTGCTCGATGACGCGGCGGTCAAATCGCGAAAGACCCTCTTTGGCGAATGCTTCACTCACAACTCAAAGGACCTAGATGTACCCGCCAAGAGTTTGCGCTGGCGTTGGGTCATTGATGGTAACTCGAAATTGATTGTGCCAAATCCGAGTGTCGAACCGAATGAAAAGAACGAGCTTTATCAATTGGATACCGATCCAATGGAAGTTCGCAATCTTGTGGATTCCGAAAAGGCGAAAGTAATTGAATTGCAGTCGAAACTAGACGGTTGGTGGATGCCAGGACGCTAACTTACGACCGATCCATGGCCGTTCGTTTCGATTTAGTTTGAACGATGTGGGAATTTGCAATTTCGTGAACCGGCGGGCGCTAGCCTGGGCTGTTAAAAATTCGGTATTGCGTCGTTTCCTTGATTGCGCAACTTTTGTTCCCTGAGCGACCCCAGCGGCCTCGTGCCGCTTGGTGAACAAGGCTTGTAAGCTAGAACAAGCGACAGACCGATTCGAAAGACCCCCTGTGACCTTGCGTCACGGGTGAATCAGGTTCACTAGCTAAGGCAACCGGACAATAAAAACGTACCAACGAACCCACAGCAGTTCGGAAAATGCTAGCGATACAATGGATCTGTCCGCAATGCTAAAAGTTGTTTCGAATCGTGGATTTTCATATCGCTGGCGTTTTTCGAATTGCCTTAGCGAAGGGGGAATCGTAACGCTCGATGGACTCCTTACGGATACTGGGATCACCGATCAACATATCGTCAAGATCGACTGGGGCGATGATGCATTGGCAATTCCGACAGTGGTGACTGGAATTCGTTTTACCGGGGGGGATCAAGCGGACTTACTACGAGTCCAAGGACTCGATCTTGTTAGGCTCCAATTCGATGCAGGTGCGGGAGACGATTCCCTACTCTATAATGCGGCTGGCACCCATCTGCTTGAGTAGGCCACCAATCTCGGCTTTAAAGACTATTTCTTCCTTCAATCCTAGATCGACTAACAACCACTTACCGAGAACTCCGCTTTTCAAGCCCTTTTGAAGAGAGTGATTCGATAGTCTTTTCAACCAATAGAGGCAATTGCTACGAACCAATGGGATGAACGCTCTTGGGTAAATCGATCGACTCGCCCATGACGATCGCGTCTTTTTCGAGTTCCGCGAGCAAGTCGTCGTCCAGCGCATGCTCGGTGTAATCTGCACCGCGATCAATGGCATCCGGGGAAAGGTCTGCCCATCGTGCAAAGTACAGCTCCAGCAACCGATGCCTTCGTACGGCTCTAATGGACTGTTGAATACCACTCGCGGTCAGCGAGGCTGCTCCATCCGCATTGAGTGTTGTCCATCCTTGACTTCCTATTTGACGAACAGCGCTCGCGAGCCGAGTCGCGGACCACGAGCGCATCCGAACTAAGTCCGAAAGAACCACCGGCTCCGATCGCATTTGGCCATGTGCCTGCGGTGACTTTCCTTGAGACTCCAGCAGTTCGAAAATAGCTCGCAGTACATGCTCCTGGTCCGCTTTCCTACGCTGTCTACCTAGACTCCAAGCGCGCCAAAGAAGTCCGCGCTCCGTCCCTAGAAACATGCTAAACACAAAAAATCCGCTTGCAGACAGCACGATCGCAGCCCCTGACGGTATGCGATCGATGAGTAGACTACTTAACGCACCTAGGATTCCTGAGCTCGCACCAATCGATGCGCTGACAATAATAGTTTTGGGTAAGGAATGCGTCCAAAAGCGCGCCGACGCAGGTGGGATAACTAATAGAGCGATCACCAAAATCACGCCAACCACATTAGCTCCAACGATTACTACAATGAGGACGCAGCCCAAAAGCAACAGATCCATCATCAAGACAGGCCACCCTTGCGACGTGGCAAGCAACGAATCGAAACAGAGCAACTTCAGTTCCTTGCGAAATAACACCAACGCCACAATTACAACCAAAGACGAACCTAAAATTGTTGTCGCGTCGCTTGCCACAATCGAAGCCGTCTTACCCAAGATAAAATTCTCCAGCCCTGCTGCGTTCCCTTGCTCAAACTGCTGAACAACGCTGAAAAGCGCCATTCCAATGCCAAAAAATACGCTCAAGACGATGCCTAGTGCTGCGTCCTCCTTAAGATTACTCCATCGACGCAAACCGATTACCGCCAACGAACCCGCCGTTCCGGATAGTCCGGCACCGACCAATAGCCAAAGTAGATTTTTGCCATCACCGCCAACGGATACATGGGCAAGAAAGGAGATTGCCAAACCAGGCAACGCAGCGTGACAAATGGCATCGCCTATCAGCGAGCGTTTGCGAAGGATAAGATAGACTCCCACCATACCCGCTATCACTCCGAGCAACCCGGCGCAAAGGATCACCAGTCGTGTGTTGTAGTCAAACATGGATCTAAGTCTTATGTGCAAAAACACTTGCTCACGATGGACATTGCCGCTCGCAATTGGCTATGATTGTACTTTAAATTCGCGTACGCAAACGCCATGTGCAAATCAAATGGACTGGAAAGCAAATGGAGCTTCGAAATCGGAAACTGAAAAAGGACAAAAATTAAGTGAGCGGTTTGACTTGGTTCGCTGTTGCGATCGCTTGGATTGCCTTCCTCTTGTGTCCTAGCGCAGATGCACAAAGTCGAGACTCGCATTTCCACGAAACAATTTTGCCAATCCTGAAGACGTATTGTTTTGATTGCCATTCAGGGGACGTGAAAGAAGGTGACGTTCAATTGGATTCGGAGGATCAGGCCGCGTTTCTCGGGGACAAGGCTTTTTGGTTGAAAGTTTTACGTAACGTTCGCTCGGATATGATGCCACCTCGTGAGAGCCAGCAGCCGACAAAGGAAGCAAAGCGAGTCTTGGCAGATTGGATCCATACGGAAGTCTTCGAGATTGTCTCGGAAGATCCATTTCCTGGCACCGCGCCCCTTCGGCGACTCAATCGCACTGAGTACCGAAACACAATCCGAGATTTAATGGGAGTCGATTTTAACGCTGAGGTTATTTTCCCTCCGGACGACACGGGCTTCGGATTTGACAACGTCAGTGAAGCCATGTCGCTGTCCCCCATGTTGATCGAGAAATACTTGCAGGCTGCCAAGTCAATTGTCGTAGAAGCAGTTCCGAAAACAGCGTGGATTATGCCATCGATGCATTGGAAGGGCACGGAGTTCGTGTCTGAGGATGGTTCAAAAAATGGGACAGGCATGCGGTACAACCGACCGCAAACTGTTCAGAAAATTTTTGAAATCAAGCACGCTGGCGAATATCGCTTAATCGTGAAGGAAAAACTGCATGGTTCCTTTGATTTTCATCCAGGCCGCTATCAGATCACATGTTTATTGAATGGCATGGAACTCTATTCAGCTGAATATAAATGGGAGGAAAATAGGTTAATAAACAACACGTTTGTTTTTTCGCTTGCTCCTGGATCTCACTCCATTTCAATACGGCTTTCAGAGATAAGGAACGACGAAAAAGACGAAGCAGATTCGAAGGACCGTTACGTAAGTTATGAGATTGCATCGTTCTCGGTCGACGGGCCGATGGACGAAGCATTTTGGGAACATCCCAAGAGATACGGACAATTTTTCCATCGTGAATCGCCACCTACGGACTTGGTTGAACGAAAACAATACTCATTGGAAATCCTTTCGCGGTTTGCAACAAGAGCCTATCGACGTCCAGCTAGCCCAATCTCTTGTCAACGGCTCGTGGGAATCGCAGAATCGATCTACCAACAACCAGGAATGACATTTGAGGCCGGCATAGAGACAGCCTTTATGGCCGTCTTGGCATCGCCTCAATTCTTATTTCGAGTGGAGGATGTCGAATCGCAGGATGAGATTAGTCAATACCCTAACGTAGATGAATATGCACTTGCCTCGAGACTTTCCTATTTATTGTGGTCTACCATGCCGGACGAGGAGCTTTTTGCGCTCGCGGCAAGAGGTGCGCTTCGAAGCAACCTTCAAACCCAAGTGCAACGGATGGTCCAAGACAAACGTTCCAATGAGTTTGTTGAGAGCTTTGCAGGGCAATGGCTAAGAGCGCGCGACGTCGAGAATGTATCCATCGACCCAATTTCCGCCCTAGGCTTCCAAAAAGAATATGCGATACTCAAGGCAAGTTTTGGCGGAAGGGGGAGGAGAACAAAGCAAGAGGAATCGTCCGATGTCCCTGACACGGCAAAAGCAATTGCGAGATACCGCGAACTTGGAACTTTGCGAGATCAATTCGACGCCAGCGTTCGTAGCGCGATGCGAAAGGAGACTGAGATGTCTTTTGAGTTTATCGTCCGCAATGACAGAAGTTTACTGGACTTGATCGATGCTGATTATGTCTTCGTCAATGAAAAGCTGGCGAGCCTATACGAATTGGAAGGGATTCTCGGTAAAGAAATGCAGCGAGTCACTTTGCCTGCTGGAAGTCCTCGTGGCGGAGTATTGACCCAGGGGACGATGTTGTCTGTGACCTCCAACCCAACGCGAACTTCTCCGGTTAAGCGAGGACTGTTTATCCTTGACAATATTCTTGGGACGCCTGCCCCTCCCGCACCGCCCAACGTACCAGCGCTCGAGGATGCAGCCGATCGATTCGGCGGCCGAGAACCAACACTTAAAGAACTTTTGTCAGTACACAGGCAAGCAGCCCTTTGTTCCTCTTGTCATTCCAGAATGGATCCACTAGGTTTGGCTCTTGAGAACTTCAATGCCATTGGTGGCTGGCGAGACAAGGATGGTGACCAAAATGTCGAAAGCGCTGGCGAACTCATCACGGGTGAAAAGTTTAGTGATATTCGAGAGTTAAAGTGGGTATTGAAAACCGATCGCAGAAGAGATTTCTACCAGTGTGTGACCGAAAAGCTATTCGTTTACGCACTAGGCAGAGGGATCGAACACTATGATGAAGTTGCGATAGCTAGGATAGTCGAGAAACTTGACAGTGAAGGAGGACGGTTCGGCGTACTGTTGGAGGGAGTCATCAATTCCTCGCCATTTCAGCGCCGGGCACTACCTGAATGGCAAGAAAACAAGTGAGCCGAACGTGCAAGCATCGGTTTCTAGGCGTAGGAAATCGCTGCGAATCGCAAAGGCAACTTTAAAACCGAATAGCATGATACGCAACAATCTAAAGGCTAAAAAACCATGAAAAAATCCATTCGAACTCGGCGAGCGTTTCTTCGCGGTGCTGGTGTAAGTCTGGCTATTCCTCCGATGCTTTCATTTCTGACTCGCACCGAAGCAGCATCTGTCGCTATCTCCGCTGCCACTACCGAGTCCGGCGTCCCACTTCGCATGGCGTTTATGTCCATCCCAAATGGAGTGCAACAAGACCATTGGTTCCCGACCACCGAGGGTGGCGAGCTTGAACTAAGTTCCACGTTGAAGCCCCTCGAATCTGTCAAACATCAATTGCAAATCCTGGGCGGGTTAAAGCACGAGAATGCGACAGCTGGCAACGACGGTGCCGGTGACCACGCCAGAGCCAATGCGACGTTTTTGACCGGAGCGCGAGCTAGGAAGACAGCCGGAAAAGATATCCATGTTGGTGTTTCCGTCGATCAGGTTGCTGCTCAACGTATCGGAAACGCAACACGATTTCGCTCACTGGAGCTTTCAAGCGACGCCGTTCGCAATTCAGGCAGTTGCGACTCGGGCTATGCGTGTGCTTATCAGTACAACCTGTCCTGGAGTTCGGCCACCACTCCTGTGACACCCGAGCCAAATCCTCGCCTAATATTCGAGCGGATGTTCGGAGCAGGTATTCACGGCGAGCGGCAGAAAAATTTCGAACTTAGGCAAAACTCAAATCGCTCGGTACTCGACTTCGTTTTAGATGACGCGAGAGATTTGCAAAAAAAACTTGGATTGGACGATCGTCGCAAACTGGATGAGTATGTCTCAAGCGTTCGAAGTGTCGAAGAAGCAATTCGATCCACCGAAAAATTCGGCTCGGTTCCTGACCCAAAGCAGCAGACACCCGTGGGGATTCCAAGTGACTTTGGAAAACACATCGAGATCAATTTCGATTTGATGTTGCTTGCGTTCCAAACCGATTCGACTCGCATTTCGACTTTGCTGATTGCATACGACGGAAGCAATCGGACATTTCCAGATCTAGGAATCAGCGAGGGGCATCACTATTTGACCCACAACCAACGGGCGCCCGAACTCGCTGAGAAAGTTGCGAAAATCGATCGGTTTTATATTGAGCGATTCGCTGCTTTTTTGAAAAAGATGGATTCGATTCAAGATGTAGATGGCAAATCGATGCTCCACAACAGCATGATTGTTTACGGCGGAGCTATAGCCGACGGCAACAGACACACGCATGCGAATCTGCCGGTGATTTTAGCTGGGTCCGGTGGCGGAAAGTTTGCGACAGGTCGTTTCGTTAAGGTGGAGGACAAACCGATGTCGAATCTCTTCGTCGAGATGTTAAATCGTTTCGGAGTAGAAACCGATTCCTTCGGAGATTCAACTGGCCGACTTGAGGAAATAATCTAGTATGGATCTGGAAAAGCTTCGAGAGATTGCATCTCAATTAAAAATTGGCAACTTCTCTCGACATATCTTTTTGTGCATCGGGGAATCTTGCTGTTCAAAGGAACAAGGAGAACTCGCTTGGAGAGCGCTAAAGGATCAGCTCAAGGAACGCAATCTTTCAATTTCGACAGGTCCGTCGGCTTGCTATCGGACTAAAGTTGGATGCCTGCGAATCTGTATGGGAGGCCCGATATTGTTGGTCTACCCAGAGGGCAACTGGTATGGTGGAATGACAGCGGATAGGATTCCAGAGTTTATTGATCGGCAGATCGTCCAGGGCGAACCAATCGAAGAATGGATCTTCGCCAAGAACCCGGTGGAGAGAGTACCGTAGCAACTCCCCATTAATTGGTTGCCTCAGCCGCGAGCGCTAGGCGCGGATTATTCGTAACCCGATGCGTAAGCGAGGGATTGCTGGGAATTCCCTCGCTTACGCATCGGGTTACGAAAGCAGTCTGCTTTGTTTGCAAATCGACTTAACGAGATACGAAACAATGACTTACGTCCAAAACTATCGACGTTCATGAATAATTCGGGCTAGCTGCGACATGATGCATTTCGACTTAAAACGCGGCTAGCGTCAGCGGCTCAACCCAAAAATCTAAATTAAATAGAGCACTAGCGACTACCCGATTTTACGGCTATCGGATGTGAGCCTGGATCCAGCCGTTGTCGATTTGAACTGAGCTCAAGTTCAGGTCTTGAAGATCGCTCGGCAAACGCTCGGTGATGCGAATGGGCTCGTCTAGCAACTGCTCCTTGAACACATCCTCGAACTTAGTCTTGAGGAAACTGCGAAGCGTTACAGCGCGAACGCCGCGTTGCTGTTTTCCCGAAAAGTCGATCTTCACTTCGCCCTGCCGTTCTAACTGGAGGGCTCCGTCTACCAAAACAATTTTGTAGGACGCCTCAATCGACGCTGGCTGATCCAGCGCTTGATCGCCGCGGTCTAGTTTGTTGGTGCGAATCCGAATCGTTATCAACGAATCGTCTAGCTGGATTTCAACTGGATGATAATTGGCCATCGTGATGGCCCACGGTTCTTCGTCTTTTTGCTTTGCTAAGCCTTTACCGAGCGTGTCTCCAAATTGCACAGCCATCGTTTCCAATTCGGAGCTCCTGAGGATTCTGCCTGCGAGAACGGGATCCAGCAGATTGGTGACAACCGACTCATGCAATTGCACCGTGATGCCAGTCGGTTCAACCACCAATGGGCAGGATACTGGGGCGGCGAGTTGGGTCTTTTCCTGAAGCGTCCAGAGCATGGCTAAATACTGTGGCGAGCTCCAGGATGTTCGTTTGGGGCGTTCTAAACCAAGTCGCGATAACACAGTTCCGTCCGGGTTTTGAATCCGTTGGTTCGCTTCGGTGAGTTGCTGGCCAATTCTTTCGTGGAACTGAGCTCGAAGGCGATTTTCAAGGCGTCCCTCTGCGATCGCATCGGCCTGAGGCTTTTTCTTGGCAGCTTGCTTGCTCGCGAGCTTTCGAACGATTTTCAATTTTGCTTCGATCGAGTCGATTTGGCTTGATAAGTTGGCGTCGGCTCCGGTGTCGTTGAGAGGAACTAGGCCGCCGTCCATCAGCGCGATGGTTTCGCAGGCCGCGACGTTACCAAATCCTTGTGTGTGCAGCTTGACAGATCGGTTGTAGCCAATGTTCTGACTGGAAAAGGAACCGTTCATATTGAGCCGCAAAGCCGCGTGCGTGTTGCAATCCAACAATTGAGGTTTCACCCATCCTTGAAGCCAACTCTGGCCATAAAGTTGTGTCCCCAAAATCAGTTCGTTGACTGGATTTGCTTCATTTACAGGCCTTGAGAATCGCTTGTCGACGAATTCCGACGACACTAAGACTCTAGCGTTGGATCTTGCGAATTCCCCTCGGACAGCACTCGCTAAATCGTTTGCCTGGTTGCCTTGTATTAAGTAGGAAATCGTCTGGCCAATTTCTCGGGTGCTCTCGAAGTTTTGAGCTGCGTTTGGCATCTGCAATTGCTCCGATAGTTTCGTCAATCGATTGGAAAAAATCTCGAGAGTCTTTGGCCTGTCGGTACTGAACTTCAAGGCATTGGCATAGGTAGCCAATGCATCGCGAACATTGGTAAAATGCCGCATCTCCAGTCCTGAAAAATTTTGTCGAAACGTCTTCTCTATCTGAACTAGTCGATCTTGGTCCGGTGTGTCATTGCTGAGTTCGCTTTTTAAGTCATTCCAAGTTAAGAATGTTAGCCAGTTCGCTTGATGCTGCGGTGAAGTCGCTAGGAATTTTTCCAGTTCGATCATGGTCTGATCGAGTCTTTTCCGAGTCATCCCGACGTCGGGTAACCGATTGGAATCGAGATTCAATTGAGCCTTGGCAACATCGGCTGCCCAATCGCGGCTATCCAAATGCGAAACCAACGAATAGCTTGCAGGTTGAACAACTGAGTAAGGCACCTGTCCTAAACTCGCACCAGTGAGCCAAACCCCAACGCTCATCAAGGACATTCCAGCAAGGATGGCTGGCGAACGGAGGAAATATTTTTTCGACCGCGACCCCTCTTTTTCCAATGACCTGATCTTGTAATTCATTTTGCTAATCTTTCCTTAGATCAATCCGAGCCGGAATTTGAGACGCCCGATGATTGTAACGTGATTATTGTAGTGATCCGCAAATCTTCCTCATAGGACCCATTTAGCCTATCTTTTCCCCGCCAGCACTGTCAAGACTAAGATCACGGCATTCGTTACATGGGTATTTCCCCTCAAAGTCTCTTCCATTGGCTTCGCACAAACGCATGCATTTCTTATTTGCCATATGCGTTGTTCAAAACTGGAATTGAACTGGGCGTAGTTTCGAAGATCAGAAAGCGGTTGTAATCCTGGTCTGGTTTGAGTGGAGAAAAAAATGGTTATCCCGAGAGTTGCCCGTTTCGCCTCGTTTAGCCTCCTGGTACTGTGTGGCGTTAACGGCCAAAGTTTTGCAGGGGATTGGCTTTCAGGAACATATCTTGACCCGGCAGTTCAACGCCAAGACATATTCTCGCACCCCATCTGGAATTCGATGCCGGAATACCGAAACGTGTACAACCGGCCCAGGTTCGTTCCGGGATACTTGGCCTACAAAATCGAACCTTCGAGCCAAGAAGCAATGGCATGGCAGTCCAATTACTGCAATGGAAACTATGCAAATCATAGCGGTCCGTATGTACCACACTATTACTACCGCAAGCCATGGGAAGCTCTCAAGACGGCTGCGCGACCCGATTTCCAAAAACCTCCTGTGAAGTAGCGTACGGTCTCAAAAGCAGAACAGTCCGTACATTCGATACAATTTAGCGTCTATGGAGAGGAATCCGTAAGAGATACGCGGTATCGCTTGCCCGACAAAGGTTTACGGGCCAGCATTACACACCTCTTTCAACTTTTCCATGAGCCAAATCAAATCGAGCGAATGTCCATCGCCATTTCGAGTTCTCAAGCAAATCGGTTCAGTCCGAACACTTCACTAATAGCCGATTCGTTGGTCTCAGGGCTTTCGTTCATGCTGGTGGCGAACTTGATGCAACGAGCCATAGGGTTTGTACGGAACCTCATTTTATGTCGTCTTTTGACGGAGGATCGGCTTGGGCTTTGGGCTCTATCCTTCAGTTTCTTCGTGCTTGCCGCCCCTCTTGTAGTATGGGGATTGCCGGGCACCTTTGACAGATTTTTCGCCTCGTATCGCGCGTCAGGTCAACTAAATGTATTTCTGAAACGCGTTTCCATTGGGGCTATTCTCGGTTCCATGTGTTTTGCAACCGTTCTGGTTTTAGCACCATCAAGTACCAGCAGCATCATTTTCGGAGTTGAACTGTCGCACGCAACCATGTCACTCATCGCGACTGCGCTGTGCCTAGTGATCTTGTTCAACTCAACAACCGAACTTCTGGGCGGACGATGCAAGCCACGAATTGTATCGACTATGCATACCTGCAATTCGATCGTCTTCACTGTCACCAGCCTGTGTGGCGTTATGTGGATCAACGACTGGCGTATCCTGGTTGGTGCTTTCGCAATCGCGTCCGTTGCCGGATTGATTCCTGCGATACCCGCTCTGCGAAACTGGCACGATATTGAATCACCTGCGAAGCCAGCCATTCCCCACGGAACGATGTGGAAACGTGTCTTGCCTTTCGCGGTCAGCATTTGGTGTATGAATTTACTTGTGAATCTTTTCGATGTCGTAGATCGCTACATGCTGCTCCATCTGGCTGCTGAAACTGCGGAGCAGGGGCGAGTGTTGGTGGGGCAGTTTCACAGTGGTCGAATCATGCCGGTGATGCTTTCCAGTTTGACACTTATGTTAAACGGGATGATGCTACCGTATCTTGCTGCGGAATGGGAGGCTGGAAATCAAAGTAAGGTAGCCATGTATGGACTCCAGGGTGCAATAACAGCAACATCGCTATGTCGCACCGATTGGCTTTTGACCGGCGGGGAAAAGCTCACTCTAGATCAAGCGATCACTCTGAAACTGAATCAACTCGGCTTGCCGATCCACTCCTTGTGGCCATCCACTTCACGTTACTAAAGACGATTGGGACTTAATCCATGAATACATCACCTGTTAGAATTTGCTGTATCGGCGCTGGCTATGTCGGCGGACCGACAATGGCCATGATTGCAAAGCAATGCCCAGACATTGCAGTCCACGTCGTCGACTTAAATCAGGCTCGTATCGACCAATGGAATTCAGATGAACTACCCATCTATGAACCGGGGCTGGATGAAGTTGTTCGGGAAGCGCGCGGTAGAAACCTGACGTTCTCAACGCAGGTGGACTCGGCCATCAGCGAAGCCAATATCATTTTCATCGCCGTTAACACACCAACCAAGTCATTCGGTATTGGAGCAGGACGCGCCGCCAATCTTGAATTTATTGAAAAATGTGCTCGCCAGATTGCGAAATGCTCCAAGGGTCACAAACTCGTCGTCGAGAAATCAACACTCCCAGTTCGAACCGCCGAAGCGATCAAACGCATTCTAAGTAGCTCCGCCAGTGGAGCCACTTTCGACGTCTTGAGCAACCCCGAATTTCTAGCTGAAGGCACCGCAGTTCAAGACCTGCTACTGCCTGATCGAGTCCTCATCGGTGGTGAGTCACTGGAGGCGGTCGAGAGGCTCGCACAAGTATACGGACGTTGGATACCTCGTGATCGAATCCTAACAACCAATCTGTGGAGCAGCGAACTCTCCAAGTTAGCGGCTAACGCATTCCTAGCACAACGAGTCTCTTCCATCAACGCGATTTCCGCGCTTTGCGAAGCCACCGGCGCGGATGTAGACGAAGTCGCAAAAGCCATTGGAACCGACTCGCGTATCGGCCCGAAATTTCTGAAGTCCTCTGTCGGCTTCGGCGGCTCATGCTTCCAGAAAGATATTCTCAATCTAGTCTACCTTTGTGAGCACTTTGGCCTTCGCGAAGTAGCACAATATTGGGAGCAAGTCGTCGTTATGAACGACTACCAAAAGCGACGCTTTTCAGAGCGAATCGTTCGGACGATGTTCAATACCGTATCGGACAAGAAGATTGCGATATGGGGTTTTGCCTTCAAAAAAGACACAAACGATACTCGCGAATCCGCCTCTATCCATGTGTGTCGCGATTTGCTTGAGGAGCGAGCACGATTAGTCATCTACGATCCTCGCGTTCCGGAAACGCAAATCCGTTCCGAGTTAGAACTCATGTTTGCGAATAGCGTGGGTGGTCTTTCGGAAAAGCATAGGAAGCTCATCGAAACGAACGTCAGCGTCGTAAGTGACGTCTACGCAGCCGCCAGTGAGGCACATGCGATCGCCGTTCTAACGGAATGGGACGAATTCAAAACGGTCGACTCAAGCCGCATTTTTCAAGGTATGCAGCAGCCAGCATTTATCTTCGACGGTCGAAACATCCTCGATCGAGACAAGCTTGTCAAAACTGGATTCGAAGTACACAGCATCGGCCGGCCTTCCAAATCGCAATAGATTGCGACTGAAATCGGAGCAGGCTGCATTCCAAAAAAACCTTAATTCTATGCATCGCGAGTCGCTGCAGACTTGTGCGGTTCAAAGGTCGTTCGAGCTGCATGCTCCGCTTTCTTAATGGCGGCAATAGCCGACTCAGATAAATACCGCTGTGCTCGGAATTTTAGTTGGTTTTGCTCGGGATGAATTCGTGTATAGCGACCATCGCTTCCGAGACGCCATGCATTCTGGTTGTCTCGAAAATACGTATCCAAAATTTCCATCAAACGACGTTTAGAACCGGTATCCTCGATCGGCACTAGCAATTCGATGCGTCTGTCGAACGATCGCGGCATCCAATCAGCGCTGCTGATGAATACCGCATCGTCCCCTCCATGGTAGAAATAGAAAACGCGGGCGTGTTCCAAAAATCGATCCACAATGCTGTTGATCGAAATGTTTTCGCTGAACCCGGGAACGCCCGGACGCAGGCAACAAACGCCACGAATATTGAGTCGGATGATTACGCCCGCTTGGCTGGCCTCGTAGAGGGCGTTGATGATGTCCGGATCGACCAGCGAGTTCATTTTACCAGCGATGTATGCTTTTTGGCCGTTGCGTTTGTTGATGGTCTCCGCTTGGATGAGCGCGACGAGCTTTTTCCTAAGTCCTAATGGAGCAGAGTCCAATTTGTCGTAGGGCTGCGGTTGGCTGTAGCCCGTGATTGCATTGATAAATGCGCTGGCATCCCTGCCAAGCGACTCTTTGCAAGTCATATAGCTAATATCGCTATAAATTCGGGCAGTAGTTTCATTGTAATTACCGGTCCCAAAGTGGACATAGCGAACGATGCCGGAAGGTTCGCGACGCACGACGATGCAAATCTTGGCATGCGTCTTTAGTCCTCGGACACCGTAGATGACCTGGACGCCCGAACGTTCTAGCTCGCGAGCCCATTCAATGTTGCGAGCCTCATCGAATCTGGCTTTTAACTCTACTATGGCGGTTACATATTTCCCCCGCTCGGCAGCTCGTTTAAGAGCAGCTACAATGGGGCTTTTACGACTTGTTCGATACAATACCTGCTTGATAGCCAATACGTCGGGATCGTCAGCGGCCTCTTCAAGAAATCGAACAACAGGTTCAAAGCTTTCGTACGGATGGCAGAGAAGTAAATCTCGCTCACTAATTGCCTTGAACATACTTTGTGTCGGGTCAATTGCAGGCGACTGCTGCGGGATCCATACCGTGTCTTTTAGAGCTGGGAACCCCTCCATATCCGTTAGGTACATCATGCTTGAGAGATCTAGCGGACCGGGAAACTTGAAAACGTCGCTTGGGTTCAACCCCAGCTTGTCCTGAAGGAATTGGAGCGTCGGCTCAGAGACCGCCTCTGCTATTTCGAGTCTAACAAAACCAGCGGAACGCCGCGAATGCAGCACCTCCTGCATACCCATCATCAAATCAGCCGCGCTGTCCTCACGAACGGAAACATCGGCGTTGCGAGTGACCCGAAATGCGATGCACTCATCGATTCGTTTTCCGGGATAGTACTGCTCAACCAGTTCCGACGTCACATCCTCAAGCAATGCGTAGTTATAGCCGCGATCGCTCGGCAACGTTATAAATCGCGAAAGAACTTTTCCCATCGGTATGAAGGCAAAGCGATGCGGTTTCTCGGAATCGCCGCTGGCCATTCGAACGCATAGATGTAACCCAAGATTTGCAAGGATCGGAAACGGGCTCTCAGGATCAATATCCATCGGTGAGACAACCGGATAAATTTCCTCATTAAAAAAACGAGCAATCGCCTCACGATGTCGGGCAGTTGCATTGCTCGCAGAGATGCGTTCCAAGCCTTCTGCAGTTAGAGTTGTCTCGACGGAGTTCAAAAAACAATCGTACTGATCGCGAATGATCGCGTTCACTCGTTCGTAGATGTGTTCGAGTTGCTCGGTGACCGTCTTGCCACTCGGATCGACGGTCTCGATCCCGCGGGCTTGTTGCAGCTGAAGCCCTCCCACGCGTACCATGAAGAACTCGTCCATATTGCTTGCTGTAATAGCCAGGAATTTGAGCCGTTCGAGGACCGGTACCTTCGTATAAAGGGCCTGATCGAGGACCCGTTGATTGAACTCGAGCCAACTGAGCTCGCGGTTAATAAAAGATTGATTGAGATTCGGCATAAATAGGTCGAAACACCGTGGGGCGGATAACTCCTGCGTGGCCCTAATGGTACACGGAAAAATCGTTTCGAGTACCGGCGGGGCCTTCGACCGAGCGACCTAAAGACAAATCGTTGAAAAAACGATAAGCTCTGGGCAACAACGCTCCTAGTTCGTGTCGTCTTTTGCAGTCTGCTCCATGTTGAATAGTGAAAAAACGTCTCCGTCGATTTGCTTTCCAGCTTCCGATGAATTGCGGCGAACCGCAGAGCATCAACGTTTGACCGAATCCAAGCAACGGCATACAAATTGGCAACGTTGGGGTAGCTATCTGTCGGAACGGCAGTGGGGAACAGTGCGCGAGGACTATTCCCAAAATCAAGAGGCTTGGTTCTTTCTTCCACATGATCAAGCCCGGTCGCGCGCCTACCGATGGGGTGAAGATGGCCTGCTAGGGATCTGTGACCGACAAGGGAGGCTCTGCTTTTCATTCGCCTTTTGGAATAACCGCGACCCAATCCTAAAGGAAAGACTTTTCGGTTTGTCTGGCCCTGAGGGAAATCACGGCGAAGATGTCAAAGAGTGTTACTACTACCTGGACTCCACGCCAACGCATTCCTATATGAAAGGGCTCTATAAATACCCTCAGGTTCGGTTTCCTTACGAAAAGTTGACCGATACCAATAAACGTCGATCGCGAACCGAAAACGAATTCGAACTGCTCGACACGAATGCCTTTGACAACGACGCCTATTTCGACTGTCAAATTGAGTACTCCAAGGCGGACGCCGATGACATCCTGATCAAACTGACCGTCAACAACCGCGGACTTTCTCCTGCCGTATTGCACGTTTTGCCTCAGTTGTGGTATCACAATTCGTGGATTTGGGGCTGTGAACATGACGGATGCACCAGCAAGCCTCGCATGCGATTGCACAAGTCAGCCAGTGAACCAAACGGAGTTGTGCTCTGCGACCACGAATCGCTTGGGCACGTCGAGTTTAGAGTGGACCTAGGGCCAAAAGGTGAAAAGCCAATCTGGCTATTCACCGAAAATGAAACCAATCCCAATCGTCATCCAGGAGCACCTACGTCAGGAACTTTTTTTAAGGATGCGTTTCACGCTTGTGTGGTGGATGGCGTAGCTAACGGAGCCGATACGAAAACATTCGGGACCAAATGTGCTGCTCATCATATAGCGATTGTCAATCCGGATGAGCCGCTGGTAATTCGTTGTCGTCTTTCTGGCGTTTCGCTTGAATCTATGATGGCTGAGGACACAGCCAAGCCAACGACGCCCCAGCCAATCATGAATCCAATCTTCGGCGATCGACAATTTGGCGAAGGTTTCGAATCGGTGTTTGCCCAACGGAAATCGGAAGCGGATGCCTTCTACCATGAGTGTATCCCATCACAACTTAGCGTAGAGGAAAAGGCAATTTCCCGACAAGCCTATGCTGGCCTGCTCTGGACTAAGCAATTCTATTATTATGTCGTGAATTCATGGCTTCACGGGGATCCGAATAGTCCGCCGCCACCGCCCGGACGCGACGTTGGACGCAACAGTGATTGGACTCATCTCTTCAATCGCGATGTTATTTCTATGCCGGACAAATGGGAATACCCTTGGTATGCGGCATGGGACGTGGCCTTTCATATGATACCAATGGCTCGTGTCGATATCGAATACGCAAAGAATCAATTGATCCTTTTCTTGCGTGAATGGTATATGCATCCCAACGGTCAGATCCCAGCTTATGAATGGGCTCTCAATGATGTGAATCCGCCAGTTCATGCATGGGCATGCTGGCACGTTTACAAACTGAGCGGTGACAAAGAGTTCTTAGCCAGGACGTTTCAAAAACTGCTGCTCAATTTTACTTGGTGGGTGAATCGAAAGGATACTCGAGGGCAACACGTTTTCAGCGGCGGATTCTTAGGACTCGACAACATTGGCGTTTTTGATCGGAGCAAACCGCTACCGGGCGGTGGAACGTTGGATCAGGCGGACGCGACTGCATGGATGGCATTTTTTTGCGGCAACATGTTGCAGATGGCTTTGGAGTTAGCCGAGGAGAACCAGGCATACTCGGATATGGCGAGCAAGTTCTTCGAGCATTACGTCGCGATTGCGGAAGCGATGAATTCATTGCACGGTACTGGGCTTTGGGAAAAGGAAGATGGGTTTTATTACGACCACCTGCTTCGAGACGGCAAAAGCACCGCGATGAGAGTCCGCTCACTGGTAGGACTGATTCCGTTGTGCTCCAACGTTATGATTCATGAATCGACTCTGCAACGGTTGCCTAGCTTTCAACGCCGAATGAATTGGTTCTTGAAAAACAGGCCACAAATGGCCAAGCACATGGCCTATATGGAAAGATTTTGCCCTGCTGGCTCAACCACCGAAATGCGGCTTCTAGCGATCCCGTCGACCGAGCGATTTCGCAAGCTGCTCGACTACATGTTGGACGAGAAGGAGTTTTTGTCGCCATTCGGAATTCGTTCCATGTCAGCCATTCACGGTGAAAAACCGTTCGTGTTCGAATACGCTGGCGGCAAGGAGTCGGTCGGTTACGTTCCGGGCGAAAGCAACACTGGGATGTTCGGTGGCAACAGCAATTGGCGAGGCCCAATCTGGTTTCCGCTCAACTATCTGATCATCGAGTCGCTTCGGCAGTATCACGAATTTTACGGCGAGACGTTTCAAGTGGAGTGTCCAACCGGTTCTGGCATCCTGATGAATTTACGTCAAGTTGCAGACGAGATCGAACGCCGATTGATCTTGCTTTTCAAGAAAAATGAGTACGGTGCGAAGCCCTGTCACGGCGAGGACGAGAAATACGCAAACGATCCCCATTGGAAAGACCTGATGTTGTTTCACGAGTACTTTCACGCGGACACAGGCCGGGGACTTGGCGCCAATCACCAAACAGGTTGGACGTCGCTTGTCGCAACCATGCTCGAGCACCATGCCGCTTGCAAATCCAACCTGGAAATGTAGGCTCTTTGTGGGGTCCTAGCCAAGATAATGAACCACCAAGACACGAAGTCACAAAGTACCTTTTCCTTATTAAAGCATGATCTCGCGAATGGGGTGTCCGTAATCGCGTTCAAGCCGCTTGCGACCGGGCAGGGTCAGTGACCTGGGCTCAATTCCGAGTTGATAAAGTACCGTAGCATGAATGTCGGTCACGTAATGCCTGTCCTCAACCGCATGAAAGCCGAGCTCATCTGTATTCCCGTGAGCGATACCGCCACGGATTCCACCCCCCGCCATCCATACGGTAAATCCATACGGATGATGATCGCGTCCGTTGGAACTCTGGGAACCAGGCGTGCGACCAAATTCGCTCGCCCAAACAACCAACGTCTCATCGAGCAATCCGCGTTGCTTAAGGTCCTTGAGCAACGCAGCGATCGGTTGATCGACCTGCTGGCAAAGCTTCGAATGACCGGTCTGCAAATTCGCGTGTGCATCCCAGTTCCCTGCTCCGCCGTTGCTGCCATGGTAAACTTGCACAAAGCGAACACCTCGTTCGACGAGCCGTCTCGCAGTCAGCATCTGTTGACCAAAGGATCGCGTTACCTCTTGGTCGATTCCGTACGAATCCAAGGTTTGCTTTGACTCTTTATCAAAAGATACGACTTCCGGTACCGCCATTTGCATTCGAAAAGCGAGCTCGTAGGATTTCATTCGAGCTCGTATCGACTCGTCTTCTGGAAACGCATCGGCTGTCATTTGATTCAGCCGACGCAAGAAGTCAAATTCGCTCTCCTGTTCCTCCCGACGGACATCCGGTTGCCGTTTTGCATAAGGGAGTGGATCGCGAGGATCAATCTTTAATGGAATGCCATCGTACTGCGGTCCCAAGTAGTTCGCGCGATACGTTTCAACACCGCCGCAACAGTCGGCGACCGGTGTCCCCATGACGACAAATTGAGGTAGGTCGTCGTTCAACGAACCAAGACCATAGTTGACCCATGAACCAATCGTTGGGAAAAAACCATCGATTCTATGACGCCCAGTATGAAACTGAAGTTGCGCACCGTGATTGCTGTCCTCCGTCCACATCGAACGAATCAAACAAAGATCATCAGCGCATTGACCAAGATGCGGCCACCAATCGCTGATCTCCAAGCCACTCTGCCCCCATTTTCGATAGTCAACCTGAAGCGGATAGACTTCGGTCCGAACAAACCCATTGTTGGGATCGAACGCAACGGCGCGCTCGTTGGCCATGTACGGCGACTTCAGCACATCGCCATAAGGAGTTTCAGCAAAAGTTTTTCCGGCATACTTATTGAGCGCTGGCTTAGGATCGAAAGACTCCATATGGCTGGTGCCGCCAATCATGAACAGCCAAATCACACTCTTGGCTTTCGGCGCGATACGACGTATGGATGCCCTCGGATCCAAACGCGATTCTTGGGCCTGAGATTGTTCTTGGTCGAGCATCGCCGCCAATGCAAGACTACCAAAGCCCAGTCCCGTATCGCATAGCAATTGTCGACGTGTGAAGGTGGTTCGCGTTGGCATGAATCTGGGCTTTCTTAGTTACTCATCGAACACTTACAAAATCACTGTGATTTAACAGGACATGTGCTAAGCTCTGACAAGCTCGCTCGCTAGGGTCCGAAGCGGGTGGCTCCAAGGTAGGCTCCGATGTCGACTTCGGTTTTTCTGGCTTCGGTGACTCTGGCTTCGGTGACTCTGGCTTCGGTGACTCTGGCTTCGATGCCGCATCGCTTACGTATCGAGCCGCTTCGATTCGCTCCTTCTCCGTTCGCTCCTTAAAAAACGAAAGGCATGCATCGAGTTCGTGCTCGTCGGGAGGACGGTTCAAGGTTTCCATAAAGAGCCGTTGTACGAACTCGCTGGCAACCTGGCCAGTCTCTTTCCAGATTCGCAACGCCAATTTACGCGATGCGGATCTCGCCAGTTGGCTATTTGCCAGGACGAGCGCTTGCTGCGGTATGACACTGGGTCGGCGACGATAGCATTCGTTAGGACTCGCTGCGTCAAACATCACCATCATGGTCATTTGCTTTTCATAAGCGTGTCGAAAATAAACGCTCCGTCTCAGGTTTTTTTCGCCGTCATCCTCGCTAATATCAGGGCCACCCTTCGTATCGTCGAGGATATGTCCCACTGCCAATACGCTATCACGCACCTCCTCGGCATCGAGCCGACGGACGTTGCCTCGCCAATAGAATTGGTTATCCGGATCCATCCTCTGAGCTACTGCCATGTGTTCTGGTGATCCTGACGAAGCGCGGCGGTACGCCTGGGTTCCAACTAAAATTCGGTGGAGATGCTTCATGTCCCAGCCACTTTCGATAAACTCGGCCGCAAGCCAATCTAAAACCGCCAGCAGTTCCGGTTTCGGGGTCTTCATTCCGAAGTCAAAAACGTTATCGACAAGCGGCGTGCCGAAATGCCGAGACCAGATATGATTGACCGCCACGCGGGCTGTCAGAGGATTCTGGCGATCCACAATCCAGCGGGCCAACGCTAACCGTCGCCCCGTGCTCTCTTTGGGATAGCTGATCGCAACCGGAGTGTACGCCTTGAGTTTTTCAGAGGGATCGGCAGCCACCGATTTCTTGTGAGCGACTTCGGCGGCGGTCAACTCCTTTTTGGCTTTGTCGATCGCCGCCGCTCGTTTCTTTTCATCCTTTTGCTGCGACTGTTCGGCAGACCTCAACGCACGTGTAGCCGTTGCAACTCGAAGCTCGCTTTCAATGTTCTTCCAACGTTGTTCGGCCTCTAGCGCTTCGGCAGCAAGACGTTCATTTGCAACTGAATCGCCCTCGAAATACTTGGCTTTGTCGGCTGCATAACGCAACTTGAGCGAGGTCAAGGACGCTTCCGCCTCCGACAACTTTAGCATTTCGAACGCGAGATCCGACTGAGAACGCAATTCGCTAGCCTCGGGTTTCCTTGAGTCGGTCTTCTCTGTGGTCTCATTCAGTGCAAGGCCCGCAGCTAGCGCCGTCGACTCACTTGAGGAAATGGTTTTTAAATCCGATTCCCTCTGATTTTGGAAGGACTTATCTACTGCCAATCTCGCTTCGTCGCATTTTTTTAAAGCTTTCTCAATCGCGGCCCTTTCGACTTCGAGCGTCAGTTCTGGCAAATAGCTTGCGATGGGAAGCGGGACCGAAGAAACACCAAAGGAAATTGGAATGGGCAACTTCAAAGGGATGGAGGATTCGATTGGATGGCCTTTGATTGGCTGTTTATCATCGCCGCGAACAAACAGATAAGTCTCTGCACTGAGATCAGCATCGTAAGCCCGAGGGAAACCAGTTTTGGCGATCGGTGAATTCAAAAGCACGGGATCGGTCCGAACGCGATGGGGTTCGAAGATAGCTCGAAAACGATAGTAGTCCGTTTGGGATAATGGGTCGTATTTGTGATCATGGCATTTCGCGCAATTGATCGTCAATCCGACAAAAGCTTTTGCGGTATGCTCCACCGTTGCATCGAGCCAAATATTGCGATTGTTTATGTGGAAGTTGCGAGCGAGAAATCCGGTGGCTCTCAGGACACGATCGTTGAGTGGATCGATTTCGTCACCCGCAAGCATCTCGACAATCATTTGATCGTAGGGTTTGTTTTCGTTGAGAGACTCGATGATCCAATCCCGCCAGTGCCAGATGTTCCTTTGGCTACCTCGAACCTCTTCTTTGTAACCGTCCCAATCGCTATAGCGCCAGACGTCCATCCAATGGCGTCCCCAACGTTCGCCGTACGATGAACGACTCAACAAATTTTCTACGCGACGTTCGTAGGCATGACTATCCTGGTCGGCGAGGAACGACTGAATTTCTTCGAACGTCGGAGGAAGACCCGTTAGGTCCAGTGTAATCCGCCGCAACAAAGTCAATCGATCGGATTCCGGCAAGGCAGTCAAATCCCGTTCTCTTTGCTCAATCGCAATGAAGCCATCGACAGTAGAAAGGGCAGTCGCATTCGGTGTTGGCGGCTTGGGCTTTAAAATCGGCTGGAATGCCCAATGATCGATTGGTCCTGCGATCGCTTCTTCTTGGTCTGGTGAGGGTGTTCTGTGGAAGATCCAATCGCGAAGCACAGCAACTTCCTCGGCCAGGAGTGCTACACCCTCTCCCTCCGGCGGCATACGGTCGCTCGGTGCTGCCTCGAGAACGCGTTTCAATATCTTGCTGTCGTCCGGATGATCGATGGTGAGGATCGGCCCTTCGCTAGAGCCGTGCTTGATATGGTCAGCCGTGTCCAGACGAAGACCAGCTTCGCTTCGCACTGGTCCATGGCAGGCAATACACTTCTCCTTGAGAAGCGGCTTTACTTTGGACGTATAGAATCCAGCATCGATCTGAGCATCTGCTGACCGCGCTAATGCGGCAACCAGAAACATTCCTAGCGGCATATACGGCATTACCAAGTTGTGCATGGACAAGCCCAAGAAAGGATGTGGAAGGGGGGGTGATGGCGGGATACCCTAATGTAGTCCTATTTGTGCAGGAATGCGATTCCCCAAACTATTTTAACGGGCAGCCATGCCAACTCTCTATACATGCATCTGCGGCCATGCAGCCGTCGAATTTGGTTAGAAATTTCTTATGATACACGAGATTTACCTGACTAATTCCATGAATATTTCGACGCGTGGACTTGACACCGCCCGTTTGCCAATGCCACGCCTAAGTGGTAGTCCTCTCTGAGAATTTGGTATTTGCAACTTCAGCCTTCATCGTCTGATCTGGCTAACAAATCGATTGCATGTACGGGTAGGTGTTGCGTTCGTATTCCCCTAATCGATTGGAAGACCAAAATGGGTCGCCGATCTGAGGAGCTCTCGATGAAGTTAAGTCGGTATTACGGTTGCGCACCTCTTTTTGCAACGTTGGCTCTTTTCCTAGCAGGTTGCGATCGTGGTCCCAAGCTCTATCCGGTTTCCGGAACGGTTTAGTTCAAGGGAGAGAACATCAAGTTTGGGACCATCAGCTTTCGAGCGAAAGACGGCGCGTCTGGCGCTGCACAAGTGGTCGATGGAAATTATTCCATTCCTGTGGAGGGAGGAATGACGACTGGCGAATACCAACTGGCGATCAGCTACCCAGACCCAAAAATTCCGGCACCGACCGGCAACGAGCCCCCTGGCAAAGTCCTTCCAAGTCGCGAAGTGCTTCAAGGAACCATCCCTCGCTTGCGCGTCGGGCTTGTATTGAAGCCGTTAGTTTAACATTGGCTGCGATTTCATCATACGAGGGCGGGGCCCCTGGCTTCATGCCAGGGGGTGCTGACCCTCTGTTCTAGTGATGGTAACCATGCCCCGAGTTCAACTCGTGGCATTGCTTTTCCAAGCCTTAAGCAATCAATTCCTGAATCACCCGTCCGTGAACATCGGTTAGCCGACGGTCGATTCCGTTGTTTCGATACGTTAACTTGGTGTGATCCAGTCCTAGCTGATGCAAAATCGTCGCATGAATGTCGTAGACTTGAGTGGGATGGCTGCGGTCAAGCGGCTTGTATCCCCATGCGTCGCTTTCGCCATAAGTCATTCCTCCCTTAATCCCGCCGCCGCACAGCCAGTTCGTAAAGACAAACGGATTGTGATCGCGTCCCTTTCCGCCCTGCGAAGACGGCATCCGACCAAACTCAGTTGTCCATAAAATGAGCGTGTCCTCGAGCATTCCTCTCTGCTTCAAATCCTGAATGAATGCTGAACACCCACGCGCCATACCCAGCGCGAGAGGACCGTGGTCTCGCTGCACATCTTCGTGGGAATCCCAATTGCGCCTCGGAAATCCATTATCATTGCCGCTCCAAATCTGCACAAATCGAACCCCGCGCTCCAATAGTCTTCGCGCTGCTAAACACTTTTGGCCAAAGTGGAACGTCTCTTCGTCTGCATTAATTTCTTTTCCCCAATCCTGAGGACCACGCTCTAAAGAATATAGTTTCATGGCATGCGCTGACTCGGTCGTGAAGTCGAGCGATTCCGGTGCTGCAAGCTGCATCTTGGCCGCAAGTTCGTAACTGCGTATCCTCCCCTCCAACCTTGGGTCTCCCATTCTCGTTGATGCATGCTCGCGATTCAGTTCTCCCATCAACGCCTGCGATTGGCGTTCGCCTTGTTGGGTGATATACGATCCAGATTTGTGAGCAAACAAGTCCGCAATGGGGTCCGACCGGCCTGGATAAATGATCGTTCCGGAATGCTGAGCCGGTAGGAATGCTGCATCCCAATTCTTGACACCGTTGGATCCAAACCCCCGGTGGTCAGGCAGGACAACGAAGGCCGGTAGGTTCTCGTTAATTGAGCCCAATCCATAACTAACCCAAGACCCTGCGCCCGGAAAGCCCGGTACCAAAAACCCAGTCGCTTGCTGCAAAGTCGCTGCGCTATGCACGCCTGATTTGCTGACCATGTTGTGGACGAAAGCAATCTCATCTGCAACTGAGCCTAAGGGTGCAACCGTGTCGCTCAGCATCTTTCCACAATCACCGTAGGCTTTGAAATCCCAGATCGGCTTCATCCATGGCCCTAGACCGTTCTGAAATGCTTCTACCGGCTCGCCAAAATCACTCGCCTTTCCGTCCTGCTTGATCAGTTCTGGTTTATAGTCGAACAGATCGATGTGACTGGCGGCCCCAGACATAAAAAAATGCACCACGCGTTTGGCTTTGGGTGGATGATGAAGTCCCATGCCGACGATGTTCTTGGCTTGCGATTCGTTTGCTCGCAACTCCCCGTCGCTTGCAAGTAGCGATGCCAATGCAATGCCGCCTAGCCCGCCGCCGGAATTAAAAAGAAAAGAACGTCGCGTTTGCATTTCCAATCCACTCAATCCACAAAAGTAAACGCATTCAAATTAAAAAACAGTCGGCACAGATAAGGCATTCCGTGCAACTTAGCAAATTCAATCAGTTGAATCCGTTTCGATTCCGAAGGAGCAACCCCAAAGGCCAAACGATGGGCTAAATCGACTTGAACAGCTAACTCATTCGATTCTTTCGACACGCGATCTGCAAAATGTTTGGCTTGGGTCAGAATAAAACCATTGTTGAGTAAAGCGAGAGCCTGTATTGAAGAGAGACTTTCATTGCGTTTGTCGACCCGCATCGAGGGATCAGCACAGTCTAATGATGTCATCCAAGGTTGAGTCTGCGATCGCACAATAAAACGGTATATAGATCGCCGCCATGTCTTGGCGTCCTCCGGGTCAGCCAAAGAGTATTCATAGTGCGGTGAATGCTCAGGATGCTCAACAACAAAGTCCTGCCAGCCAGGCCCGCCCATCGTCATGTCCAGTTTGCCGCTCACGGCAAGTACTGAATCGCGAATCGCTTCCGCCTCAAGTCTCCGACGATTCTGCCTCCACAGCAATGCGTTATTGGAATCACTCTTTTCGCCATCCGCATTGCTCAAAGACGACTGGCGATAGGCGGCGCTCTTGACGATCTGCCTATGCAACCGCTTGATCGATCCACCTCCATCGCGAAAATCGACAGCCAGCCAATCGAGCAATTCAGGGTGGGTCGGCAAGCTACCATTGTGTCCTAGATCATTCGGTGTATCGACAAAACCACGGCCAAAGTGATACTGCCAAACTCGATTGACAATACTGCGCCAAGTCAGCGGATTCGCTGGATCGGTGACCCAATGTGCTAACGCGACTCGTCGATCACCCTCGCCACTTTCTGGAGTGAGCGAAAACTCAAATGGTCTAAAGGAAAGTGCCGACAATGCTCCAGCAGACATCTCTGATATGGGCTGGGTCACCTGGCCTCGCGCGAGCAAGAAGATAGGGCGAGGCTTGCCACCTACCGCCCCCGTACCCATAAAGCTTCCGCTTCCATTGTGAATTCCACCGGCGTAGACCAGACTCGGTGCCGGAAGCTTCTTCAATTCAGCGGCGATTTGCTCCGCCTCGATCAGCAAGCGCTGCCGTTTGCTCTTGGTCGCTTCGTTTGCAAACTTCACTAGCAGCGCCTCGCGCTCCTCAATTAGTTTTCCCTTGTCTTCGCTCGTGGACTGCGTTGGGAAAATACCGTCAGTCAAATTGCTCTTTCGCCATCGCGGAGCAGCCTCAGTCGAGTCCAACGCGGCTACTTCATGTCCAAGTGCAACGTTTTTGTCCAATTGATCGAACACCTGCATCTCAGCCAATGCGAAGATAAAATCGTTGCTTCGCTTGGCAAGCTTACTGGCGGTAACACGTACGTAACGGCCTGGAACGTTGTCTCCTTTGGCTGCATGGATTACAAGAGGCTCGAGACCTGGATTCTTGAAGTCCGCAGAAAAGGTCTCCGCATGTTTCTCCCCGAAAAGTGTTACGCCTGTTTTAAACTGAGGGTCATCGCTCGCCTCTACCTTAAAGCGAATCGGGAATCCAAAACCTGCCCCAATGGAATTGAAGTCGTCGTAGCACGGTAATAGAGTTACACCCTTCAGTTCCGTCTGCTGCCCAAGGTCCACTTGCACCCACTTGTCAGCGTCCGGCTTCGAAGATATCGCACTGTGGTAGCCGAATTCTGCACCCTTGTTGGCATCTTTATCTTTGGCCTTTGAGGCAACGTCTATGCGTTTGGTAAGTGCGACGTAATCCTGACCCGCCAATTGTTTTAAAGGATCTTCGATCTGCTTCAACGCGATAGCCGATTCGTTTTTCGATCGGTCCAGTTCTAAAAACTGCTTTTGAATGGCTTCGCCACGATAATACGTGCGATCGGTTCGATCCAACGCCGCGAAGACCGCATGAAGACGATAGTAGTCTTCTTGTGAAATCGGATCGAATTTGTGCTGATGGCACTGGGCGCAGTGGACCGTCACACTACAAAACGATCCCATGGTGTTCGCTACCATGTCATCCCGATCAAGATGCCGAGCAATCTTGCCGTCTGTTTTCGTTTCGGCGACCTCCGCGTGCCCGATGAAGTCCCATGGGCCCGCAGCGATAAAACCCAAGGCCTCAATGCCATCGCTGGTACCGGGCCATAGAACATCGCCAGCGATTTGCTCTTTAACAAATCGAGCATACGGCTTGTCTTCGTTGAATGCGCGGATTACATAGTCACGATAGGGCCATGCGTTCGGACGCGGCTTGTCCTTGTCATATCCATGCGTGTCGCCGTAATGAACGACATCGAGCCAATGCCTTGCCCATCGCTCTCCATACTGCGGCATTGCAAGAAGATTCTCTACAAGCCGATCCAATGCCGACTCTGCATCGACACCAAAATCACGCTCAAAAAAATCCAATTGTTCTGGAGTTGGCGGCAGTCCTATCAAGTCGAAATAGAGTCGACGTGCCAATGTCCGAGCGTCGGCAGGCGGCGACATCGTAAGACCATGGCCGGATAGCTTTGACGTAACAAAGGAGTCGATGGGATTGAGTTCCTCGCTCGGTAGTGGTGCCTTGTCCAACGGCTTAAAGCTCCACCAATCCAACGGGTCATTTACCATCGCACTCGCCGAATCTGGCCAAATTGCGCCATTAGCAATCCATTCACTTAGATTAGCGACCTCCTCTGCGGTAAGTCGCGGTTGTCGGCTGTCCTTTGGAGGCATTACCATTTCCGAGCTCTCGTCGGAAACGTATTTCAATATCAGACTTGCTTCAATATCACCGGGCACGATGGGCGCCTCGCCTTGGTCGCCGCCTCGAAGTGCAATGGCTCGCACATCGAGTCGAAAACTACTTTTCTGTACCTTCGGGCCATGACAAGAAAAGCACTTTGCGGCCAGGATAGGCTGGATCTTTTCTTGAAAAAATCCTTCTTGTTGCGACTCATTCGCACAAAGGCAAACGGAGTTCATATCGACTAAAAAACACGACGCGACGCATGCCAGCCATTGTAAATTTGCCCAACTTTCGAAATTCATCACTTTACCCCACATGATTTCGACCTGCGCGATTGAAACTCGACGGAAAGCGAGCAATATAGGCATTGTACTGTCCTTTGTCCTGGAAGTACGAAATGATGTATCCATTGGGCGTCAGCCCATGGCTCGTGCATGCCGCCGCTTTACGGCTAGTCTCCTAGTCAAAATTTTGGGGATGGCCACAGTGTAGAACGGCACTCCGTGCCGTTTTTCTCGGCACGGAGTGCCGAGCTACTCTTTGTTGCAAACCCCACTTTTTAGTGTTGAAGACGCTCTAGTCGCACTGCGACAAAACTCAATTTCGCAGGCAATTCAATTGTACAGGTCGAATTGTATTGTCACATCGGCTTGCTGACTCCCCCATTTCTGACCATGCGATTTATTCATGTCAAAATCTCACTTAGCACTTCTCCACCAACGTCGGTTAGGCGAAAATCGCGGCCGTTGAAACGATGGGTGAGCTTCGTATGATCGAGGCCGAGCAGATGCAGGAGAGTCGCGTGCAAATCGTTGACATGGACTTTCTTCTCGACCGCCTTGTAGCCAAACGGATCGGTTGAGCCATAGTGTAGTCCGCCTTGAACCCCCGCTCCAGAGAGCCAAATTGTAAATCCATTCGGATTGTGATCACGGCCCTTCGCTCCCTGCGAATCGGAAGTGCGACCAAACTCGCCGCCCCATATGACGAGGGTCGAATCGAGTAAACCTCTCGATTGCAAATCGGTCAATAGCGCCGCTGCAGGCTGGTCCGTATGCAGGCCACACGAACGGTGATTGACCTCTAGGTCCGTGTGGCAGTCCCACGGTACATCGTTCACGCTGCCATCGCCTGCAACCCCTTTACCGGCAAAAATCTGGACAAAGCGTACACCTCGCTCGACCAACCGTCTCGATAGGAGACACTGTCGAGCGAACGTCGCGCACTCGGGCTTGTCGAGACCATAGAGCCGGTGCGTCGCTTCGGTCTCTTGCGATAAATCTAGAGTCTCCGGTGCAGCCATCTGCATCCGATAAGCCAGTTCATAGGAATTGATTCTCGCCGCAAGATCGGCTTGTGTGGGGCGCCCGGCCGCGTGCTCCTGATTGAGTTGTCTAATTAAATCGAGCTGAGAACGCTGTTGTGCATCGCTGTGTTTGATGTCACGCGACAAGTTATCGATCGCTTCTTTGCGCCTCGCATCGAGCGCTAATGCCTGATATGTTTTCGGCAGGAAGCCGGCTGACCATATCTGATCGTCACCTCGCGGCCGTGTATCGTGCAGTACAACGTACGCGGGCAAATTGGAATTCTGAGATCCAAGGCCATAGGTCATCCAAGCGCCTAGCGCGGGGAGTCCTGGTCGATTCGTTCCGCACATCAACTCAAGGGATGCCGGCGCGTGGTTGTTCTGACGCAAATACATCGAGTGCAAAAAACACATCTTATCGACATGCTTCGACAAATGCGGAAAGAGATCCGAGACCCATGAGCCCGATTCGCCATGCTGCTCCCACTTGAAAGGTGACTTGAGACACTTGCCACTAGTCGTAAAGAATCCTGTCTTCGGATCGGCGCCGGAAAGCGGTTCGCCATCCCGTTTTTGCAACTCTGGCTTGTAGTCCCATGTATCGACCTGCGAGGGTGCCCCGGTCATGAACAACCAAATGATCGATTTGACTTTACTGGGGAAGTGCGGTGACTTGAGCGCAAGCGGATCTATAATCGACGAATCGGCTTTCGACTCACCCTGTAGCATGCTCGCTAAAGCAAGCGAGCCGAATCCAAGCCCCGCTTCTTGCAAGAAGCGACGGCGGGCGGGTAAGGCAAGTTCGCCATGTGTATAAAAGTTGAACATTGTTAGCTCCGTAAGCACCTATGCATAAGTTTTCGAACAAAATGAATGAACATGGATGGACAAGATGTACAGGATGATTTTCTCAGTGATTTCGCCAAACTGTAAGTCGGATCGACGATCATCCTGTAAATCCTGTAAATCCTGTAAATCCTGTAAATCCATGTTCGTTTCTCCGGTTGAGTGGACTGGTGATGGTTATGCCAGTTTACTTTTGTACAGGAGCTTATACATGAAATATTCTCGTGACGAAGTCGGTGCTAACTCAGTCGATATAAATGAATTCGTTGAGGCATAGCAATACGTGACAAAACTCGACGAGCGAATGCTTATCTGCCTCCTCCGCGTCACCACTGCTCGCGGCCCGTTGTTGCTCGATGAAAGCAACCATGCGTACCCGCTCTGGTTCGTTTGGTATCCGACCGAGCGCCAATTGATAACCGCGATCGATCACCGTCTCGATCGGATCATCCTTTGTGAATCGAATCCTCTCGGACAGCTTTTCAGCTTGTTGACGCACAAAGGTCGAGTTCATCATCGCCAAGGCTTGCGTAGGGACTGTCGTAATGCTCCGCTCACCGATGCTCTGAGTCGGTTCGGGCGCATCGAACATGGTCATGACCGGAAGCAGTTCGCTGCGTTTCACCCGCAGGTAGACGCTGCGTCGCAAACTGGTATCGAGTACGCTCGGACCGAACATTTTTGTATCGAGATTACCACCCACTGCGAGCAATGAGTCCCGAATGGTTTCTGCCTCAAGCCGTCGTGGTTGGAAATAC
>CAMDKL010000068.1 GCA_945900945.1 Pirellula staleyi DSM 6068
GTCTTATCTTTATTCTTTCGAAGCGGGAACAGTTGCCACCAACGTTGAGCGACCTCCTCGTCCGACCAGCCAGCAACCACGTCTGGCCTATTTCGAAGGATAACATGGACATGATTAACCATCACAGCAAAGGATAGGCAATCAATTCCAAAGCTGGCGGCAAGTTCTTGCAGTCGATTTTGGATCCAAGTCCGACGATGCTCGAACGATTTGCCGGAGAGAGGATCCATTCCACAGAGCCACGCGCGGCGCACGGTTCTCTGAACGGCATGGAAAGCTCCAACCTCATTCGGGTCGAAAATATCGCGTCGATTCTGCCTAGCCATAAGAGCCTCCCGCAATTGCAAACCGGATCGAAAGGAACTGAACAGGCTGAAAGTCTAACAAAATAAAGAAATCGCCACAATATATATATGGATGGCCCTTTGCATTGCCTTTTTGCATTGCCTTCTATGCATGCAGACCAAATTTTGTGTACAAGATCCAGATCTAGCTCTCTGGGAATTCTATACGCTGGATGACGATGAGTTGGATCATCGTGGGGCTGGCCAAAATGTCGAAGTTATGACCAGTAGCACGTTACCCAACGAAGACAAAGTTTGGGAGCATCGACTCGGTTCTCCTGTCCCCATGCATATCGACGCATGCGATGATTTAGCGGCTGCTGAATTTTAAACAATCGGTCGGATAGGATTCCTGCCTATCTCACGGTATCGGCGTGATTTCATCTTGTTCTAGAGATTCGCGATAACCTCGCGCTCGCTGCAACTTCCCAGCCCGGCCCAAAGGCAATCAATGCCTGAATTGTTCGCGGATGCATTTGCTCTACTTACTTATTTTTTCGTTTTCATGGTCTCCACCAATTGCTGACGGTCTAATAACCGTCCGCGTCATCCTCGTCCTCATCCTCTTCCTCAAATTCGTTTTCAGGGAATCGAGGGCCTTGGAACGCGATGCCTGGGCGGTCGTGAAGCGGCTCGTCGGAGCCATCCATGTCAACAAGCGTCGCTTCGAGCGGGTAGCACTTGGCTTGCCATTGCAGAGCCATATCCTCCGCCTCGTCAGAATCACGAGCCAAAACGCCCCACTGAGCAACGTATGTCTGCCATTCAACTTGGTCAGGCATGCAACCCTCGGAATCCGCCCAGGCTGCGTCGAGAGGTTGCGAGAGGTAGCACTGGAACAAAAACAAGTCGCAAGGTTTTTCGTTAGCGCGAATCTGTTCGAAATAGCTCTCCGTTGCGATTCCTGCAACGAGCATTTTTTGCTCCACTCGCAATTGAAGTGCCCGTTCATCGGGACACATTTTCGCTGCAGTGATCAGCCTTTCGAAAGCTCCTGAAACGCCACTCATGGTTAAATCACTGATCTTCGAAAGTGGCTGAGTCAACGCATGTTGAATCTGCGTCGCCGCCTCATTGGACTGCCCAAGTTGAGCAAGGGCCGCTGCTCGAACTGAATCGATGTGGAGTCCGCTCGATTGAAACAATGCAACTTCGCGATCGATTGCGTCCATAGCCTCCTGCGGCCGTTTGAGTTCGAGCAACCCCGAACTGAGGTAGTAATTTGTCCATGGTCCAGGCGAATGGCGTTGATGCAATTTTTGCAAAAAACTTACTTGCAATTCGTGCTGGGTCAATGCATGCGCCTTAAGCGCGGCTTCGAAGAGGAGTTCGCCAGAGTCTCCACCCTCTCGTATGCAAAGATCGAGCACAACCAATGCGTCCTGCAATCGATCTGTTTCTGAGTAAATTCTCGATAGCGAGAGAGCCGCATCATCCCTCTTGCGATCGAGCTTGAAGGCTCTGGCGTAACACCGTTCCGCTTCGCCCGCGTTTCCAATGTACTCAAATACCTCTGCGGCGCGAAAGTTGTTGTTGACTCCAGTCGCTTCCATTTGCAATGATTTACGGACAAGCTGCTCCAGACGATCGTTACTAATAGACGTTGGAGGCAAATCTCTGCCCTTGACAAGTTCGTCGTCAAATCTGTCTAGAAAATCGAGCTCATTCAAATCGCCGAATGCTTCCTGATTTTCATCGTACTCCAGTTCCGCCGTCAATCGATCAAGCATACTGATCGTCATGCCAATTCGAGCGAGCAATGAAATCAAATACGCAACCTCCTGATGCGAGGAAACCAAGGTATTGGCCCATTTCCAGACGATGGCTCGATCGCAGTCCGGAGTTACTAAAAAGTTCATCAGGTACAATGCTCGGCCGATGTCTTCTGGGTGCACGAAATCTTTTATCTCGCGATCGAATAGCTCTTGTCGAAACGGTGCGACGTCGACACTAGTTTGCGAATCCTTTTCCGCGTCCTTGCCGGCAGCATGCATTCGCTCAGTAAAATCATCCATCCAGGGTCCAAGCGGGGTCGGCTCTTTTGTTACGGCTGCTTCTGTCGGTTTGACATCGATGTCGGTGGCAACGGTGGATGGTTCGGGCTGAGACAACGCATTGGGAGCACGCGTATTGCGAACGACTGTTCCCAAGGGTGTGACATCGATCGATTCGTCGAGTATCTGATGCAGACGACGAATCGATTGCCAATCATTTGCCTTCGTAGCTGCTTCTTCAAATTGAACACTCAATCGCTTGGCTTTAGTCATGTCGCCGCGCAAGCGATACAATGCAACAAGCCGAATTCCTGTCTCCAACCATTTTGTAATGGCCTTGTTTCGCTTAAGGGTATTATTCCACGAAAGAAGCAACTTTTCGGCTTCGCTCCATTTTTGGTTTATCACATGACTGAGGGCTGTTAGAAAATCAACATCGAGGTCGTACTCAGGGCACTCCCCACGCGGCGGGAGCTCGTTGAGAATCCTGTTTGTCTGCTCGTCCATTTCCCGATATTCAATCAAGTCAAGCGTATAACGTTCGAGCGTGACAGCGACCTGAGCGCCCGAAGTATCGTTTACGCTTGGCAATAGGGCGAGCGATTGCGCTTGTTCCAATTTGGATCTAGCAGAGTCATGTTGCCCTTCAAAAACATCCATGGTAGCTAACCGTAGCATGGCCAACCAACGTCGGTCGCCACGTTCAGGAAATTCTCCATCCTGGTTGAGGACTTGTTTGCAATGGTATCGAGCCAGCTCATAGTCATCGGCAGCAGTGTGAGTATCGCAGGCATACTCTCGAAAGCACTGAATGCAGGAGAGTTTGCCAATGCGGTGACATACTTCAATGCCACCGGTGAGGCATTCTTGCATTCCTTCGGAGTTGTAGCCATCCAGCGCTCCAGTCGCTTCGGCCAGAACTTCGTAGGCGCATGCACCCATCGAATAGATCATGTTCTCATATTGATCGAGATCCAAAGAAGGCTCAATTTTTCGTGCTTGCTCTTCGTCTTCAAAAATGGCGATCAGCTCGACCGCTCGCTCACGAACCGTTTCGAATTGCAACAGTCTCTGGGCCAATGTCATTTGAAAGAACGTGCCAAAAACGTAAAACCCAAGTTGCCCTTCAGATCGAGCCCTCGATCGAAGCTCGCCATATAACCTGTAAGCCGAATCGCAATACGCGGATTCCATCAAATCGCCAGCTGCGTCGTTTATCCTGGAAAGTTCCTTTTCAACCGAATCCTGTTTTGTCTTATTTCTTTTTGCCACGCAGCAGGCCTTTGAAGGGAACGAAAAGGTAACCGTTCTAGGCCTTCGGCGTTGAATCGTTACGTCTTAGTCTAAATCTTAGTCGATTGAACTAGCTTCGTGGGGAATCGCTTCACTAAGTTCTTCGTTCCGATTCGTTTTCCTCTCTCATGGAGCCATTCGGATGGGCCTGCCACACTTTGCCAGTCTCTAAATCCAGTGCAGTTAGCCATTTGCCGCCGTAGCAGAATGTGTCGATGCAAACGAGATGGGGGACTTCAAAAATTTCGCCCTGCCGATCATGAGTGTGGCCGACTATAGCTTTTTTCCCAGAGATATGCGGACCTGGAAGCACATTGGAAATCTTGACCCATCTCAGCAGATCCGAATTCTGTTCAGCAAGGGGCAAGGCAGGGTCGTAATTTGCGTGAACGATAAAGTGGGTATCGTTTTCATAGAAGTCTCCCAGTCGCGTCAGGAAATCTCGATGCGACTTGGGCACACATGCAAGATCGCCCGCAAAGCCATACGAATCCATCGTTTCAACCCCTCCGTGATTGAGCCAGTTATAAGGCTCCATCTGACGCTCGAGGACAGCAATCAACATTTCTTCGTGATTGCCCATCAACGGTACTAAATTCGTCGTTTGTTCCAACTGTAGAAGTCGTTCCAACACCCCTTTGGAATCGGGGCCTCGATCCACATAGTCTCCGACCGTAACAATGGTGTCGTCACGAGTCGGCTGGATTGCGTCGAGCAGTGCATTCAAAGCATCTAGGCAGCCATGAATGTCTCCAATGGCAATAGTTCTGGGCATAAACTCTCTGATCGTCCATCTAACAAACGAAGGGAAAATCCAAATTAGAGTGCGGAACCGATTTTGCTCCGTTAAAAGCGGATCCGGCAACGACTGGTCCCCACTAAGGACTCTAAGGATATTCGGACTTGAACAATTCGCCTAGTTCAAAAGACTCCGGGCAATATTCCCGACTCCGTTTTTTAGTATTCCTGCACGACCTTTGGCCTTCATCATTCCCTCTCGACGAACGCTACCCAACTTACATTGCTCCGATTCTACGAAGCTTGAGATTCGCAGCGGTTCTCTGTTATTTCCTGTTTAATTTGCGATTCATTTGTTTCTTTTTTGAACGGGAGCTAACAAAGGGAACAGAGGAATTTCAGTGGCCGTGGCCTCGCGTTGAAAGGCTTTACAAAGCCTTAGTGCGATTTGGATTCCTTTTCCATGTCAAACTCTCGCAGTTCTCGACCTATCAAAGTTACGCCCGACACGACGGCGAGCGTCGCGATTCCGCCTATCCAAACGCTTCGAACGAGCCCTAAATAGTGAGCGGCAAGCCCACTCTCCAACTCCCCTAACTCATTGGATGCGCCAACGAAAATCGAACTTACGGCTGCAACCCGTCCCCGCATGTGATCGGGTGAATACAAACGTAATATAGCCTTTCGAATGACGACGCTCAGCCCATCCAACATGCCGGCTGCAAAGAGCGCTATCATCGACAATACGAGATTGGTCGAAAGCGCAAACACGATCATGCAAATTCCAAATCCGAACACACTTGTCAGAAGTTTAACACCGGCTTTGGCTTTAGGTGGATACCTCATGCATAGAAATGCCGTAACCAATGCACCCAAGTAAGGTGCTGCGTTAAGGAGCCCAAGCCAGACTGCGTCGATATGCAGCACATGCCGTGCGAATAGAGGCAACATTGCAACGGCACCACCGAACAGTACTGCAAACAAATCAAGTGCCATGGCAGTCCACAAAATTTGTTTCTTTGCGACGAACCGCCAGCCAGCTGTTAGGCTTTCGATAATCGAATCGTCATTTATGATTCGCGGGACCGGTTTTGATTGGATGCGCAACAGCAATAACCAAGCCAACACACCGAAACAGATGCTGGCTCCAAAGGTCACAGGCATTCCAGCCAGGGCTACCAGCGTACCGGCTAAAACTGGGGCTACTACGGCACAAGCGTGCCAAACCAAAGTTCCCCAGGTTGCAGCGCTAACCGCGGCGCTGCGAGGGACTAGTTCCGCCTCGAGACTAGGCAAGGCTGGTTCAGCGAAACCGCGTGCTACCCCAAGAAAAAACATGATGATGTAAACGGAAGCCAGAAACCATTCTCCTGCAAATCGCTCCGCGAGCAAAAGGCCCAGTGCACATAGGACTTGAATAGTCACTGTACATAGCAACACGTTTCTGCGATTGAACAAATCGGCGAAATGCCCACCGACGACCGCCAAACTCATGGCCGGGATCGCTTGCACCAAACCGAGAAGCCCGAGATATAACGGATCGTATGGAAACTGATTTGCTATTTCAAATGGAATCACAAAAAACAAGATGCGCGTACAAAAAGTCGAACATGCAAAAGCGCTCATCAAGTATCGAAAGTCTATGAAATCGGTCGCCATCGAAGACGACGGGCCATCTGCGCTCGCCTCATCTGCTCCCGGATCAATCGAAGATGCGATTTAGATCCCCAGTCGCGACTTGAGCCAACCAAGAGGGGATAAACCACGCAACGTTGACTCATTCGATTCTCGCATTAACCGTACTATACTACGTCTCTCTTCAAGTGAAAGATCGCTGCTAACTTGATTCAGTGAATGGATGGTTGTCACCGCCTCAGACTCTTTGTTGGACGCTACTTTAGGCATTTGATCAATCAACTTCCTATTGCACGCCGCTGGCGAATTCGAATCCTCTCTGTCAATCGGATAACAAAGCTGGACGCGTTCATACACATCAGTTCTTTCACGCGGATCGAGCAATCGATACGTTGCAATCGCAATCTTGGCCCGGCGTACGTCGTCGGCAGACTGATTCAATGCGACCGCCATTGCTTGAGCGGCCGAACGAATGACATTGGACCGGCACTCACCGCGCCTGAGGCCGAGGAGTCGGAAATGTGCCACGAAAGCTTCGTTCTTCTTTTTTTGATTTGGTTTTAATTTGGAATTGAATTGCATAATATTTCTAACCCGACCATCCATACTTCGTTCCGGTAGCCTCATGCTAATCTTATCGGAAGCATTGTAGTCGCCGCCACAGTGTCTGAACCCTAACTATCTTGAAGCAATTGACGACCCAAACCCGTAAAAAGTTCGCTAAATTTCCACGGGGGCGATTTCGATCCCACTGGCCTTTTACAAGGAGCTTGATCTCTCCCAAACCTTTTCGCTAAATTACTTGGGTGATGGAAACAAATATTCCGACTTGGTAATTTTTTCTCATTTTGGCAACCGAATTAACGAATTTCGAGGAATGTGGATAAAAAAATCTGATCCAGCATCACTTAATCGCATTTCCTGTGTATCTTGATCTCCAGTCGGGGCGACAACTTCAAAGCGCCCTTTTCGATCGATCGTCAACCAAAACTCTCTGTAGGTTATGGCATGGTCCTGTCAGGCGAAGAAATCCGAGCACGACAAGGGGCAGATATTCACATCACTCCGTTTTGTGAGGAATGTCTCAATCCCAACAGTTACAACTTGACGTTGCACAACGAGATTTTGGTCTACGAAGAAGTCGTTTTGGATGTCAAGCATCCGAATCGTTTTCGTCGCATCACGATTCCTGACGAAGGACTCATTCTCAGTCCTGGCCAAATATTTCTTGGGCGAACCGTCGAGCACACCGAGACTCACAATCTAGTTCCGATGATTGAGGGACGCAGCTCGATCGCTCGGCTCGGTCTGTTTGTCCACTGCTCTTCGGGCTTTGGTGACGTCGGTTTTCGTGGCTACTGGACCATTGAGATGTTCGCAGTCCAACCCATTCGTATTTACGCGGGTATCCGGATTTGTCAGATTTTCTATCACGAACTGATTGGCGAAGTGCGAGAATACTCGAGCGAAAAGTACCAAAACAATCGTGACGTTCAGCCAAGTATGCTCTATAAAGAGTTTGCTGGCTGCCGCGAATACGATCAATTAGAGCTCAACTTTGGCTCGGTTGCCGCCAAGCGCCGCGAGGAGCCTAACAACCGAGTGCAAGCGGTTTTAGACGCTTCACTATGAGCATTGCAAACCTCGCCCAAATCCAATCGCTGATACCTCATCGCAAGCCAATGCTGTTGGTAGACGAAGTGATTGAACAGACTGAAAAACATATCGTCTGTAGAAAAACGTTTTCCAGTGAAGACTTTTTCCTTCAGGGGCATTTCCCAGGATTTCCGCTTGTTCCTGGTGTGATCCTGTGTGAATGCTGTTTGCAAAGCGGTGCAATTCTTCTTAGCCAATTGACTCCCAAGGATGGTTCTGTACCCGTGGCAACGCGGATAGATGGGGCCAAATTCAAGCGAATGGTGCGGCCCGGAGAGACGATTGAAATCGATGTCACACTCAACGAAATCGTATCGACAGCTTACTTTATGACCGGCAAAGTCACGGTAGATGGCAAACTGGCCGCAAGACTTGATTTTGCATGCAGTGTTGCCAAGCCCATCCAATAGGACGCAAGCAATGGCAACGTCAACGAATTCTCTTCTCTGCTGGCGGCTTCGGGAGCCCCTTTCTACGCAATTGATCCACGGAACTTTTGAAGCCAACTCAGTCGATTTCAACATCCCAGAGAAGATAACGGCAGGCTCCGGTCGTTTTGAAATGCGCTATCACCAACTCAGTTCCGGTTGTTCTGCTGGCTTGTATTGTTTGACTATCAATACCGGAAGCACCGTAGCGACCATCCTGCCAGATCGCGGGATGGGACTTTGGAAATGCTGGAGCGATGGCGTTGAATTCGGTTGGCAGAGTCCAGTACCAGGTCCGGTACATCCAAGTTTTGTTCCAGTTCACGATGCAACGGGCATCGGCTGGCTTGAGGGATTCGACGAACTCCTGGTTCGATGCGGATTGCAAAGCAATGGAGCGCCGGAGTTTTCTGAAAACGGTACCGTTCGTTACCCACTGCATGGCCGAATTGCAAACCTGCCCGCACATCAACTGGATATCCAAGTGGACGTCGAAAATGGAATCATGGATGTGATTGGCGTCATTAGTGAATCGCGGTTCCTTGTCTACAAGTTGGAGTTGCAGACGCGATATCGCTTCCGTGTCGGCAGCCCTGTCATTGAGATGGTCGACACCGTGACCAACCGATCCAGCCACCCTGGTTCCATGCAGTTGTTGTATCACATCAATGTGGGCCAACCTGTCTTGCAATCAGGCTCGACAGTCCATGCCGCCTATCGATCCTTGTCACCGCGCGATGCTCGCGCCGCCGAATCGATCGAGCGATGGAATCAATGCGACGGTCCAGCAAGTGGCTATCAAGAGCAGGTCTACTTCATGGATCCCATGGCGGACGACCACAATTGGTCGGAGGCGATGTTAGCCTCGTCGGACGGCACAATCGGATTCGCGGTTCATTTCGATAATCGATCTTTGCCCTGCATGAGTCTTTGGAAAAATACAGCCTCTGTTGAGGACGGATACGTGGTCGGTTTGGAGCCCGCAACCGGCTTCCCAAATAAGCGATCTTTTGAGGAGAAGAACGGTCGAGTCGTTGCGTTGCAAGGAGGCGAATCCAAAACGTTTCGACTTAAGTTGCAGCCTTTGACGACATCGAACGCTGTGACCCAATCACGAAGCCGAATCGAAGCACTGCAAAATTCCCTTGGAATACTGTGCGACCGTCCGAAATCAGGTCATTCGTCGGCAGCGGAAAATTTATGACAACCGTACGTTAAAGATCCTTTTGTGGGCGAGGAAATGCCGTTGCAAACAAGCCAAGCTCAAAACGTATTTCAGCAGACCTACGACTACGTCCGAGAAACGGCACTTCTCGAAAGTACCCTCGCGCTTCTGGAGTGGGACGAGCGGACCGGACTGCCTGCCCATGCCGGAGAGAATCGTGCTGAGCAAGTCACTTTCTTGAGTGGAATAGTTCATCAACGCAAAACGAGTGCGAAATTCGGCCACTGGCTCGATGAACTAGTTCAATCCGAGTTGGCCATGCAACCGAATAGCCAAGTCGGTGCCTCGATACGGGGTATGAAGCGAGACTTCGACAAAAACATTCAGCTACCCGAATCCTTGGTCAAACGAATTGCTCATGCTGTAACCGTCGGCCAACAAATTTGGTCGGAAGCAAAGCCGAAAAACGATTTTGCCGCGTTCCTTCCGCATCTAGACGTGATCGTCCAACTGCGGCGCGAGGAAGCCTCCATTCTGTCCAATGGATCGTCTTGCCGTTATGATAGTTTGCTGGATCAATACGAAGAGGATGCCAAGACCGATGAGGTCGCAGTCGTTTTTGCCGATCTTCGTGAACGGCTGGTTCCATTAGTTCAAGAGTTGACGCAATCTAGATCGAGGCCTGATGGAAAATCGATTGTTGGTGTTTTTGACCTCACAAAGCAAAAAGAGTTCTCGCGTTGGGTAGCCAAGCAGATTGGTTTCCAATTCGAACGAGGTCGGCTCGATGAAACGGACCATCCGTTTTGTACAACGTTGGGCCCAAACGACCATCGTATTTTGACTCGTTACTATGATGACTCGTTTAGCAGTGGCCTCTACGGCACGCTTCACGAAGCGGGGCATGGCATGTACGAACAGGGACTGCCACCCGAGTGGTTTGGATTGCCCGCCGGTTGCGCGGCGTCACTCGGAGTGCATGAATCGCAGAGCCGTCTCTGGGAAAACATGATCGGTCGCTCCAAGGAATTCTGGCAATGGTGCCTACCTCACGCCAAAACCTGGTTTCCGCAGTTGAACGCTGTTTCCGTCGACTCGATCTATGCGGACTTGAACCGGGTTGAGGCGAGTTTGATTCGAATCGAAGCGGACGAGGCAACGTACAATTTGCATATCCTGCTCCGGTTTGAACTGGAACGTGAGCTGATCGATGGCGATTTGCAATGTGTGGATTTGCCGACGGCCTGGTCGGATCGCTACGAATCCTATTTAGGAATCCGGCCCAAGAACGATAGCGATGGAGTCATGCAGGATGTACACTGGGCAGCTGGTTTAATCGGCTATTTCCCAACGTATACCCTTGGAAATATTTTCGCAGCCCAGCTCTTGAACGCGGCTTGCGACGACTTGGGGGAATTACCGTCCATGATCGCGAAGGGGGAATTTCAACCACTTTTGCAATGGCTGCGAACCAAAGTGCACCAGCACGGACGCTGCCTAAAACCAACCGAACTCATAGCCCGCGCAACCGGATCCCCCGTTTCCTCCCAGCCGTTTATCGATTACCTCTCCGAAAAGCTGATTCCCCTGTACAGGTAGCTCTATTCGCGAATTGGGAACTAATTTGGCCATGAATTCGTCCGTTAATACAGTACCAAACCAAGCGGAGGAGGCTGCGTTGTTGATGAGTTGCAGGAGGTAGTGGATGACTTCGTGAAACTCGGCAGCACGGGAACGCGTAGTAGCAACGAGTTCAATAAAGAGATCTATTTTCGGTATCGTGCCAACAAATCGGTCCGGCAATCCGGTATCGCCTCTACTGAAAAGCCAAGTGCCAGTCCAATAGGCGAATCGTTGGGCAGAAAAAAATCACTTGGAGTAGAGAAACCACGAGTTGAAGCCGAGGTGGGAATTGAAATGGAAGCGATGCTTGTTGAATTTCAAATTCCAATCGCCAACTGGGAACAGGGTGTGCAGCGGCTTCGGAAACTGGGGATGGTCCTACCAGAGAAATTGCCTACGGTCGAATACTTAGAGTTCACAGCAATTCCGATTCCAGGAACTAACCGAGACACTTTTTTCAATGCACCCGCTTTCGAAACGCCGATCGATAGATTCGTCGTCGATATGACGGCGGCAAAAGTCGAGGATTTATCTCAATGGCAATTTTCAGGTGTCGATCGACTTGAAAAGGTAACTCAATCGAAAAGTGAAATCCCAGCCAAAGAGCCAGTTGCAAAAGACAAAAAGGAAAACCGCCCAAGTTCCTCGACCATTCGAATCAGGGTTCGGCCAATTAGATGAACTGCGGATTGAAACGTGGATTGAATCGTGGGGTACGCCCCCGATGGCCTCAGGCCATCGGGGACCGAAGACGGGATGGGACGATACCATGAACAACGGTTGCGAACCGGTTGACGAAGACTCAACGCCTACGGTGTCGTCGATCGACCTGGGATTGATTGTAAGGCTCTTCGATCAAACTTCTGATGTTGCGTTCTTCGTTAAAAATGCTTTGGGCCAATACCTTGCTGTCAATGACTCTCTTTTGAATCGCCATGGACTTACAAGAAAGGAAGATGCAATCGGAAAGCGCCCGAGCGAAATATGCCCAGGCGATTTTGGTCGGGTACCCACCGACCAAGATACCAAAGTACTGCGGACCGGCCAGCCGATAGTAAATCACCTCGAAATGCAATGGCACCGGCCTTACGAGCCCGTTTGGTGTCTTACAACCAAGCTCCCAATTCTTGCCTCCACCGGCCAGGTTTTAGGTTTGATCGGATTTTCACGAGACGTACGTTTGCAGGTAGAAAGTCATGATATCCCTGCTGAATTTGCGACAGCACTGGACCATTTTGAGTTAAACCTAAATGAACTCGGATCTCCATCAGCACTCGCCGAGCGGTCTAATTTGACCCTGCAACGATTGACCCGATTGACAAGGCGCCTTTTCGGTTTGACTCCCAGTCAGTTTATAACCAAGACCCGCATCGCTGCGGCTTCTCGACTATTGCTCGAATCAAAAGAATCGATATCTGAAATCTCGTTAGCCTGCGGCTACTACGATCAAAGCGCTTTTACTCGAACCTTCCGATCCGCGACCGGTGTTACACCTTCTGAGTTCCGAAAGCAATCTGTGACGACAGTTTAAGGATGGTCGTGCTTCTGGTAGTTGTGACTCCCGAAGAGTTCACACTCCGTTGCTCCAGGGAAAATATCATAGCTTCGGGCGTTAGCCATTTGGATCGAAAGGGTTTACAATGGGACGACTCGTGAAGTGTTCTTACCATTTCCTACCCTTCCCACCACCGTCTTCCTCCCACCGTCTTGAAGCCTTGTATGACGCCTCAACTCTCCTGTTTGCTGGTCCTCAGCACATCGTTGGTAGCTGGTTTGCAAGTGGATGCGAATGCCGATTCCATTCTCGAATACAACCGTGATATACGCCCAATTCTAAGCGAGAATTGTTTGCCATGTCATGGTTTCGACGAGAAAGCTCGCCAAGCGGAGTTGCGGTTAGATGTGATGCAGTCCGCTTATGCTGATCGAAACGGGACGACAGCAATTCTGCCTGGCAGCCTCGAAAAGAGCGAAGCATGGAGGAGGATCACAAGCCGAGACGAAGAGATAGTGATGCCACCCGCGACTTCGCATTTTCGTTTGACCGAGGTCCAAAAGGGTAAAGTAAAAACGTGGATTGAGCAAGGTGCGCCGTACGCTGGCCATTGGTCCTTTATCGCACCCAAGAAAGCGGTGGTGCGCGCGGACGCAGCAGAAAATCCGATCGATGTGTTTATCCAGTCGCGATTGATCGAGGAAGGATTGTCGCCATCGCCCGAGGCCGATCGATCGATGCTGATTCGCCGCGTCACGTTGGACCTGACGGGATTGCCACCTTCGGCCGAAGAAGTTGAATCATTCATGAACGCAAAGTCCATTGACGCTTATTCACAATTGGTCGATAGGCTCCTTCAAAGCTCGCACTTCGGTGAACGCCTTGCAATCGAATGGCTCGACTCGGCTCGCTATGCCGACACCAACGGATTTTCGATCGATGGTGGTCGGCACCTTTGGCTTTGGCGAGATTGGGTTATTCAGGCGTTTAATGATAATCTTCCGTACGATCGCTTTCTGATTGAGCAGCTTGCCGGAGATTTATTGCCCAATCGAACGGAGTCGCAATTGATTGCAACAGGTTTTCAACGCAACAACATGGTAACGCATGAGGGCGGGACGATCCCCGAAGAAAATCTTACCAATTACAATGCTGATCGCTTAAAGACACTCGGCGAATCGATCCTAGGACTGACGCTGGGCTGTGCACAGTGCCACGATCACAAATACGATCCGATCACGCAGCGTGAATACTATCAGATGTTCGCGTTCTATAACTCGCTGAGTGACAAAGGGCTCGATGGCAATGCTGGTGTGAATCCAGGACCGAGCATTCAAGCGCGAACCGTATTGCGAACTTCGGAGGAAACCACTCTCGCACAGCAAATCGCTCAGCTTCAATCGCTATTAGCAAAAGTCGACAACCAAGTACTTTCCGCATGGGAATCGCGTGAACGAGCTAAACTCGCGCAACGCGGAAAAGATTTGGCCGTACATCCCGTCAAAGTAGTCAAGGTTTCGACCCCGAACCGTGGTGCTGGATTTGAAGTCGAAGGGGAGAGTCGCGTTCGCTTGAAAGATCCGGGAGGGATGGGGGCGTTCGATATATCGACCGAGCTTCCCAAACTCGATCTTCCGGTTTCAGGTCTGCGCGTGATCATGCACCCGGTCGCCGAGCTATCTGGTGGCGGATGGGGTAAAGGCCCTTCAGCGAGCGGAAAACCCAAGGGCAAAAAGCAAGCGAAGTCACCTGAGTCAGCATCCGAGAATGTATTCAAAGGAACTTTCATGTTGACCGCACTTGCAGCGACAGCGGACAAGATCCCAGGCGATCAAGTCAATCTCTTTAAGATGCTTCCCATTGCGAGTGTCACCGCAAACTCTTGGGAAAGTGGTCGAGAGCCAGCAGGTTGCTTGGATCCGCTCAACGAAAGCGGCTGGTCACCCAATATAGAAACCGACGGATCTGTTCACCTGACCGCAACCTTCTTAGAACCACTCTCGGCGCGTGCAACGCCGTTTCTTACTGTCCAACTGAACTTCGGAAACGGTAAGAATTTAGTAGCGGAGTTAATTGAGTTGCAAGTGATTACGGGAACCGATGACGGAACCGATTTACCCGTTGAGATATTAGAAGTCATCGAAATCCCACTTGCTAATCGCACCCAGGATCAATCGTCGATGATCTGGAGCTACTGTGCCATGCATGCTGCCGAGCTTGCAATTAGGCGTGTTGAACTCTCAAATCTGCAAGACCGGCTCGACGTGCTCACGAAACCATTTACGACGATGGTAATGGATGTCGCCGCCAAGCCACGCGAGACCTATATTTTGAATCGGGGTGACTATGCGCAACCGACCGAAAAGGTACAGCCAGGAACGCTCGCGGTGTTACCCAGTTTCCCTGCGGACGCAACGGCTGATCGACTTGGGTTGGCTAAGTGGTTGACAACTCAAGACCATCCGCTGACCGGCCGAGTCGCTGTCAACCGATTTTGGAAAATGCTTTTCGGGAATGGTCTAGTTAACTCATTGGCAGATTTTGGCTCACAAGGAGAATGGCCGAGCCACCCTGATCTGCTCGATTGGTTAGCCGTCGATTTTGTCGATAGCAGTTGGGATACGAAGGCTCTCCTTAGAAAGATTGTACTCTCTAAAACGTATCGTCAGACTTCCGCGACAAAACCTGAGTTGCTGGAACTCGATCCGCAGAATCGGCTACTTGCACGCGGGCCGCGATTTCGATTGCCGGCGGAGTTGATCCGGGACTCAGCCTTGAAAATCAGTGGCCTTTTGGTCCCGCGAATTGGTGGCCCAAGCGTCAATCCTTATATGCCTGGCGATCTTTGGCGCGAGGTAAGTCATTACGGCAGCTCGCCTGCTACCGCACAAACTTTTGTTCAAGATCATGGTGAGAAGCTCTACCGGCGAAGTTTGTATACCTATTGGAAACGCACCGCACCGCCACCGAACATGATGGCCTTCGATGCACCCAATCGTGAGGTATGTACCGTTGCCAGAGGGTACACCACGACGCCTCTTCAAGCATTAGTGACCCTAAACGATACGCAGTTCGTCGAATCCTCAAGGGCCTTTGCTCAGCGAGCCCTCCTGCGAGTCAATCAGACGGACGAAGAACGATTGCAGTGGGCGTTTGTTGAGTCGCTATCTAGAAAGCCAACCATTCAAGAAAGCCGTGTTTTGATGAAGACACTAGCTCGCGAAAGAGCACGTTACGCTACTCACCTTGACAGGGCAAAAGCATATCTCAATGTCGGCGAATCAATCATGGATCCCAAAATCGATACGGTCGAATTAGCCGCTTGGTCCCAAATCGCAAGTATTCTGCTCAATCTCAGTGAAATCGTCACACGCAATTAAACGAAATGTTACGGCAATGAATCCGTTAGAAAAAGTTCAGCAAAATCTTTTGCGACGCACGTTCCTCGGTGATGCAACACGCGGCTTGGGGAGCATAGCACTCGGTTCACTTTTGTTTCCGGAGCTTTTGAATGGGACAGAACCCTCGCGAACAGGCGGAGGTATTTCGGGCCTACCGCATTTTGCTCCCAAGGCAAAGCGTGTCGTATGTCTTTTCCAGAGCGGTGGCCTATCGCATGTCGATTTATTCGATGACAAACCAATGCTTCACGAACATGCAGGGAAAGAAATACCGCCATCGATCAAAGGGACGCAGCGTCTGACCGGCATGACAAGTGGTCAGTCGTCGTATCCAGTTGTTCCGCCGCTCAGGCCTGGGAAGCGATGCGGTCAAAATGGTACCTGGATCAGCGACCTGTTGCCAAACATCCAAGGGATTGCTGACGATATTTGCTTGATCAAAAGTCTTCATACGGAGGCGATTAATCACGATCCAGCCATCACGTTCATGAACACTGGCAACCAGCAACCCGGCTATGCGAGTATGGGCGCATGGGTTAGTTATGGGCTTGGTACTGAGAACGAAAATTTGCCAGCGTTCATCGCTATGGTTTCGCAAGGGACTGGAAAGAACCCTGGCCAACCCATTTTTTCGCGACTTTGGGGAAGCGGTTTTTTACCATCTTCGCACCAAGGGGTCGGGCTTCGTCCCGGTGCTAATCCTGTCCTGTATCTGAGCAACCCGCCAGGCATTGAACCAAGTCAACGCCGGGAGATGTTGGATGATTTGGCTCAGTTGAACGCGTTTCGAGCAACCGAACTCGGCGATCCTGAAACGCTGGCACGAATCAATGCCTATGAGATGGCATATCGGATGCAAACGTCCGTACCCGATTTGACCGACATTAGTAAGGAATCGGCGGCAACCCTGGAGGCCTACGGACCGGAGGTTTTGAAGCCAGGCAGTTATGCTGCAAACTGTCTATTGGCTCGTCGGCTCCTGCAAAGAGACGTTCGCTTTGTTCAGCTATTCCATCGAGGTTGGGATCAACACATCGCGATCACTCGGCAGTTGCCAAACCAATGCCGAGACATTGATCAGCCGACCGCGGCGCTCATCCAAGATCTCAAACAAGGCGGACTCTTGGACGATACGCTCGTTGTTTTTGCGACCGAATTCGGTCGGACGGTATTCAGTCAAGGTAAAATCGGAGATCCAGGAATGGGTCGCGACCATCACGGTCGTAGCTTTACCGTTTGGCTAGCAGGAGGTGGAGTGCGTGGCGGAATGGAGTACGGAGCGACGGACGATTTTTGCTACAACATCGTAGAGAAGCCTGTCCATCTCCGGGACTTGCATGCGACGATTTTGCATTGTATGGGAATTGACCATAGCCGATTCACTTACAAATTCCGTGGACTCAATACGCGATTGACCGGCGTGGAAGAGGCTCATGTTGTAAAGGACATCTTGATCTAGCCAGGGCAAAGCACGAGTTCCTCTATTTGGAACGATACAAATGCTCTCGAGTTGGGGGCATTCCAGATACACCCTTCGACCCTTTTTTGCTTGCAACAACCTGGTAGATTTTGATCGAGCCTGCAGTGAATCCGACAGACCCGCCAGCTAGATAAGCGACCCACAGCCGATACCGTTCAGCACCAGCCAATTCGATCGCTCTCTCTTTGTTTGCGGACAGGTTCTTGCACCAAAATCGGAGTGTGATCGCATAGTGCTCTCGCCACGACTCCACATCATGCACCTCGAATCCCGTCTGTTCCAGAAAATCGGATGTCATCCCAACTGGTATCAACTCCGAGCCAGGAAAAATGTACTTCAAAAGGAATTTGCGTTCTGGCCGAATGCGAGAAGCAAATTTCTTTGACGTTTTCGAACTTCGGGCAATTGCGTGATTTATGACCAAACCACGATCCCTTAGTAATGAATTGATTTTGCGAAAATAACGCGGGTAATTCGCAACTCCAATATGTTCGGACATTCCAATACTAGAAATTTTGTCGTAGGTCCCTTGATGGTCCGCGTAGTCACAGATTTCAACGCTCACTCTGTCCGATAGACCAAGCTGCTGGATCTTGGACTGGGTATATTCATATTGCTGTTGCGACAGCGTTATGCCATGCGATTTAACCCCAAAATGTTGTGCCGCGTGACATATCAAACCACCCCAGCCACAACCGATATCCAGCATGCGATCGCCAGGCGCAAGTCGTAGCTTTCTGCATATCATGTCCAATTTGTCATGCTGCGCTTGATCGAGCGAGTTGGACCAATCCGTGAAATAGCCGCAGGTGTACATCATTTCAGTGCCAAGGAATAGCTTGTAGAAATCGTTGCCGACGTCGTAATGAAATTGAATGTAATCGGTGTTTTTGCGCTTGGATTCATCTCGACCAACTATGTCGTCGCGAAACCCTTGCTTCAAATCCGCAATTTTCGTTTTTGCAAACAGAAACGGTAGCGTCTTTTTTGCTAGCATGAGCTTGCTGATCTGTTTGAGTCGCTCCCGATTCGACTGCCGAGTCTTGAGAGCCTCGGAAAAGTCGATCAAGTCGCCTCCTTGAAAATCGATGTGCCCAGTCGCGTAGAGTCGTACAAGCATTTCCAAAGTTGGACGACGTAGTAACGAACCGATTACGCCGGGTCCGGAAAGGCTTATCACGTATCTTCCATCCGCGTTTGCACCCAGCGGAATTACTTCGCCATTCCAAAGTCGCACGGAGACATTCAGATCCAAGGGTTCGGCAACTGATTTCAACAGTTCCCTGATCGAATTTAATTGTGAATCAGGGGAAAAGAATTTCATCATGCAAAACAACTCCATTCATGACATGAACACTAAACGATTCGCTAGCTGACTGCTCGAGTGGCGCGGTAGTCTAACCTATTGCTCCTAATTGTCTAATACCGAAATGGGAGTTCACGCTAACCAGTCTTGCAGCTCTTTCAGAACCGTTTCTCGGTCTGGCTCGTTGAAAATCTCGTGCGACATTTGTGCATACTCCTTTGACTGTAGCAACGAGGCAGGCACGGATGCAGCAAATTGTCTGCTGCCTTCCGATCGAACGCATCGGTCCGCTCCGGAATAGAGCAGGAGGGTAGGTGTCGTCCAGTTACATGCGCGTTGGCGGACAGTCTTGGCGCTTTCCAACATAAATCGTGTAAGGCGGCCGGTTACGCGGTTGTGTGCCAGTGGGTCGTTCAAGTACGCCCTGACTACCGATGCGTCGGTACTGATCCATTCTGGGTTTAGTCCATTCCCGACCGCAAGATTAGGGACCAATCGGCCCACGCTATTTAGCAGGCATATCTGAATGCTATTGAGAGAGACCATCAATGCTGGCGACGAAAGCCCACAGAGATCTATCGAGCGTCGCCAGGCTACGCTTTCTAGAGGTCTTGCATTGGCAGCTGTAAATCGGGCCACGATCAAACCACCCAGGCTATGCCCCAAAAGTGCCAATCGATGCGTTGAGTAAGCAAGTTTGATAGCATCGATGACCGTCGCCAAGTCGTGCAATAAATCGTCGTCTTGGTCTATCGCACCTCGAGCGCCATCCGATTTCCCGTGCCCACGCAGGTCGTATCCAACTACCGCCCAACCTGCCTGATTGAGGTACTGCGCAACGTGCTCGTATCGGCCAATATGCTCTCCCAGTCCATGTACGATGCAAACGATACCGCTTGGTCTTGGCGTCAATAACACTGGCCAATGCCTGAGCACGAGAGTCAAGCCGTCGCGCGTGCAAACGGTACTGGGTAGTTTGCCAACGGTCCCGTGTAATGAAGCGTTATCGATACTCAATTTTGGCTCTCAGCTGTTTGGATTGGTTGCAAGATTGCACACGCAATCCGGGTCCTTTGCGAGGTCTAAAATCTATTCAGAACTCGATGCGGAACGGGAGAAATAATCCTCGATAAGTGTCTCAATCTAGCATCCGCAATGCAAAAGTCAGAGTAGCAACAAGAAATTGATCGAAAAAGGATCATCCGAATCGGCTGCATTTCTATGCCCGGCTGTGGATTACTAGCGTAATCGATTCGACTGCTACAATGGGTATTTTGGATAAGTGATTCCGTTGCGTTTTGCCGACATGAATTCGCAAGCCTTCTTGAGCCGATAGAAGCTGCAGGCATGTTGAAGTGAACCTATTCATCCTGCTCCATTTTCTTCAGCGGAATTGGCTCGCAGCACGGAAGCCAAGTTGAGCGATTCTGCATTCCATGGGGAGATTGTTTTTACCGCTTAGATGCTGGAACGATGCATGGATGCAGAAGTCCGGTTTCAAACGCGGTTCGTTCTATCTTTTTAGCCGAATCTTTAGTTTTGAGTGCACCGGAGAAATCGAATCATGCCTCGGTTGAGTTGGGTACAACGTCTCTACTGGCGCCATTTCTCTAAACCCGTGAGCGAACGAGCTTTGTTCCTCCATGTCATCCAAAATCCCCTCGCGTCGGTGCTGGAGATTGGCATGGGTTGTGGCGAGCGGATTACGCAAGTATTGACCCTTTGCACTCTGCCGGCAGGGGTCACTCAAATTCGATACGTCGGAGTGGACCCATTTGAATCAGCATGTCCGGGTGTTCCGCACATGAATCTCAAGGCGGCGCATCGGATGCTTGCGGAATTCGGGGTCAAAGCGCATTTGATTCCAGGCGACCCGACCAACGCTTTGGCTCGCGTCGCGCATACAGTCTTGCCCAGCGACCTCATTATTATCGATGGAAGCTGGGGCGTCGAAAGTCAACAGGGCCGTGCGATTACTCTCTGGCTGCCCCGACTCTGCCATTCGAAGTCAACTGTCTTCGCCGCAGCTAATCAAGGTGGACTGTTGAAAAGAGTAGAACTACCGGCCACTGCTGTCGAGCAGTCCGCGATCACGCGAGCTGCTTAACAGACCTAACGCACGGTGGTACTGTTTGGTAAGTCGCTTAGCTTGACCTTCGGCGTTCCATTACCTTGAGTCTTTACCTCCGCAATTGATTCGTCAGGAATAATTTTGTTGAATATATTGTTTGCAAAGAGATAGTTTTTGCGATGATCGACACCGTTGGCTCGCTGGGCTACTCGAGATATGTCCGTATTGGTTCCGAAGCTCTTGAAGCGCTTGCCAGCAAATCGAGTTCCATTGTAGATTGAACCATACTGGATAGGGCCAACACCCAGAATCCAGGTGTCTCGTGCACTGCTGCCTGCTTGCGAGATACCTGATTGCCACAACGGTTCTCGTGTTTCTCGATCGTACGCGAAGACGGAAACCTTGGCCGCCGCGCTCTTCATTTCCCGTTTTGCAACCGAAATCTCGGGAATCGTTGGTAGCACAGGTGATCCTGGGATAACCGAAGAGGCACTACTGAGAAAATTGTTTGCTGGCAGGCCGTAGATCATGCTATGACCGTCGGTTCCTAAAGCACCGCATCGAGCCTCACAAATTATTTCGGACTGTTCCTTCGTATCAACCAACATGCACCCCGCTGCGGTCAATTGTTGTCGTAGGCCACTGATAACGTAATCTGAATTCACCAAATTGATTGGCATCGCAACGCCTGGAATCACCTTGCCAGCACCTACGACATACTGAGTGTCGAGAAAAACTTTATGACCAGAGATCGCGCGAAAATCCATTTTTGCAAGTGTTGAATCGACAGCATCCGACATGAGTAGCTGCTCGGTAGCCGTAAACGATTTGGTTGTTCCACAACCAGAAATCGCGATTGCGATTGCGATTGCAACTTGCAAACACAAAAAAAAGTGTCGCAGTGTTCGAGATATCTGCGGAGGGAAATGAAACAAATGCATTGTTTTTAGGGAAGAGTGCAGGCAAGGCGGGTTTCTCAAATTGGGATCGTACCACAGAATACAGCATGAACTTGATTACCCGAAAGAGAACCTTGGCAGCCTGGGCAGTTTAGGCTGTCATTCGCTGCTTCCAAGCATTACGGGCACCTGGATGCTTTGTCCGTTGCGAATCACATTGAGAACAACCTGATCCCCGGATTTTTTGGTTTCGATCACACTCAACAAATCGTCTGATTGCTTTACTTTTTGGCCATCGATGCCGACGATCAAGTCGGATTGGCTATGATCGATCGCCTCGTGCTCAAAAACGAGTAAGCCACGACGGACCTTTTTGCGTTCTATTTTAGAGCCTTGCAAACCGGCTTTCTCCGCAGGACCGTTCGGCGTTAGAACGACAACGAGCAACCCTTTCTCCGTTTCGAAGACTTGCATTATGCCAATCGTTGGCCGCTGCACACGCCCTGTGGCCAGAAGCTGTGGGACCACTCGACGAATGGTGTTGATGGGAATCGAAAAACCAATTCCAGCGTTGTCGCCACTGCGAGTTGCAATCGCAGTGTTCATTCCAATCAAATCCCCACGGGAATTAAGAAGTGGACCGCCGGAGTTTCCTTGATTGAGAGCCGCATCGATTTGAATGATCGATCGAATGATACGGCGTGTTTTGGAAGTTATCTGACGATTCAAGCTAGAAATAATGCCAGTACTCATGGTCCTTTCAAGTCCGAAAGGGTTGCCGATGGCGATAATGTGCTGGCCGACTCGCAGATTGGATGAATCACCCCATTGCAGTGGAAAAAGCAGAGTGTCGGGTGCGTTGATTTTCAAAATCGCGATGTCGTTGTCTGGATCTTGCCCGACTAGCTCCGCTGGAAAAGAATCCGTATTAAATAGCATAACGCTAATTTGCTTTGCACCCTCGACCACGTGATAGTTTGTAAGGATGTGCCCTTGCTGATCTATGACGCTTCCACTGCCACTTCCTTCGATCTCGGTCAAGCTAAAGAGGGATTCAGGTCGAACCGAATTGGTCGAAATGTTCACGACACTTCGATTGGTTCGATCGTAGACAGAAACATTGATGGCTTCCTCGGTAGTCATTGCCACAAAGCCATCAGGAAATTGCATCCCATCTCGCTGAGGTTCGGCATTCGCACGCCGACCAAATCCAAACCCTTGACATACCCATCCGAGGCATAGCCCGATTAGTAAAAATGAAACTGCAATCAGTGCTTTTCGCATCATGAATTTACCTTGTCGATCCAAAAAAACACGTAGGTCAGCCCGTCCTCAGGCTGACAGAACACGTAGGTCAGCCTGTCCTCAGGCTGACAGAACCTGCTGATAATTCAAATTCGTCGAAAAACGCATAGTCCCCGACTGAGGCCACTACGTGAAATCAGTGCCCGACTGAGGCCACTACGTGAAATCAGTGTCCGGCTGAGGACAGCCGGACCTACGTGAAAGTCCTGGCCGGCAGGCAGGACTTACGGTACTCGTGACGAATTCGAGTCATCATGTTACCTTGACAACTAATTCGGTCCAACCTGTCCTTTTCTTTCCTTCCGTTTTTAAGTCGATGCCTGATGACGATTCGCACTCGTTTTGCCCCAAGCCCAACTGGATATCTCCATATCGGAGGCGTTCGGACGGCACTATTTAACTATCTGCTAGCAAAGCAAGCGGGCGGCCAGTTTCTGCTTCGAATCGACGATACCGATCAGAATCGAAATGTACAAGCTGCACTGCAACCCATTTTGGACGGATTCAAATGGCTTGGGCTAAACTGGGACGAGGGACCAGAGGTTGGCGGTCCCTTTGTTCCTTATTTTCAGTCGCAACGCTCATCGAGTTACCAAGCCGCGGCTTCCAAGCTCTTGGAAACCGGTCACGCTTACGTCGACTTTGCGAAGCCAGAGGAGTTGGAAGCACAAAAGGAGCAAGCGAAAAAAGAGGGCAAGGCGTATATCTACGATCGACGCTTCATGGCCGACACTGCTGAGAAGAAAGCTGCCTTTGAGGCCGATGGACGACAAGCGGTCGTGCGTTTAAAAATGCCTCGAACCGGCCAGTGCCGGTTCCACGATATCGTTCGCGGTGACTGTTCGTTCGAGTGGTCCGACGAACAAGACCATGTCGTACAACGCGGCGATGGCACGTGCCTTTATCACTTGGCCAGCGTTGTGGATGACTACGATTTCCAAATAACGCACGTCGTTCGAGCTGTGGAGCATTTACCCAATACACCCCGGCAAGTGTTTATCGCGCAAAGCCTTGGCTACTCGTTACCGATCTACGCACACTTACCCTACGTCGCAGAACCAGGCGGTACGGCCAAGTTGAGCAAACGCAAATTGGATAAATATCTCAAGCAAAAAGACTTCGCAGCCTTGTGCCAAATGGGTGAAACCATTGCTCATCGCGCCAAACTAGAAGTATCCAAGGAAACTTTTAATCCGGTTGTCGTCGATTTCTATCGCGAAACTGGTTTTTTGCCGGGTGCCATTCTGAACTATTTGCTCCTGCTCGGCTGGTCGCTCGACGATAGTACCGAGCATTTTACGTTGGAGGAGGCGATCAAGCACTTTTCGCTTGAACGCGTGAACAAAGCCCCAGCGTCTTTTGATCCGCAAAAACTGATTGCGTTTCAGACCCGTTGGATGAACAACCTCGAACTTAAAAAGAAAGTTGCAATAGTCTTGCCTTTTCTGCAGAAGGCAGGCTTGGTAGCCGACCCACCGCCGTGCGACGTAGCGGATCGATTGTGCAAGATAGTTCAAGCGGCAGGAGATCGAATCAAGGTCGCAGGCGACGTCCTGCAGTTCGACGAACTCTTTGTCTCGGCGGAGAATTTGGTCGTTGACCAAGAGGCTTTTCAAAAGCGATTGGCGAGCGATCCGTCAGCGATTTCGGCTCTGCGAGATTTTCGAACGGTCCTGGCTGCCGCAGATTCGCTTTCCCATGATGCCCTCGAGCCACAGCTCAAACAATTCGTTGAGCAGCGTGGAATCAAATTAGGTGTTTGCATTAGTGCGATGCGAATTGCGGTAACCGGTAAATCGAACGGTCTTGGTATTTTCGACTACTTCGAGATCCTCGGCAAAGTAGAAACACTGAATCGCATCGATCGATGTTTGGCACGACTGGACGAAATGCAAACATAATCACAACGTCAAGCCATCTATTAGATCGCTCGACAAGGCCTAGCCTGGGCTGTTAAAAAACACAGTCGTTCACGGTTTTCGACATAGACCTCCGTTGAACGGAACCAAACGAGCATCAATAACTCGATACGACGCCAACTGTTCGGACCAAGCTTCCGTTGCCTTGTACGAATGCAGATAGTAGTCGATGTGCTTTTCAATAGTGCTGAGAAGCGAATCTTCTCCAAAGATTGGTCAGTCAGTATCTCACCAATCCTTGTTGTACATAGGAATCGGTTCTGATTGGAAGCGTTAGTCGTCCATGGGGGGTTCGATCACGCGTTTGCTCTGCCAACCGCCATGCAGATAGCGTAATGTAAAAATGACCGCAAGCATGAACACCCAGACCGCAATCACAGACCACCAGTAGTAGAGACCATCCAATCCAGTCCAGCGATTGACGAGGACCCCACCGATCACGGTCGTTGCTCCAGCGAAAATGTGACCAAAGAGCACAAATCGCGTGTCTCCAGCTCCCTTCAGAGCTCCAACGAACACAGTCTGAAACGCATCAAACACGCAATATCCAGCTATGTAATACAAGAGTGGCCGCAAGATCGGTCGCATCGCTTCAAATCGTTCAGGATCGGTATCGACAGCATACACTTGCATAATCCAATCTGGAAAACCGCCGTAAAGAACAACGAAAATCATACTGTACGCGATCCCGATCAAAAGACCACTAAAAACCATACGCTTTGCGATCTCAACTTGTTCCCGTACAAGATACTTGGCAACTAAGACACCGACACCTGTACCGAGTCCCACCAAAGGAATAAAGGCGAGCAAATTCACACCCAGTGCAAGCGTCGTCGCATCCGCTTGTTGTTGGCCAAGCCGTAGGACGATCATCATGATGCTCGTGAAACAAACTGCCTCAGCAACTACGGATACGCCTGCTGGCCCACCAAAATAGATAAGCCGTTTCATCAACGGAAAATCCCATTTAAGCAACTCCGCTAGCCCCACGCGATTCGAGCCAAAAGTTTCCGGATCGATGTCGACTCCTGCGACCTTGCTCGTTAGCTGAAAGTCCTTCCTCGCAACAGAGACCAAAATGACTAGCTTCAAAATCAATGCGACACTGCTTGAAATGGCTGCACCGCGAACGCCAAGTGTAGGGCACCCGAGCAATCCAAAAATCAAGATGTAGTCTAAGACTGCGTTGACGACGGTGACCACCATATCGGTGTACAACAAGATCATCGACCGACCACTGCCTGAGAACAATCCCACCAAAGCGGAGGCAATGATCGTTGCCCAAGTGCCTGGAATAAGCCAAACAAAGAACTCTGCTTCTTGGCGAGCGAGGTCTTTTGAGTGCCCCATCGCCGCGAACAAAGCCTCTGCATAAAAACCGATCAAGATAAGAAATGGTCCAACACACAAAGCCAGCAAGATCCCTTGCCAAACCACTTGCAACGCACGGGTCGGACGCTTTGCGGATAGGTATTGCGCAACAAACGTATTGGTGTATCCGCAGACTCCCATCGGCAAGCAGCTGATGGTCCACAATACTGTCCCTGCACCCATCGCGGCCGCAGCACTGGATGCCGAGAAACGAAACAGCAGCATTCGATCCACGAACAAGGTCACTGAAAAGAGACCGGTCGCTAACATGAGGGGCCATGCGGTTGAGAGTACTTCCGCTAAATCTTTACGCAGGTTTGAACTCATGAGCGATGAAACTTATGACCAGTCTTGGAGATGAATACGTCCTCGAGGCTTGGCCTTCCAACCGAAACGCTAGAAGCCAAGGATTTCGTCTCTTCGATAATGGTCGAGAGGGACGACATTGCTTCAGGTGTCGAAACGCGAACCTGCCCATCGAGGATTTTCGACGCTAATTTCAATCGTTCATTCAGGATGCGAGCAACGGCCTGCGAATCGTTGGTCGCGATGCAAATCACCACCTCCCCTGTTTCTGATCGCAAAAGTTCGGGGCGATCACAGGCTACGATAGCACCTAAATTAAGAATCGCGACGTGATCGCATTTGTCGGCTTCCTCGAGTAAATGCGTGGTTAGGACAATGGTTGTCCCGAACTCATTTCGCAATTGCGTCAACGCCTGCCAAAGGTCGAGCCGAGACGCCGGATCCAATCCTGAGCTTGGCTCGTCAAGCAATAGAACCTTGGGTCGATGCAGTAAGCCCTTTGCGAGCTCCACTCTGCGCTTTTGACCGCCGGAGAGTTTCTCGCATCGTAGCTTTAGCTTGTCAGCAATGCCCATCCTTTTGACGAATTCATCGATCCGATCGTCCCGTTCCTTGCCAGACAAACCATACAACGCAGCTTGGCAACGGATGTTTTCCAGCACGGTCAACTTGCGATCAAGCGATGGAGACTGAAAGACGACTCCAAGATGTTGACGCACCTGGGATGTGTTCGCTTGGGTGCACCACCCAAAGACTTCGACGGATCCCCGCTGAACGCGAGTCAGGGTAGACACCAGTCGAAACAAAGTAGACTTGCCACTCCCATTCGGGCCCAAAACACCGAATATTTGACCTGCAGGCACGTCCAGAGAAAGTCCGTTAAGAGCAACGACCTCTTTGTAGTTATGCGTAACGTTTTTTACTGAGAGTGCGGAGTTGGCATGGTCAGTCATCGTAATTACTCGATACCCCAACGCACCACGACGAGCAACATGATAGCTGGCAAATAGAGGAGCGAACTGTGCAGGAGTTTTTTTGCTGTTTGATTATTGCGGTCGGTTAGAAATCGTAGCGACGCTGCCGCCTGTCCTAAACAAGCAACTGCACCTAAAATAGCGACCATCCAAGTTGTTGTGGACACGGGATGCAATACGGCAATCGAAAGCGGGATCAGCAGGCAGGCAGGAACGATTGCATGCCAGCCAGCGGCAATTCCGGTCGGTTCCACTTTGGTCAGCATGCGAAAACCCGCTTGAGCATATTGATCGCGGTAGAGCCAAGCAATCGCCATGAAATGAGGAAACTGCCACAAAACCACGATCGCAGTCAGCGCCCAGCCATCGACATCCAAAAGCGATCCGCCCGCAGCAGTCCAACCAATCATCACTGGAAGAGCGCCGGGCAAAGTCCCCACTGCTGTATTCCACCACGAAAAAGTTTTCAAAGGGGTGTAAACCCAACAATAGATTGTCCAGGTAGCTAACCCGCACCACATCGCTTGAGCATTCGCGCCAACCCAGAGGGTTAGACTTCCCATCATGACCAATAGCCAGCCAAAGACGGAGGCCTCAACGGAAGTCAGCCGACCGCTCGGGAGTGGCCGTTTTTGGGTGCGAGGCATCTTTGCGTCTCGCTCTCTTTCGTACCACTGATTGAGCGTGCTGGCGCTACCAGCGACCATGGCCGTTGCGATGAGCGTATTCAGCCAAATCCACCAGGGGACCTCTGTCGCATTTATCTTGTTTGCAGCCAACATGGCAACTCCTACCGTCAACAAAATCATCAGCATGATTCGCGGTTTTGTGAGCGCAACGTAATCACGCCACCAAGTAACCACTGCTACAGAATCGTTATGCGAAGATAAGTTAGGTGCCTCAGCGGCTTTTGCATTGGGAGTGGAAATCGATGCGCTCATTTAACGCTCATTTGCTGCAGTGACTCAACCCTTGGAAATCGGCGATATGCTCGGCAGACCAACCACAGTGAGCAAACAATCAACAGAGAGCCAGTCGCTTGGTGGCCAGTAACAATCATCGATTCCCAGAAACCTTTGCCCTGCACCGTATACCGGGCCAGCCAAGGCGTCAACTCAACCCATGGGGTCACGTAGTTCGCAATCCAAGTCGCAAAGCCAAGCAGGATTTGAACGGCAACAATTGTAAACAGTGCGTTAGACGGGCCTCGAAGTTCCCGGAACGGACGGTTCGAAGACCGGCGTACTAGTAGGAAGACACCCAAAATTCCGATTGCGATAAGGGCCGCCATCAGCAAATGCGTGTGCACAAGCGACATAAAAAAAGTGGGAAGCCAAGTTGGTAGTGAATGACGCAAATGCGCACCGACGAACAATTGCGATACCGACAAGACAAGGAGGAATACTGCTAGGCGACCTAGGCCGTTACCGACAAGCCTCGGTTTAGACTTATCCCAACGGGTCGAGGAAGCCATGGCAATGAAACTACCCAGTGCGAAAACCAACGGCCCCGAACACCCATGAAACATAGCAAGCGTTCTGGCATCGAAGAGTACTCGAACGCCTCCCAAAACTCCTTGTGCAATAATTGCCGCCAGGAAGAAAAAACAAGTCCCGACTAGCCAGCGTCGACTCTCAGTTCGGTAAGCTACGACGCAGAGACCGATGGCCAACAATCCCACGATCGAGGCCAACAAGCGATGTCCATGTTCTACAAAAAGGTCAAAAGGGCCATAAATCCAGGCTGATATTGGATAGAGGAATAGATTGTAGCCAAATGTGCCTGGCCAATCTGGAACCGCCATGCCTGCGTCATGCGTTGTGACCAATCCGCCCAGCCAAATTAAAGGAAACGTGAGGAAAGTAACCAGCATCGCCCAGCGAAAAACCCACGGCGAACGAGCATCAATTGGATTGCGCACTATTTGCCCCCGCGTCGGATAGCGAGTAGATATATTCCACTAAATCACGAATCCCCTCTTCAGTGACACCTGGGTTGTCGTTTTCCTTTCGAGCGATCGCCGGCATGGGACTTCCCTCGATCCCTAGAACGATTCGCAGGTAGATATCTTCGCGATTACCACCACCTCGGAATGCCCCTAGAGTCATGTTCCTTGAACTATCGATTACCGGTTTGAGCGCTCCAAATTTCTTCATAGACTTCCACTCCGCTTTTTTTGTCGGGTCGATACCAGCACGAATGGTCCAATCCTTGGTCCAGTCATCGAAGTCCTGGGACATTCCCTTGCCATCACCTGCAATCCCATGGCATTTGGAGCAAGCGGTCAGTTCGCTTAGGAAAACGGTTTTGCCGCGTTCGAGGGCTGCACTTTTATCTGCGGACGTTGATGCGGGACTCAGTTTGGGTGGTTCTATTGAAAAGGAGTCAGCGGCAACCCAGCTGTCCGCGACCTTAGCTGCGATCTGGAGAGGCAATTCGGTCCAATCCACTTCGTTTGCAATTGCAGTTAGGAGCCTCCGTTCGACTTCTCCGCGAATAGCCAGGAACCGAACGTAGTGTACTAGCGCATCGATATCTTCCGCAAAATCTTTGGACAGTTTGAGCGAGCGGAAGGCAGGCATGGCCGTGCCGGGCAATCCGTTTTCAAGGGTTCGCACCAAATCGGCATGGGTTGGCTTCTTTCCGATGGGAGTTGACTTGAATTTGAACGAACCACGTCTGAAGTCCCTAGGATAGGGGGCCAGCAGGGCAGAAACTGGACCCTTCCCATCACCGGAGGTTCCATGGCACTGTATGCAGTGTTTTCGGTAGAGGCCGCGTTCCACCTTGGCTTGGTTTCGTCCGACCGGACCAGCAGACCTCATAACTTTTTCTAAATCTACCGCTTTTGTAATTCCGTCCGGCCATTTTGGAGAATCAGGTGTACCGAACAGTTCTAGGACGCTATTTTGAGCGAAAAGTGCCGATTCTACAATTTGTTGAGGGGTGGATTCCTGTGAAAGACTTGCAAAATGTAGTTCGTTGGATCGATACGTCAGTTCTTCGGGAGCGCACCCACTGAGGACGCAAGTCGCAAGCAACCAAAGTGAATAAAGCTTTGGATCACTGATATGAAAACAGGCTATTTTCTTCAAAAACATTCGAAATCGCTTCGGCTCACCGTGACTTGGGGACCGGTGGTAACCGGACAAAGACATCAAAATGCAACTGAATCAAAGTCTCGCATAAATCCCCTCAAAACGAAGGGCCAAATCGACGCAGAGCCCCGAAGTCCTTTGCCAATGCATTTCAGCAACCGTTGTTTGGTTGAATGAAATCTACACGGGGGCGTTGGCTGTCTCTAGACTATGGCGGCCGGGTGGGGCGATTTCCGGAGTCGAAATTCATCGTAGGCCTTGCTTCCGATCGTCGGTGATGAATTGGGGAGTAGAGTTTCGCAAGCGATCGCGACCTTCTATCGACGGATGACCCATGTGTTGCCCACTGTGTCGGCCCTGGTGGTTAAAATGGTTGGCCCCTAGTGTCGGCCCTTCGCGGTGACGACTGGCTGACGCCGGTAACGGTCGACGAGCGTTCGGCAGCTTATCGAGGCGCCATGCCGAGCAAGACTGGCAAGCGGGCTAGTGACAAAGGATTTCTGGGTATAAGTTTCGAGTTGTATTTGAAGCTGTTGGATTGGACTGGCAGGCAGATACGCCG
>CAMDKL010000069.1 GCA_945900945.1 Pirellula staleyi DSM 6068
CAATCTTGTGGAAATCGCAGAAGCCTGTCGGAAGGAAGCGAAATACTCAAATTGGATGGCCATGAATCCCGCCTCAGTCCAACCTGTGGAAGCGGTAGCTGCTGGTTGCTGCTAGACCGATCCTGCAGGAGTACGACGCTTTCCACAGTTGAGCATGCATGAATCCCGCCTCAGTCCAACCTGTGGAAATGGTCGCTGCTAGGTTGCTCAGCTAACCAATTTGGTAATCTCACTGACAGCGGATTCGGGAATATGCAAGCGGCACAACCTTGTGGAAATGGCAGAAGCTTGTCGGAAGGGAAGCGGACGATTGCATAATGGATGGGATTCGCAATTGCTACGGTAGCTGCTAGGTTACTGGCTAGGCCGATCCTGCAGGAGTACGACGCTTTCACAGTTGAGGAGGTAGCAGTGAATCCAGCCAACCGATTCGAGAATCTCACTGACAGCTGAATTGGACACTAGATGCCTTTGATGACCAGTTTCAGCAACAGCAGTTCCCCGACTTATTTCCTGCAGTCGCCGACCTGTCCACAGTTGATGCGTTAGCCATGCGTCCCGCTTCAATGCAACCTGCCGAAGCGGCAGGCGCTGTTGCTGGCTATTGCTGGCAATACGAAAGCTGACTTTGATGCCTGTAAGGGTCAATCTAAATAATTTGCCTGTGTATAGACGAATTGGTACGTTAGCCAACAATAGTTGCATCAAGACGATGCAGCGACACTAGTATTTAGATTCGCCACGCGGCAGCGAACACATTAAAAAGCTTGCTCGTTTACAGTAAGCAGCGCCAACGTGAAGTCCGCGGGGGAGTTGCCTCGCTCCGTTCGTACTCGTACTCGTACTCAGCAAAGCGGTACTCGTACTCGATCGCTTTTCATCGAGTACGAGTACGAATGCTCGTTAAATCGAACTGACCATTTCAGGTAGTTTTCAGGCCGCCGCTCGCCTTAGGGCTCAGAAACCCTGCGAGGCGCTCTGCCGCTATTGCCGCGTCGCTCTGCTCTGGGCTGGAATATCATGGCCCGCCAGGCCGCATTCCTAGTATTTCGCCACACGGAATGCTAGAATCCATGATACGGAAGCTGGACAACGACGGAGCGAATTCAATTTCACTCAAATTGCAAAGGCAACAAGATTGAAGACAGAAATGGCATCCTTCGATTCAGTTAATACAGGTACGAACGATTCGCTTGTCGATTACGTTCCATTTCAATTTGCAGAGATTAGGAAACATTTGAGTGTTCCGCTCCTGTGCGATGCGCTTGACACCTCAGGATACGGTTCACAATCACCTCGATTACCGATTGGTCCAGTAACGGTAAAGTCGGGCATGCTGTTCGGTTGTGCAAAGACAATGCTCTGGGCCGACATGGCTCACATCGACCCCAAACCCTATAAGCTTGAGCTGGCTGCGATCGATTCATGCCAACCGAACGACGTCATTGTGTGCGCAGCGGGTGGTTCGATGCGTTCAGGGATTTGGGGGGAGTTGCTTTCAATTGTTGCGCAGCATAGGGGATGTGCAGGAGTCATTGTCGATGGAGCGGTTCGCGACGTCGCAAAGATGACTGAATTGGAATTCTGCGTGTATGCACGCGGAGCATGTCCGTACGATAGCAAGAATCGACAACGAGTTATCGACTTTGACGTGACGATCGAGTTGGATGGCGTCCAAGTACATCCCGGTGATTTGATCGCCGCAGACGTCGATGGAATCGTTGTTATTCCCAAAGCGATTGCAAGAAGCGTTATCGAAGCTGCTTGGGATAAAGTTCACGCCGAAAACAAGGTACGCGATGCCGTTAGAGCCGGCGTTTCCGGCACCGACGCATTTCAACGATTTGGAGTTCTTTAATGATAGCTTACAGCAAAACTTTGCGAGCTCCAGGTGGATTGCTCGTGGCAATGGTGCTCATGAATTGTTGTGCTTGTTCGGGAGACGGTCGATTACCGGTTTTCCCGGTTTCGGGACAAGTTATTTACCAGGGCAAGCCGACCCCAGACGCACTCATCATTTTTCATCCTGAGAACGATCCGAAGAACACCGCCCCGAGGCCGCTTACACGCGTAAATCATGACGGTAGTTATACGCTTACCACGTACGAAACAAATGACGGTGCCCCTGCCGGAAAATACAAGGTGACAATAACTTGGGTCAAGGATTCCGATAACGGAAATACGGCAAAAGAAGATATCCGGCCAGCAAAGAATCTGATTCCCGAACGCTATTCCAAAGTCGACACGTCAGGACTGGAAGTCGAGATCAAGAAGGAGCCCAATAAACTGGCAGCTTTCAATCTGGAAACCAAATGAGAATCCGTTAACGAGTCTTTTGTTGATATTGTGTTACGTTTTTTTATCAAATTGGAGAAGAAAATGAAACTGATTAATCGTCGTTATTCGTCGAAAGGCTTCACGCTCGTCGAGCTGTTGGTTGTGATTGCAATCATCGGAATCTTAGTTGGGCTGCTATTGCCCGCCGTTCAAGCTGCTCGTGAAGCTGCCCGACGTATGGCCTGCCAAAACAGTGTAAAGAACATTGGCTTGGCACTTCACAATTTTCACGACGCGAGGAAAGCATTTCCTCCGGGCCGAGTTAGTACGCGACTCGGATTGGCTGCTCTCGGTGTCCCGCCAATGCCTACCGGGACAGTTCCAAGTCACAGTTGGGTTCCTTTCGTGCTTCCCTATATTGAGCAAAGTGCGATGTTTAATTTGTATGACGTTAAGGTGAATTGGGTTCATGCCTCTATGAGGCCGTCGCTCAGTTCAAAGCATCTCCAAATCATGCAGTGCCCGTCCTCGGAGCCTAACCGCATGCACATCGAAGCCTTTCCAGCAACTGCAGGAAACGTCCCTTGGGGAGCAGCAATCGACTACGCCGCCATCAAGGGCATACGCACGGGCGCGGGAACGCTCTCGGTTTCTGGGTTAGTCGACAATACGGGCCTGTTCGATGGAGCCATGCCGGATAGTGTTATGTCGGGAATCAGAGACATGACGGATGGAACCTCGAATACGATCTTGATAGCTGAATGCGCTGGACGGCCAGCGATATACCGTGCAGGAAAAAAGGTGTCTCTGTCATCCTTGGATCCGTCTAACGCTCGCTACCCGATCGAGGATGGAGCGGGTGGTGATATGCCTGGAGGCGCCTGGATTGAGCCGCAAAATGCATTCTTCCTCGATGGATCGACTCCAGATGGCAGACTAAAGCCAGGACCGTGCGCCGTGAATTGCACCAACAATTGGTGCGGACTTCCAGTAAGGAATTTCGACGACGGTGAAACGTACAGTCTGCACACTGGTGGAGCAAACCTTTTGCGAGGCGATGGTTCAGTTCGTTTTACTTCTGCAAGCACTGACATTCGCGTCTTTGCGAGACTTGTCACTAAGTCCGGTGGTGAAGTCAACTCTAGCGATGAATAGCGCTAGAAGCCAATGAAACTTCATCCCCACTGAAAACAGATTGCAAAACAAAATGCGTTATATTTACTTTCTTGTTATTTCGTTTTTTGCATGTCGTTTCAGCGAAGCGATCGATTTAGTTCGTGAGGGAAAACCGATTGCGACGATTGTAGTTTCACGACTACAAGAAAACGCCAATTCGAGTCCTGTCATCGGAAAGGGCTCGAAGCCGAAGAAGGCGGTCGCATCGGATGAAGAGTTTGCTATTCAGACGCTGGTAGAGTGGATCAAAAAGATCACTGACGCAGATCTTAAAGTCGCAGATAAGGTTCCGCTTGATGGGCCAGCGATCTTCGTTGGACAGGCGGCGACAATGCCGGTTTGAAGCTGGACGACATCGCTAGCGCAAGCCAAGAGGGTTTGCGCATCGTCGCGGATGAAAGAAGAGTCCTCATTGCGGGACAAAGCGAAGCGGCAACGTTGAAAGCGGTTTGTCGGTTCCTTGAGGAGATTGTCCGTCGATGGAATTGCAGACGAACCCGGATGGGCCAAGGCACAGTTGATCGGCAATTTCTATTTGCCTTGGTTGAAGGAAAAAGCACGCCCTTCAAAAACAGCCACAAAGGCACGGCTCTTGTGGGATCGCGAATACTTGTACTTTTTCGCTGAGATGATCGACACGGATTTATTTGCCGATCAAACGCAGAATGATGAATCCATTTGGCTAAATGACGCTTTCGAGTTGTTTTTCAAGCCCACGGAAAAGCAAGCGGGTTTCTACGAATTTGAGGTCAATCCGGCCAATGCCCATTTGGATATGTTCATGCCGAGCCGCGGTGCTGGCGGTTTTGCCCGTTTCAAACGAGATGCCGACTTCGGTTGGGAAACCAAAGTGGTAATGAAGGGCACGCTCAACAATTGGGAAGACAACGACGTTGGCTGGAACGTTGAGGGCAGGATACCATGGACGGACTTTCTCCGAACCGGTGGCCGTCCTGTTGTTGACGAGACTTGGAAATTTGCTTTGTGTCGGTACGACTATTCAGTCGGTTTCGAACAGATGGAGCTTTCAACCAATGCACCAATGTCGAGTAAACCTGCTCCCAATTTTCACTCGTACGAAGATTACGCGTTGCTGAAATTCGTTGGCCCGAGCCCCAAAAACGCAGTAAAGCTGCATGCAATTCCGAAGCTCATGCCGCTGAAGTCGTCGAAAGTCATCGGTTCACCCGATCCTCCTCCTCCATATCGATTAAAACGAGTTTATCCGGATCTCAAATTGACGTTTCCAGTTTGCGTTGAGAACGAACCAGGCACAAAACGGTATTTGATCCTTGACCAGAGCCGTCCATACGGCCCAACTCGGTTGCTTCGAAGTGCGGAAGATCTCCAATCCGGCGAACCAGAGAAGCTGCTGGATTTTGATCTCGCTTATAGCTTAGCGTTTCATCCAAGATTTGCAGAGAATGGTTACTTTTATGTGGGCGCTGCCGAGGGGCCGCAAGGGGAGCGAAAGTCGCTTATTACTCGTTACACGATCAGCCGCACGCCGCCGTTTCAGTTTGACCCCACATCCGTAAAACGAATCATTGAATGGGATTCGAATGGGCATAATGGCGCAGCGATGACGTTCGGCTTGGACGGTATGTTTTATGTAACATCCGGTGATGGAACCGGGGATTCGGATACGAACCTCGCGGGGCAACGCCTTGATTCGCTGTTGAGCAAAGTTTTGCGCATCGACGTCGACAACCCGGATGAGGGACGAGCTTATTCAGTACCCAAGGACAATCCATTCGTCGACGTCAAGGACGTTCGGACAGAAACCTGGGCTTATGGCCTGCGTAATCCATGGCGAATCACGACCGATTCAAAAACGGGGCATATTTGGGTTGGCAATAACGGCCAGGATTTGTGGGAGCAAGCGTACCTCATCCAACGTGGAGCAAATTACGGTTGGAGCGTCTTCGAAGGCAGTCATTCTTTCAACGCGAATCGCGAATTGGGGCCAACACCGGTTGTCCCTCCGACTGTGGAGCATTCGCATGCGGAATCGCGTTCACTTACCGGTGGAGTCGTTTATTACGGTAAGCTTCTGACTGAACTACGAGAAGCGTACATCTACGGTGATCATTCGACTGGAAAGATTTGGGGAGTCCGTCACGACGGAGAAAGAATCCTGTGGCACAAAGAACTTGCTGATACGACAGCGAATATCACAGCCTTTGCCATCGATCATGATGGCGAACTGTTGATCGTGGACCATCGCGGCCAAGATGAAGGCGGACTCTATACGTTGGAACAAATTCCGGTTTCCAATGAGCCTTCGAATTTCCCTCGATCATTAACGGCTAGTGGCCTGTTTGATTTAGTGGCCGAACATCGCCCTGCGGAAGGAACAATCCCCTATTCGGTGAATTCGCCTTTATGGTCGGACGGTTCTCACAAGGAGCGCTTTCTTGCAATCCCCTTCGATGCTCAAGACGACAAAATCAAAGGGCCCTATATCGAATTCACTGCCAGTCGCGGTTGGCGATTTCCTGATCGTACCGTAATAGTCAAGTCATTTGCCCTCGACATGGAGGAGGGTAATGCAAAATCACGGCATTGGGTCGAGACGCGTTTCCTAACGAAGCAAGAAGGGGAGTGGGTAGGCTACTCCTACCGCTGGAACAATGAGCAAACCGACGCCACGTTAGTAACCTCCGACGGCCAAGACCAGACGTTCACAATCCGAACCGCAGAAGGGTCACGCGAGCAAGTATGGCATTTTCCTAGCCGCGCTGAATGCATGGTTTGTCACACGCGAGCTTCCGGTTTCGTCTTGGGATTGAGTACTTTGCAAATGAACCGTGATCATAATTACGGTAGTGCCGTCGAAAATCAATTGTGCGTTTTCGAGCAGTTGGGTCTGTTTCAAATCAATTGGCAAACGGAGGCCACACAATCGTTGCGTTCGAAGTTGAAGGCACAAAAAATTCCAAACAATGAAATCGACGAACGCGTAAGTAATTTCCTATTGAAGAAGAACCCTGCGGATTTTCCAACGTCCACGCTTTTGATTCATCCGCCAGAAAGTATGAAACGTCTAGTGGATCCGTACGATTCGAAAGAGTCACTCGATGCTCGGGCTCGTTCGTATCTGCACGCGAATTGCGCTCATTGCCATATCGGAGCAGGGGGCGGAAACTCGCAAATCGATCTGGAGTTTCTCACTGCAAATAAGAACACTCGAATGTTCGATGCACGGCCGCAGCATCACACGTTTGGCATAACTGACGCACGAATCGTCGCGCCAAGCGCTCCCGAACGGTCGGTCCTACTCCATCGCGTTGCAATACGTGATAAAGGGAAGATGCCTCAACTCGCCACGTCGCTTGTTGACCGTTCCGCGTTGAAAATGTTACATGAATGGATTCAACAAATGCCAGCAGACTAAGGCATGTCCCCGAGTGTGTTGGTAATAAGCGAGCGAATGTTCTCACTTGCCATAGAAGATATTTGCGGGCTCCCATGAGTTTATTTGGAGCCAGCCTGTCACAGATTTCTCGCAGTCAGTGAGCGTGATGTTTAGGCTTAGTTTCTTTTCATCGAAAGTCGCAGCAATTTTTTCCGCGTACTGCTTTGTTCACATTGTGGAAGGGAAGCCTGGGGATAGGGAGGACGCTAGGTTGCTGGCTAGTCCGATCCCGCAGGAGTACGACGCTTTCCACAGTTGGAGAGTTAGGCATGAAACCAGCCGAATCTGGGAATTAGCTAACCGTACAACCTTGTGGAAATCGCAGACGCGTGTTGGAGGGAAGCGAAATTATTCAAATTGGATGGCCAGGATCCTGCCTCAGTCCAACCTGTGGAAGTGGTAGCTGTTGGTTGTTGGCTGTGATTCCCGCCTCAGTCCAAACTGTGGACATGGTTGCTGCAAATGCAAGCCGGTTAGTAGGCGCTCCGGTTTGGGTGACCGGTGCGGGTTGGGGTCGACATAAATTGCACTTCCTACGCCCGGGAAGGTCTTGCGTGCAAGGGAGATCGAATGCGAGGGCGCTGATACGAAATCGCGAGGATTCTAGAGCCCCAAACCGAGTACACCACATCGAGCGGTTTCGTGGCTGCGGCAAAAGCCGGGTCGAGGGTTTACGCAATGGTTGCTGTCAGAAGCCATTAAGCAACTCGGCAAGTAATCCAGGGAGCTAGGAATTTGAAATGTCTCGAACCGGCAACCGAAGACGGAAGCGCAAAAAGAAATTTCTTCATTGAACAGTTAGAGTTTCGGAGACTCTTGAATGTCGACTGGCGCAATCCGGTCGACAGCCTAGACTTTGCGGAGACAAGAGTATTTCTCCCTGCAAGAACTCGCGCACGTTTGTCTGGAATGTCGTGACAATCTGCCAGGCAAATCCTCAATATCGACACTTGCGCCCCCATGTCCGGCAGATATTGCACACACGACACGCATTTCTTTCCGACGGCAATGAAGTTGATGCGGAGATGACCACGCGTGATTGCGAATTAGATGCCCAAGCTCGTTCCCGTAAGAAATAATCTTGAAACCAGCAGGGTCATAATTGCGATTGAAACTCCATATGCGACCAAATCGGTAAACACAGGAGTCTTTGGGACGATTAAGTTGCGGAATTACTCCGCCAACCAGAATGGAAGAAACAACGCAAATGCAAATACAAAAGCTCCAACCAAGAAAATGTTTAAGATGAAGATGAACGGTAGAAACGGGCAAAGCACGAGAATGTGAACCGCAGCCAGCAGTATTACAACGAAATCTAGATTGGGATCTTTTGAAATCGCTTTACCAACTAAACCCAACAAGAGAAATGAAACCATGACAAGAGTCTGCAAGAACAAGATTGAACTGCGAAGGAGCAGGCGAGCGATAGGAAGGATGGCAGTGAATAGCCATGTTTCAAGAACGCGAAGCCGTTGTGGTCCAACGATTCGACAGGCTGAAAAAAGCGGTCCGGTTGCCGCAAACAATAGCATGATATCGGAATTCGAGTTTCTGCTTTGTTCGCTGGTCACGCGACCGCCTCCACTGGTCATTGGAATACCTAAAAATAGAAGTGCGGACAATCCGATCGCAATACAAATAGATATTGAAAGTGCAATCTCCGCTGGCTTGCGTCGACATAACCGTACAAATCGCTCATATGCACCAGCGGGTCGCGAAAGAATCGGATCGCCAGCTAAGTATCGCTTTAATTCCGACGCAAGTTCACTCGCCAACTTGTATCTGCTCGCCGGAGTTTTATCTTTGTTCTTCGTTCATAGACGGGGACTTGAGCCAGCGTCATCCAAGCCACCAACGCTCCCTCGGCGAACATCAACGACATCAGCAACCACGGCCGAGGCCGCTGGTCGAGCGATCGAAGAGTGCGTGAGAACGAAGTCGCCATGACGCTGACTCTAACAGAGACTTCCGAAAGTCGCTCGCCGCGCCGACTTCGTTACCGAGCGCGTGCGCCGCCGCCGCCACCCAGCAGGACGCTGAAATCGGGGCCAGCTTTGACGCTGCTCTGGATCTTGATCGCGGCCGACGTTTGGTTGTGGTTGAACTTGATTCCACAGCCGAAGCATCCGGCTTTGACGCTGCTCTGGATCTTCAAGCCTGCCGCCGATTGGTTGTGTTGAAAAACGGGGTCGCTGGCCTTCACGCTGGTCTTGATCTTCATCGTTCGTTCCTTTTCGCTTGGAAGAGTGGTCTGGCCGCCCTGGTGGTCGTCAACATGACGGTCTGGCGAGCGGCTTCTATTGAGGTAATGCCCGTTCGTGGCCGGACCCCCTCACGAATTCAGAAATTTTGAAGCGTCCCGTAGCCACGTCTCGAAAGAGCGTGGGTGGCTTAGTCGTTTAACCGCAACGCCATCGGCGTGCGCGCGAATGTAAGTCGTTATTCCAAGTCCCGCCCGCGCCGTTGGCGTAGGGGTTAAACAGTTCGACCGACAGTCGCCCGGGAGTCTTGGCGACTTGACGTGATAAATCTCATTTTGCGTATTCAAGACGTGGCAAGCGAGGCATGACGCTTCCAACGCACGCAATTGTACCGATTATGGACAAACTCGGCTTTCGAAAAACAAATCAATCGCAAGCCGTCTGGCAAGTTGAAACTGGCCGAATTCTTTTGGCATACCAGCGCGTCGCGTAAGATGGTCGCTCATTCATCAAAATCTATTTGCTTATGGGAATAAGTTGCAAACGATTCACTGCCGCCTGTTCCACGCTCGACTGTGTGAAGTGCAAAGGAAAATACTCACCCTCACTCCATAGGGGGCAACAAGTCGGCGTAGTGAGGACTTCCCAATTGTCCCGATTGGCCGGGAGTACTGGTGGCGCGACAGCTATCGAGGTCTCCCAGGTCCATGATGATCCGAAAAGAGGCGCCGTCGACGTGTTCGAAGTTCTCATTGAAGCGGGCATTCATGGGCGTGGTCCCATCACCACCCGTGGAGACCGCATCGAGATTGAATGCCTGTGCGAACTCAGTCCCGCGACTTGCCAGTGGATGCTTTAACTTGAGTTGGTGCAATTTCCCCCAAGCCCAGGTGTTATGGTCGGCGGAAAGTTTTTCGGTAATTCGCGCGACCGCTCCCTTTAGAGCTGTTGCCAGAAACTCGTTCCGTTTGGCAATTGGATCATCCCCAAACCAGCGGTGCGTCGGTTGCTCGAGCGCTTTGAGCAAGACTTCCTTTCCAACGTTGCCGAGAAGGGGCTTAGTCAACTCTTTCGAAACGTGGGCGTCGTAAAGCTCCTTGACCATCTCGTCAAACCAAACGACGTAAAGCGCAGCGGCCGCACTCTCGCGAGTTAATCTGCCATCCCATTTAACGAGCAACTCGACATACGGTTTCATCGAGGCATCTTGCCAACGAGCCTGCTTGACAACTTCAATCAATCGTTGGCCAGGAATGGCGGTAATGTCATGTTGTATGCTGGCCATATCATCAAGCGTGTGCTTCGGTTTTTCACTCAACCGTTTTTCAGTTTGTAAGAAACGGTAGGGCATGGCGAATTCGTAGGCAATCTCATGGGGATACCCCGTCGGCAGAATATTGTGATTCGCCGTTGCAACAAAACCTTTCGTAGGATCAAGAACCTGCGGTAGTTGACGCGTCGACAAAAAGCCCTGCCATTCATATTCTCCATTCGCACCGGGCACCGGTAGCAGACCATCCCAGCCCTTTCGAACAGGCGTCAAGGCAGCTGCGATCCAACCGATCTGTCCCGACCTCGTCGCAAACGTCAGATTTTCGCTGGGCATCTTCCATCGATCGGCTTCCTCGAGAAACTCGTCGGCTGATTTCGCTCGATCGAGTGCCAAAGAGCCCAAATAGGCAGCCGTTCCCGGTTCGGCTCCAACCCAACGAAGAGCAATCGCGACGTGCTTTTCCCGGTCTTCAAAAATCACCGGACCGTGACGTGTATAACACAGCTCAAGTTCCATAGGTTGAGTTTGGCCACGCACGAGAACGGATTCGCGAATCACGGTCATCGGCTGCCACTCCGCTCCAACCTTGTATTGTCGTGGGTCGTCGGGATTCAATTCCTCGATGTATAGATCGGATTGATCCGTACCGACGATCGTCATCCCCCAAGCCAGATGCTCATTATGACCAATGGCAACACCTGGCAAACCCGGTTCGCCTCCGCCAATCACATTCCAACCAGGCGCGTTGAGATGAACCAAGTAGCGTAGCGACGGCAACGTAATCGCCCGATGGGGATCGCTGGCCAGCAGCGGTGTTCCGGTCACGCTGTTTCGTCCTGATACGGCCCAGTTGTTACTTCCGGCCGGCAGTTTTGCAAAGTCGAGACTTTTGGTCGCGACATCGTAGAGTTCGAGAATCTTGTTCTCGAAAATCGTCGCCTCGATGCCCGGTGCCAAAGCGAAATCGCGCGGTGGATCCGTCGGTGATAGCCATCGGGCCTTTTCGACTCCAACCGCCGCAATCAATCGCCCGCGATCAATTTCGCTTTTGAAATTGCGAGCCATAATAATCCCCGACATTCTCCCCAGAATATCGGTCGGTTGCCATTTTTGCGGCCGGTAGCCAAGAATTTGAAATTCAATCGGCAAACGCTCACCGATAGAATCGATGTAGGCATTGATACCCCGCGTAAAGGCGGTGGCAATTTGTTCGGCATCCGGGGAATAACTGGTCCATTCGCTCTGCATGTCGCCGCGGTATTTGACTAACCTCGCAAAGCGATCCCCCGCGAGACCGCTTTCCCCAAGGACTTCGGCGGTTTCACCGATACCAATGCGGCGCCACATGTCGATTTGAAACAACCGATCTTGGGCCGCCACGAATCCCTGAGCCAAGAAGAGATCTTCAGTATTCTGGGCGTAGATGTGGGCTACTCCCCAGCGATCGCGAATCACTTTGACAGGTTGCGTCAGCCCATCGGCTTGAAGTTCACCACGGTAGACCGCCACCACCGACTTGGCTCGTGCAAATAAATCGTCGGCCGATTGAGCGCGAGCAAACGTGGGGAGCACAAGCCACAGCATGAGCGCGGTGGAAATAGTCGACCGAATTGACAAATTGATAGACGAAATGGGTCAGGCCTCTCTGATGGATGTTGGAGACATATTATTCTGACGATTTTCCTGTCGGAGTAAAGCGCTGCCCCGAACTCCCCGTAGAGACATGGCAAAGGGGTCAGGTCTCGCATTGCCTTTCGACGCTTACACATGCCGATCGAAGAAACTCGATTCGTAACTGCGGATCCGAATTTGCCGCTGCTAACGATTCTAGGAGGTGCCGCTCCCATCATGGCTGCCTTTGGATTTTAGATTATTTACACCTACACGCGCTTTCGTCTTTGAATGAGAAGATCGAAAAAGCGCGACTCACGGTACTATCGTTGCACTCGCCAATGTACTCTTCGGCGATTGGCACGGAACGAACTGGTTTCATCGCAATCATCGCCTGTCGCCCGCCTACGTGCGCGACGGCCCAGTCACAGTTATACTACCAGGACTCCATTTCTGGACCCAAACGATGAAACGTAATCGCCATCGACAAATTCACTCGGGAGCAACCACGCCATGATCAAGAAAATATCGTTCACTTCGCCAGGTGCGAGCCCTACAAAGTCAAAGGCCAATCGAAATGACTAAGCCAATCATGAAAACCTTCCTCACACTGCTCGCACCGATGCTGCTGTCTCCACTTAGCGCACTTCATGCCGAGGAGACTTTCGATGTCCTCCCGGCCGAGCTCGTGGATGGACCGAAGACGCTGATGTTGCATCGCTATTTGCTCAAACAGACGAACACCGCACTGGATCGGCGCGAGAAGGCATATGAGGAGATAAATACGGCGGACGATGCGCGGGGGTATCAGCAGCGGATGCGAGAATTCTTCATTGAGAAGCTCGGCGGCTTCCCGGAGCGAACGCCGCTAAGCGAAGCAACGCTGGGACGCGTCGAGTGTGATGGTTTTCGCGTGGAGAAAGTCATCTTCGAGAGTCGGCCTCACTTTCATGTAACCGGGCTATTGTTTCTGCCACTTGCTCAGGGACCGTTTCCCGGAGTGCTGGTGCCGTGCGGACACAGCGGCATTGGTAAAGGCGAGGAGAAATACCAGCGGATGTGCATCGCGCTCGCGAAGCAAGGAATGGTTGCTCTTTGCTACGATCCGCTGGGGCAAGGCGAGCGGCATCAGGTGCGGCTGCCGTCGGGAAAGACGACCGGGCCGAATCACACTGTACTCGGCGTGAGCTGCATCCCGATTGGAACCAACTTCGCGCAGTTCCGCGTTTGGGATGGCATGCGCGCGCTGGACTATCTCGCCAGCCGTCCCGAAGTGGATGCGAAGCGGCTCGGCTGCACGGGCAACTCCGGCGGCGGCACGCTCACGAGTTACCTAATGGCGATGGATAATCGTATCTATGCCGCCGCGCCGAGCTGCTATCTCACGTCGATGCGCAGCCTCCTGAATGTGAATGGGCCGCAGGATGCCGAGCAGAACATCTTTGGCCAGGTCGCCTTTGGCATGACGCACGCCGAGTATGTGATGATGCACGCGCCGAAACCGACGCTGATGTGTGTGGCGACACGCGATGCGTTTCGCATCGATGGCGCGTGGGAGACGTTTCGCGAGAGCAAGCGCTTTTTCGCTCGTCTCGACCACCCCGAGCGCATCGCGCTGGTGGAGACGGATGAGACGCACGGCTTTCATCTCCAGCTCCGCGAAGGCGCGGTGAACTGGATGAACCGCTGGCTCAACGGCAAGGACTCGCATGTCTCCGAGCCCGCGTTCGAGGTGCTGGCAAAGCAGGACTACACCGTCATCGAGAGCGGCCAAGTGCTCGATCTGCCCAGCGAGCGCTCCGTTTTCGACATCAATGCCGATGCGGAAAAGGCGCTTGCCTCTACTCGCGCAAAACTTTGGAGGGAGACGCCGCCGCAGGAGTTGCTCGACCGCGTGCGCGAACTCGCCGGTATCCGCCGCACCGCGTTGCTGCCGAAGGTAAAGGTGGAGCAAATCGCTTGCATCGCGCGTGATGGATACGAGCTGCGTAAGCTCAAGCTCTCGTACGAGGACGGCATCGTGATGCCCGCGCTCGTCATGCTGCCTGCGAACCGCATCGGTCAGGCCGTTCTGTATTTCGACAGCGAGGGTAAACATCGCGCAATGATGCCGGACGCTGAGTTTGAGCAGCTTGCTCAGAGCGGCACGATGGTCGTCGCCGTGGACTTGCGCGGGCTCGGCGAGTTGCACGACCGCATTGCCGTCGCTTACACGGGCATGCCCGCCACGAAGGACTGGCAGCAATGGTTCATGGCCTATCTGCTTGGGAAATCCTACCTCGGCATGTGGACGGAGGACGCGCTCGCCACGGCGCGCTGGCTGCAAACGTATGAAACCACCGGCGATGCACGTAATCGCATTCGCGTCATTGGAGTCGGCCACGCAGGCCCCGCCGTGCTCCACGCCGCCGCATTGGAACGTGAACTCTACGCCCAGGTCGAACTGCGTCAAACTCTCGATAGCTGGTCATCCGTCGTGAAAGATCGTCAGGGTTGCGGCGCGATGCTTCTCAACACCGTGCATGGAGCATTGAGGATCTATGACCTGCCTGACCTCCGCCGAGTCATCGGTGAAAAGCGGCTCACCGTGGTTGACCCGCGTGATTCGCAGAACCAGCCGCTCAACGCCACCGAACCCACCCAATGACCAAGCCAACCATGAAACGCTACCTCACACTTCTTGAACCTATGCTGCTTGCTCCGCTTGCTGCAATCCACGCCTACAACGAAAAGATGGGATTCTGGTTAATTCCACTACGGAACTTTAGATTTTTCAGTGCGCCTGGATCGAAATCGGCGTTCGGCGACATCATCTCGGCTTTCACCCTCGTTCTCCATGCATTCAGCTCGCTGCTCAACTCGGTAAACTTGGCGAGTTCAGTCGTCCCAAGATTGGTTGATTCGCTCAGATCGCGTTCAAGGTTGTAGAGTTCGAATCCTTCGGGATCAAAAGTCTCAATCAACTTCCATGAGCCTTTGCGGATGACGCTCGACGGAACGCTCGAGGGGTGCTCGTTGTAGTGTGGGTAGTGCCAATAGATAGCATCGCGGTCGAGCTTGCCCGTGCCACGCAACAGCTTCGTCAGATCAAGGCCGTGCAGAGATCAATTTTGTTTACTCAAACCCACTTCTCAAACCACGCCCAAGCATCCGCCTGGCGCTCGGCGTTGAATTGGTGTGGTGCGTCTTCGATGATGCTCTTGAAGTGCTCGTGCACGCCGGCTTTGGCGTAGCACTGGGCGATCTTTTCGTGCGCGGCGTGGACGCCGGCGAGTTCGAAGAGGCGGTCTTGCGAGCCGTTGATGACCATGAGCGGCTTCGGCATGGCCAGCGAAGCGATATCGGGATGGTCCATGAGGTGGTAGATGCCGGGAATGATTTTGGTGAAACCGATGCCGCGAATGTGGCCTTCGAGCTGGTTGGGGAAGGAACACATCCAACTGCTCACGACGGCCGCCTTGATGCGATCATCCAGCGCGGCGAGATAGGAGCTGCGGAGGCCGCCGACACTTTGGCCGACGCAGGCGATGCGGTTCGGGTCCACATCGGGCCGCGTGATGAGGTAGTCCACGGTGCGGATGTCGTCCCACGCGATGATTCCCGCCCAACTCACTCCGGCGCAAAACAGGGTCCTCGCCATGAATTCCTCATCGCGGTTGCAGCGGGTGTGATAGGCCTTCACTTGCTCTTCGCTGAGCGTGAGCGACCGCGCTTTCCACTCGGGCGGATCATCGTCGAGCACCACGCGGCGCTCGCCCCAGTAGAACATGTCGATGGCGATGACCACGTAGCCGCGCCGCACCAGCTCTATGCCGTAGGCTTTGCCGCCGTAGCCGCGTTCTCGCATTTCTTTGAGCGTCGGATGAATTGCATCGCTCGTCTCGACCTCGCGCTCGCGGCCCCACAGGTAGTAGCCGCCGTGTGAATGCAGCGCGACGACGGCAGGCGCGGGCAGCTTGGCGTTCTTTGGAATCAAGACGGTCGCGGGCACGCGAAACACCGGCGTGGTATTGAAGCGCACCTCCTCGCGGATGTAGTCGCCGCAGTCTTTGCGCGAGACGACCTCCGCGTTCTGATCGCACTTCGCGGGCGCGTATTGCAGCAGTTCGAACATCTTCGCGCGTCCCTTGGCCTTCCAGTCAGCGAGATCCTGATGATCGCGATGCAGAAACGACATCGGCAGATCCGGCCCGCCTTTGAGTTTCTGGATCACCGCATTCACAGATCCAAACTCCGGCCCGTTCCTCCCCGAGAGCGAGGTGCTGTTTTTCGGCGCAGCTTTCGGTTCTGAGGCGAGCGCGCCGATGGGCGATGAAGCCGCAGCGGATGCGGCGACGGTGGCGATGAATTGGCGACGGGTGTTCATGGGTCGAAAGTGCCTGGGTTCAAAGGTTGAAGGGCGCTCGGTAGGTCCGTGTTTGCAGGGCGTTGGCGCGCTCATTGTCCACAAAGCGCTGTGTTTTCAGATCAAGGCTGAGCGCCTCGCCGAGGATGAGTTTGTCCTTGCGGGTGTCCACTCCATTGGCATCCAAGTGCGCCAGCATCCGTTCGTAGGCGTTGGTGGTGTCCTGGTTGCCTTTGATTCTCTCGCGAATCTCTGCCTGAGTCGCCTGTTGTCCGAGCCGGTGGGAAATGTTTGCGACGTGACACAGCGAGCTGGAGATATGTCCTTCACTGATGTCGGCAGTGAGGTCGCTTGCCTGACGGCTGCGGATGGCCTTCACGAAATTGGCATGATGATTCTGGTAGATGCCCGTGAATGTGCGCAGGATGCGCCCGCTTTGATCATAGGCTGCGATGGAGCCATCAATGCTGAGCAGCAGAAAGCCATGCTCGCAGTGGATCACGTTGCCAACGGATACGCCCAGCAGCGAATCCATCGGCTCGCGACCCGCCTTTGCGGGCAGGCCGCGCACTTCAAAGATGAGCGGTGCGGCAGCATAGGCATGGTGAATGAGCTGGGTGTTAGGCGTGGCACCATCATCGAGGTAGCCGACACGTCCGCCGATGCTGAAGACATGAGGCGCGAGGTCTTTTTCGCCGAGAAACCACCTCGCAATATCCATGTGGTGGATGCCCTGGTTGCCGAGGTCGCCATTGCCGGTCTCCCACACCCAATGCCAGTCGTAGTGCAGTTCCTTTCGCATCAAAGGCTGCATCGGCGCAGGCCCAGTCCACAGGTCGTAGTTGATGTGGGCGGGGACGGTTTGAGGGCCGTTGACTTTGCCGATGCTGGGCCGCCGTTTGTAGCAGAGACCACGTGCCAGTGTGACCTTGCCGAGGTTCCCCGCGTGAACCCACGCGACGGCTTCCTGTATGCCGCTATGGGAACGACTCTGCGTGCCACTCTGAACCATGCGGCGGTGCTTACGCGCGGCCTCGATCATTTGCTGGCCTTCCCAGATGTTGTGAGACACGGGCTTCTCGACATAGACATCCTTGCCCGCCTGACATGCCCAGATGGTGATCGGTGCGTGCCAATGGTTCGGTGTGGCCGTGGAAATGGCGTCGATTTCGGTGCTCTCGAGCATCTGGCGCACATCCGAGTAGGTCTTGATGGTGAGACCGAGGTCTTTGAGCTTCTGAGCCTCGGCATCCAGCAACGTTTGATCCACGTCACAAAGCGCCACGATACGCGCTCCCTTGACCGCCAGAATGTCGGTGATGTGTGAGCGCCCCCGCCCCCTGAAACCCACGACACCGAAGCGAACATCGTCATTCGCGCCGCGAACCTGCGCCCATGAACGCGGTGACAATCCGATGCCAGCAGCGGTCATGGCGGAGGTTTTGATGAAAGCGCGGCGGTTGGTTCTGGTCATGTTTTTCATGGTGCGCTTTCTACTTTTTGATCATGTCCGCGAACGCTTCCGGTTGCAGGCCCATGCCGCGTTTTACGACCTCGGGATTCGTGGCGAAGAGGTCGGGGAAATCGAGCGGGACTTTGGTGTCCACGAACTGGTCGATGGGGAACGCGGGGACCTTGGTGGGGTCGAGGCGCTGGAAGATCGCGAACTGGGGATCGAGCACGACGGAGTCGGTGGGAGCGACGCGTTTCTTGTATTCGGGCAAGGTCATGCGCGTGTGGCCGAGGACCTTGCCGTCTTCCTTGAAGTTGAGGACCCAGTAGAGCGTGCGTTCGGTCTCGGGAGTGCGCAGGAAGTAGCAGTTGTTGCGATCCACGATGGCGTCCTGATGGCCGAATTGCATGAAGTGGATGTTGTTCTTCGCTTTGAAGGCGCTGCTGTCGCAGATGATGTTGCTGCTCAGCGTCGCGGGCGTGCCAAGCTTCACGGCCTCGATCATGTGGCTGATGAAGACACAGTGCTCGACGCGGAGGCCGGGACAACTGCTCACCTCCATGCCGTCGGAGCCACGTATCATCACGCAGTTCGACACGAGCACGTCGCTGCTGTCCGCGCCCATGAGCAGGCCGCCGGAGTAGCCCGCGCCGCGTCCATCCCACAGCAGGCGGCGCAGCGTGATGTGGTTGCTTTGATTCACAGTGATCACGCGCATCGAAGTGCGGCCCTGGCCGCCCATACGAAAGCCATCGAAATAGAAGCCATCCACCGCAATGTGGCTCTTGCCATTGATGACGAACGCGGTCTCGAGGCACCTGCCGCTTCCATCGAGCATGACTTTCTCACCCGGGATGCTCTTGAACTGGATCGGGCGTCCTTCAGTGCCCGTGGAGCGCACGCGGACTTTTTCAATGTAAGTGCCGCCCGCGACCAACACGGTGTCTCCAGGCAGCGCCTGCGATGCTGCGTGGGCGATGGACCGCCAGGCGCTCCCGCGCTCCAGGCCCGAGGCCGCGTCGCTGCCGTCGGTGGCGACATAGAGCGTGCGCGGCGCGGGATCGGCGGCCTTCGTCGTGAACGAGATGGCTTCATACTTCGGGTCCACCACTTCGCCCGGGCCTTGATCATCTAGCGGGTAGATGAGCTTGGCCGAGGTGAGCTTGAAGTAATAAGTCGTGCCGGGCTTCAAGCCAGTGAGGCTGAAGCTGCGGAAGGTATCTTCATCGTTCGTGACCTTGTAACTGCCCTGGGTCTCACAGGCGGGAGTCTCGCCCCACGCGATGCCGGACACGGAGCCTCGCGACATCCGCCACTCGATGTTTGCCGTGGTGGCGGTGACGGAGTGCAGCGTCGGCACCGTCATGCTCAGCGTGTTCGACATCAGATCCTGGTGAATGCCGAGGCTCTTGCCCAGGGCTCCACCGACGGCGAGTGCGATGCGATCCGCCATCTCAGGAATGCCATCGCGCATCGCAAGGACGGGCTGCAACTCGCGAGCGTAGATGTCCTGCGATGTCTTCCTCGCATCCGTCAGCGAGATCGGCTTGCCGCCTGCCATCCACGCTTTGCCGGCGTCGGCGTAGCTGTTGTAGTCGCTGTATCGGAGCGCCGCCGTCACGTCTGCGGCACTGCGAAACGCCACCGCTGGACCGTTCCGGTTGTCATAGACATTGCTGCTCAGTTCCACGCCCGAGCAGCCCTCCAGCTGCACGCCGACCTGCGCAAATTGCGTGAACTCGCTGTGAGTGATCGTCAATCCGTGGCACTGACTCGCGTGCAGCGCCTTGTCCTTCGCGAAGAATCGGCAGTTGTTGATTCGCACCTGCTCACTCGCGGTGACGCTGACGGTGCTGGCGAAGTTCAGCCGCTCAAACTCGATGCCGTGACTGCCCGCCACTTGGATCGCGCCCGGCATCAAGACTCGCGCCGTGCCACGAGCGCGCCATGAGATCGGCGCGGAGCCCGACTTGCCGCCCTTGATGGTGACATCGCCATCATACACGCCCTGCTCAAAGTAAACTGTGTCGCCAGCGCGCAGCTCCTTCGCCGCTCGTGCCAGCGTCTTCCACGCAACCTTCACCGAGAGACCATCGGCCGCATCGTCACCATCCGGCTTCACGAAAAAGACATTCGCCTGATACGGAAACGGCCCGCGATCACTCTTGTCAGGCGCACTGCCGCGCATCGTGGAAGTTGATTGCAGGCGGAAATCGAAGTTGAGCGGGTCGGCGAACTCCCTGTCCCGGTTCACACGCTCAAAGTTCAATCGAATCGACGTGTCCGTGCCCGCCTTCACATCGTCCAAGTAGATGTTCTTGAAGCCAATGATCGAGCGCACCACCTCGCGATGCGACGGCAGATGACTCAACGCCACGCAATCGCGCACGTCGGAGATATCCTTCATCGTTCCGCCCTTGATGCCGAGATCGAGCACGTTGCCCCAACCCATGGATTTCTCGATGAGACCGTAGCCTTCACCACCATAAAGTCGCACCCCCATGCCGCATTTGTAGGCCACACAGCGACGCAGCGTGTCATTGCGAACAGCGACAGCGACCACGCCACCGCATTCAAAACCGTGCGGCGAGATGTTGCCGTAGGCGACGCAGTCTTCGATCAAATTGCCGCCTTCCTTTTCGCTGCGCGTGAGGATGCCACCACCATTGAGGAAGGCCGTGCAGTTGCGAATCACGCAATCCTTCGCCTCCTTCAAAACGATGCCCCAGGTGCCCGACTCCGTGTGCCAGGTCTGCATCACCGCCTTCTCAAAACCCCGCGCTGCGATGCCATCCAGCACCACGCGTTTCGGCTGCTCCAGCATCAACCCATGCGCTCCTGCCACGGGAATGCTGTAGCGATGCTCATCCACCGGTCGCAGGTCCGTGCTGGAGACATAGAGCTTCGCCGCCGCCGCATCGTAAAAGGAGCTACCCGGCTGAAACTCCACCTCCGCCCGCGTGGCCTGAGCACTGAGCCGCTTCAGCGTGTCCATTTCATACACCGCCTGCACATCGCCTGTGAAATCCGCCACGAAAGTCTGCCGCGTACCCGGCACCGGCTTGAACACCGGCGCATCGACATCCCCGCGCAGCAGCACCGTGCCCCGCATCTCCGCGCGAATGACCGTCACCCACTCCGCACTGCCGAGCCCCTTCCTCGCGACCGATTCCGCATACTCGCCGCGACCGATGGAGAGCGTGTCTCCCGGCTGCAAAGCAGCCACGCCCTTCTGAATCGTGAGCAACGCAGAGTCGCGACTCGTGCCAGCATTCGAGTCGAGGCCTTGTTTGTTCACGAAGAACTCCGTGGCGTGCAGCGTGGTGACCCCGAGAAGTCCAGTGACGACAAGAAGCAGCACCGTCTGGGTTGATAGTCGTTTCATGGAATCAAGTGGGTCAGAGCAAGAGTGCGCATTACTTCAAGCCGCGCACCGGACGCATCGGCGGCGTGAAGTGCAGCAAGCAGAGTGAGCACCGGATCGGTGAAAATTGAGAACAAGGTTCCAGGCGACATGAATTTCTTCGTTTGGCGGTTCCCTCACTTCCCCTTGCCCCACAGCTTCGCGAACTTCTCAGGCACATAAAAGTCATCCTTGCCGGTCGCCGAGAAAGCGGTGCGCTCGATGGTAGTGCCGCGCATGCGTTGGCGGCAGAGGTTGAAGTGCCAGGGAAACAAATCCTTGGGCTGGGCGCCGTCAATGCCTTTGAGCGGGTCGATCATGCGGGAGCCTTCGCCTGTGATGGGGAGGCGCATTTCGATGCTCCATTGCTTGTCACCGCGATGCACGGCGAACTGTGCGCCGGAGGTCCACTTCACGCCTTTGCCGTCCTTGCCGTGGTCGATCTCCAGCACGGTGCCAGCCGGATTGATGGCGATCTCGTAGTAGCTGTTGGACGCGGTCTCGATGAGCAACGTGATGTGATCGTCTGCGAGGAGTTTCGGAACATCGGCGGTGGTGGTGGCGCTTTTGATGCCAGGCATGTCGGGTTCTTGGCAAACGATGCCGATGTGCAGGATGCTGCCATCCCGCTGGATTTGGAACATCGTGTTGGCTGCGGGTCGCGGGGCTTCTGGAGTGAGCTTCACGAGCGGGGCGCTGCGCACGTCGGTCCAGTAATCTTTGAGCACCTGGCCATCGAAGGCTTTGTCGCGCAGCGGCTTTCCGCCGGTCTGATGCGTCTCCAGCACACGGTAGTCGAGTGTCGTGTCGTGTTTGCGGCTGAGTTGCTGTTGCAAGGTGCGCAGCGGCTTCATGAGGTCGGCGATTTTTTGAATGCGGCGTCCGGGGAGTGATTGCGGATCGGCGGCGGCTTGGGCGGCGGCGAGCAAGGTGAGGGCCTCGCCGATCTTCGCGCCGTCCTGGCCCATGTGCATCCAGTGGGCCTCGGAGAACTCCGTGAAGGCCCGCATCGGCTTGGCCGCGGGGCCGTAGTAGCTGGTGAAGTAATCGGCCAGCAGCGCATCGAGATTTTGATCCGCATCCCACCAGAGACGCGCGGTGACGTAGAGATTCAGGTGCTCCAGCGCGAACGGATCGTAGCCGAAGCTGTTCTCCTTCCCGGCAGGATGATCATAGATTTCGATCATCTCGCCGAGCGTGTGGCCTTTCAGCTCGCGCAGGTCGCTGGAGATTTGCTTCGTGTAAATGACGGGCCGTCCGGCCTGCTCGGGACGCGCGTTGATGTTGTAGTCCCAGGTGAGGTATTTGCCGGAAGTGAGCTTTTTCATCCAAGCCTCGCGCAAGCTGCGGTGCTCGCTGCGCTTCGTTTCATCCCAGAAGCTCTGGCGCTGACGCGTCTCGATGAGCACGAGGTTCGGGCTGAGTTTGTCGATCTTCGTCGGCGGCATTTTGTAAGCGCTGTAGGCGAGTCCGCTCACGAGGCGATCCGGGTGCGATTTATAAAGTTCGAGCGCCACGCGATTGATGTAGCCCCAGACCTGATCCGACATCGTGCCCGACCAACCGCGCTCGGGCGTGAGCTGCGCCATCCACTTCGGATCATCCGAGGTCATGCCGCCGTAACCATCCACGAGGTCGATGCTGAGCATCGGCTCGCGGAAGTGATCAAACATGACGCGCGAGTATTTGAGGTGCTTCTCGAAAAACAGCGGCGAGGTGAGATCGGGATAGCCGCTGCCCTTCGTCGTCGTGTCGCGTTTGCCGCCGGTGAGCAGATACATCTCCGGGTGCGCCTGCTTCATCTCCTCGCGCATGATGACAAACTTCGCCCCGTGACAAACCTGCGAGATGCCGCCGATCTTGTGCGCCTGATTCAATCCCAGCCGCAGCATCCAGATGCCCTTGTCGCCAAGGCCCGTGTGCTCCGTGTAAAACGTGAAGCGCCTCAAACCAAAATCCGGCTTCACCGTCTTGTTCACACCGGGCAACGCGATCGTCCCCAGCTTCGGCACAACTTCGCCCAACTCCCCTGGCGCATACCAACGCACCCCGAGACTGCGCAGGAACTCATAAACCGCATTGAGCGTCCCCGCGTCGTCGTAATCCCAAACATCGAGGTCCTTGTGATAGCGCGCGTAAATATAGCCGAAGTGATTCCAAAACGTGTCACCCGTGATCTTGTCGAACTCCGCATTCACCCGCGCCTGCTCCGCCGTGCTGCGCATCCGCCCCCAAGGCTCGATCGGAACAAAGTCCTCATCCGGCCCCACCAACGCCAGCCAGTCCGCCCCCGACGCCATGCGAAACGCACCGTTCTCCAATCCATCCGTCGCGAGCTTCAGCGCCTCGGTGTGCGATGATTTGCCGAGGAAGATGTGCGCCTTCCCCGCCGTCGGTGCCGTGCGGACCTCCAGCTTCGCCCCGCTGATCTTCTCCAAGTAAGTCTGCAACTCCTTCGCCGCCAGCTTCGTCATCCGCGCCGGTTTTTCCGCGATGATGATCTCCGCGCTCGGTTGGCCGTCCTCGACGAGGAAGGTGTCAGCGGCGTGGAGTGCAGCGAGTGGAGACAGCAGCAGGGCCGTGAGGAGTGTGAGGGCGGGTTTCATGGTTGTAATTTCTTGTCGGCGAAGCGGAACGAATAAAGATCGGCATCATGGAGCATGAACCGGAGCCGCACGGGTTTGCCCGCGAGCGCACTCACGTCAGAGCCGCCTTTCCAGTTCACCAGGTGGACAATCTCATCGCCGGACATCGGCTGGCTGTCGGCGAGCGCGAAGCCCGGCAGCGGTTTGCCGTCGGCGTCCTGAATCTCCACGCTGATGATGCCTTGGGCGGCGGTGCGGCAGTTGAGTTCCAGTGTCCTGCCGGCGAAATGCAGGGGCTTCGTGAGCAGTTCGCCTTTGCCTGCCGCATGAACGGACACAAAGCCGTCGATACGGAAGGTGAAGCGGCGCACACGGGTGGCGACTCTGAGATTGGCCTCGGTGGCATAGACGGACAGCTCGCGGTCGTTGCCGGGCAGTTGAAGCAACCCCCAGGTCATGTAGTTGCTGCGGTTGCCGTCGCGATCTTTCGGCGCGGTGATCGGGATCAGTTCCTCGGCCCAGCGGCGGAAGCGCACGCCATCGCGGCTGGTCATGAAGACCGGCTCGACTTGCTCCGTCTTCGGATCAAAGCGCGTCGGGAAGCCGATGAACAAATGCGGCGCGCGGAAATAGGGCATCACCGCATTGGTGTAGAGATGCTCTGGCGGTGCATCCCCATACTTGAGGTCAGCCTGGTTCTCCCAGCGGATGAAATCTTTCGAAGTTGCGGTGCGAACGCCGCGCTCGCCCGTGGGGGCTCCGCTGCGCCAGTAGGCCCGATACTCGCCGCGTGCCGAATCCCAAAAGGCGAGGTTTTGCGAATCAAAGCTCCCCTTAGTGATGACCGCCTCCTGCAGCAGCATCCAGTGGATTCCGTCCGGCGACTTGAATGCATTCAGACAGTCCTTCTTCTTCCCGTTCAGCGTCGTGGTGTCGATGGCCAGTGCCTTGTAGCGTGCATCGGGCGCGCAGGCAGGATTGCCGTCCTTGAATGGTGTGAAGTTGTGCGACTCTGGCGTGGCGTCCCAGACAATGTTGTTGTCCTTCGAGCCGCTGAACTCGCGGAGACCGAGTTGGGGCTTTGTCCAGGTATTGCCGTCTTCGCTCTCCGCATAACAGGTTACTTGGGGATGCGCTAGCTCGCCCTTCGTGAGGAGCTGGCCGCCGACACCCTTGGTGACCGGGGGCTGCGAATGCTGCGAACTCTTGCGGTAGTGCAACCCCCGGTAATAGGCGCGGAAGCGATCGTCGTCGCGGAAGAAGGTGAAATACGCGCAGGTGTTGCCCTCCCACGGAGCATCGCAGACGAGCACGACATCGTGCGGCTCCGGCTTGTGCAGCTTCAATGCCGCATCGGTCATGCGCTCGATGAGGAAATCGTCCACGAACAATTCGCGGCGCGAACCGATGTCGATAACGGTCGCCTTTCCGGCATCAGCGGCGTGCAGCACCGCTAGAGGGTTCATGAGCGCACCGGCGAATGCAGTGGCGGTGAGGGATTGCAGCGCGCGGCGGCGGGTGATTTTAGATGGTGTGTTCATGGTGCTTGGAGTGTGTTGTGTCCTCACTTCTTCGGCGCTGGCGGGGAACCGTGGTCAGGGTGGAAAACCCAACAGATCGCAGTGAACGCGTTAGTCGGGTCGTCGTTTGAAAAAGTTGCATTAGGCGTTGGCGTTCGTTGGTGTTGATAGACCCGTTCATCAACGGAGGCATCGACTGCGTGGAGTTCTGAAGATGAGTGACATTGCCCGTGGTCTTGAGCACGATGCCGTCTGGGCTGATGCCATCGAGCGACACACCGAGGCGTTGCGTTAACTCGCCATCGCCAAGCAGGATGAAGGTCTGCGCTGTTGTCTTGCCTTCTGGTGCAATGAGACGTCCTGCCTCCACACGCGCGCCTTCAAGTTCCTTCGCACGCATCACCGGCAGCGTCACGCCGGACATCTGCTTCACATGCGACACCAGCGCCGTGACCGCGAGTTCTTGCGCCCCCAGCGAACCAGCCAACACGATGACGGCTTTCGGCTTTCCGTCTTCGGTGATTTGAAGTCCCGCCGCACCGCCGGAAGCCACGATGAGACAGAAAGCGGCTGCGAAGAGTGCGTGGAGGAGCGTGTTTCTTTTCATGGATTGGGTTACTGATAGGAACTGAGTCACGCTTCGTTCTCACCCGGCACTACAAACGGAGCGCGATACTGGCGCGCGAGCAGGGTATCGGCTTGAGCGTTGTCGATGAACTTCTCCTTGTCGCCATCGACTCGCAGATGTTGACCGAGGGTGAGCATTGTCTTTTCTAAATCGACTCCGGCATCGTTCATGGAGTGCCGTGTGCGCTCGAAGGTCTCCTGCACGTCCTCTTGGACCTTGATGTCGCCAAGGTGCTTTGCGATGTCGGCGGGCGGTGCAGAATGGCCGAGGCGATACGAGATGTTCGCGATGTGGCAGAGAGCGCTGGATTGATGGCCTTCGAGGATGTCAGCGGCGAGGTCAGTGTGATGGCGACTGCGGACGGCGCGGAGGAAGTTGGCGAAGTGATTCTCGGATTGGCCTTCGAAGGCGCGGACGAGGTTGCCTTTCGGATCAAAGAGGCTCGTCTCGGCGATGATGCCTTCCGTGCCGTAGAAGAACCACATGGACTTGATCGTCGGATGGAACGGCACGGTCTTCAGACCGCGCGTCTCGGAGATAATGGTCTTGTCGCCAAAGTCAAAGATGCCAACCTGTGTGTTCGGTGTCTCACCCACATCGGTGTAGCCGAGACGGCCACCGTAGCTCAGGACGCTGCGGCCCAATCCGGTGACGCCGAGGCCCCATCGGCAGACATCGAGGCAATGCACGTTGCTGTTTCCGAGGTCGCCGTTGCCCGTGTCCCACATCCAGTGCCAGTCATAGTGAAACTTGTTGCGTGTCAGTTTCGTCATTGGCGCGGGACCGGCCCAGAGGTTGTAGTCACAGCGCGGGGGCGTGGGACATTCGACGGGGCCGCCGATGGATCCGCGAGCGCCATACATGATGCCGCGCGCTAGCTTCACTTCTCCGAGCTTGCCCTCGCGCATGTATTTCACTGCTTCGGCCAAAGGAGCGCGAGAGCGGTTCTGAGTGCCCGTCTGGCAAATGCGACCGTGTTTGCGGGCGACCTGCACGATGCGCCGACCCTCGGCCACGTTGTGGCTCACGGGTTTTTCGACATACACATCCTTGCCCGCCTGCATCGCCCAGATGGCAGCGAGCGCATGCCAGTGATTCGGCGTGGCGATGAAAACGACATCGACGGACTTGTCGGCAAACACAGCGCGCAGGTCCTGCACTTTCTTCGGCATCGGGCGTTTCAGTTCGACAAGCAGCGCACCGACTTCATCCGCGCGATCAAGGTCGGGATCACAGACATAGGCGACGTCGCAATCGGCCAGCCTCGCCAGCTCCCGCGCGTGCGCCTTGCCGCGAATCCCGCAGCCGATGATGGCGGCGGTGAGTTTGGAGTTGGGGCTGACGGATTTCGTCTCTGCAGCGAAAATCGGTGCAGGCAATGCGACCGCCGCAGCGGCCATTAGGGAGTCTTCGAAGAAACGACGACGGGTGAAGTTTTGCATAGGATGGGATGTTGGTGTTGGAGTTGCAACTACTGGTTCAGTTTTCCCACAGCTTCGGCCTTCGCTTTGGCGAGCACATCGGCGAGTGCGACAGGCTTGCCGCCCTGGCGCAGGCTTTCATCGGCTGCTTCCATGAAGGTGAAGATCTCGATGGTCTCTGCCTCGCTCACGGGAGGCTCTCCGGTGCGGAAAAACTTACCGATCTGGCGGCACAGCGCCTCGTAGCTGATGATTTTGGCCCCTTGGCGAACGCCAGCGCTACCGAAGACGAGGGCACCGAACTCCGACTTACCTCGCACGATGCCGCGATAGGTGCCAATGCGTCCGTCCTTCCACACGCCGGTGACTAGATCGCTGATGGGGCCTTTGGTGCGTGAAACGGTCTCGCAACCGGTGCCCATGAGCGCGTATAGCGACTCGATACCGTGGATGGCGTAGAAGAAGAGGTCGGGGGTGCCGCTTTGATACGAACACGGTCCCCACGTTGTCACCCCCAGGATGTCTCCGATCTCGGCATTGCCCTTCATCGCGATCAAATCGGCACCGAAGCGCGAGGATGAACTCGACCAGGTCTTGACGTTGTTCTTCTTCGCCAATTCGAAGATGGCGATGGCTTCTGCGAGCGTGCCTGCGACGGGTTTGTCGATATAGACAGGCTTGCCCGACTTGAAGACCTCACGCGCCTCCTGGAGGTGGATGCGGCCATCGACACTCTCGATCAACACGACATCGACTTTCTCGAGCAGCTTCGGGATGCTATCGACGATCTCCACACCCATGTCGCGAAGCTGCTGCGTAAACTTCTCTTTGCGATCCTTGCTCGCCGGCATGTCCGTGCCGCCCGTGTAGCCAGTGGTGACTTTGATGCCCGCGAGATCCCCGTCGGCCTCCGGGTTATTGAAGAGCTTCGTGAACGCCGGCACATGCGAAGTATCGAGACCGATGATGCCTGCGCGCAGGAGCTTCGGCGCCTCCTGGGTGAACGCCGCGCCAGCAAGGCTGAGGAACGCTAAGACGTGGATGGGGAAGTGCTTCATGATTGGAGTGTCAATGGTTACGCGATCGAGTTGTTACTTTGGGAGGATTTTCTGACCATTTACGTAAAGACTTTTACTCAAGGGCTAAGGGCAGCCTTGGTTTCCTGATGCTGTTCCCAGGCTGCGGTTTGCAGAGCTTTGGCTACCTCCACTGGCATATCCTTGATCGCGGCGAGTCCCACTGGGCTGTGGCCCGTGAGCACACTGTAAATGCCGCAGGTGTAAATATAGGAACCCCACATTCCAGGATGCCCTTTGTCCTTGGCGAAGAGGCTTTTCATTTTTTCAGCAGATGGGCTGTCACCAAGGTATTTGAAATAGGCGTAGCTGGCATCGACGATGGGGACGCCGAGTGCTTTTCCAATGTTTACGTGCGCCTGATGAAGACGCTCAAAACCTTTCGGATAATCGCTGATGCTCGAGGCTGTGCCGAAGAGAACGGTTTTCGCACCGGTGCTCTTGATCAGGTCATGGAAGAGAACGGCGTTGGGCCGCATGTCTTCTTCCTTGATGTTATAGATCTCCTGGAGCACGACGAAGTCCCATTTGCCTCCAGCGATCATCTCGCGCGCGGTCTTTGCTCCCGTGCCGGCATCCCAATGCGATTTCAATGTGGCACCGCCTTTGATGCAACCCGTTATCTCGATGAGCGGGCCATCTTTACTGGACTCGGCGAGGTTCTCAATCAGATGATTATTGACGATGAGCGGGCACTGGCTGTTGCCAATCATGAGCACTTTGAGCGTCTTCGGACGCTCAGGTTTTGTATTCGTGTCAGCAGCCCAGGTTTGGGATAAGGCCAGGGCGATGAGCAGCATCGTAGCTGCGGCGGTGGGTGATTTCGTATTCATTTGGTATTGCTGGAAGAAACGCTGGTGTCGATTCGGTAGACTACTCACTTGAGATCGAGCGAAAAAACGTTGACAGAACGATCTTCGGAAACTTTGGCTGTCAATCCGCTCAACATAGTATTGTTGTATTTCTTCGGAATCAACGTCTCGTGATTGGAAGCGATTTGTGCGTCAGTCATTCCCACGGCTTCTGAATCCTTGACAGCTCTCTTCTGCCGTATAGCGGTGATCGCTATTTTGTATGGGCCAGGTAGAGCACCAGATTTTCCGTCAGTCGAAAGCGAAAACTTGCCCTGTTCGTCTGTGCGACCTATGACGGGCGAACCCCCCTCATCCGGCACGAAAACAACATCTGCACCGGTGATCGATTGATTGTTGTACTTCACTGTGCCGCCTGCCTCTACCAGCTTTGGGCCGCCGCAACCAATCATTCCAAGCAGCATACACAAGGCAACGCTCAGCGCACTCAACTTTCGGCCGCGACAAGCAGGTCCGGGCACTCGACAAAACTTAATCTGACAGTTAGCTTCCATTCCTACGTCTTTCGTTTATGAAGGAGTTCAAGTTTTTTAAATCCCGCAGCCTTGTGCTGCGGATCGTTCAGGTTTTCTGGTTACTGCTGTAGCCTAAAAGCATAACAAATCCGCAGGGCAAGCCAGCGGTATTTTTTTGAATGACAAGCAACGAATTTAGAACTCGCCCAAAACATTTCCGTCGGCACGAGCCCCAAGATTCTGGTACATCACATGATCGATCGATGCGCTAATAAATCGGACCGAACCGTCGGCGAGCGTGAATTGAGCACCGCCAGTGTGCAACGACTTGAATCCGTAGGCGTACTGCATCGTATCGCCCGTGGCAGGATTGCAAGCTGGGTCGCGAATCTTTTTAGAACCAATGCAGGTGGTCATCTCGTTCATGGGAGTAATCGTCGAAGCACCACCGCCAATGCTAAACAAATTTCCCCAGCTGTTGATCCATGTACCGGCTTGCGTGTCTCCGGCATTGATCCATTGGCACGACGGCAGGACTTCGCCAACGAGCAAAGTGTTTGTTGTTCCGTCCGTCACATCGCCAATTTTGATAATCGAATTACCAAACGAGAATATCCCCGAGACCTGTGACTTGTTGCTAGTTTGGCCAAACCTCGCATTGCCGCCGGGTAGAACTTGCTCGAAGGCGGTGAATGGATGACATAGCGAAAGGTTGATTCCGTCCACTTTCTGCGAACCCAGTGAACCACCGTAGTTGGCGTGCGCTCGTGCATTTGCCGTACCCGGATTCAATACAGTTGGATAGCCGTCGGATGGACAACGCGTATACGGCGGTGAAATCTCCCAGAGAATCTTGCCAGGAATGATTTGCACTCGTCTTTGATCGACTGAAAAATCGAGCTTTTCAAAAACCGTTCCTTGTTCCATGAAAGCCAAGACGCGAACCTGCCATGTAAGGCGTGGGATAAAACTGCCATTTGGACCGGTTGCACCCAATGGGAACGTATTGTAGGTCCCATGATAGTTATGAACCGCCAGTCCATACTGTTTCAAATTGTTGCTGCATTGCATCCGACGTGCGGCCTGTACTGCTGGGAGCAGCA
>CAMDKL010000070.1 GCA_945900945.1 Pirellula staleyi DSM 6068
TTGGGACCGGCATGTTGTTAGTGGCCATTTTCGCTTATCTGGCACTGATTTTCACCGCTTTTTTCGAGTCCAAAAAGCAGGGTTTCCTGTGTTTATTCGCTCCGCTTTACATTGTCTATTACATGTTTTCTAGAATTAAGTCGCAGAAACTTTTTGGCACTGTAGTCATAATATGGTTCACCTCCATTTTGGCAGGTGTGCTTTTAGGGTACGCGTTACCGAAAATCTAACCGCTCCCAAAATGATCGAACCGAACTCATTAAGGCCTCTTAAAATGTCCGCGAAGTTACTCACTCGAAAATCACGAAGCATGATTTTGGCCTTTCTGACTGTTGCGACGTTTGCCTTACTCCCCTTTGAAAGTGTGTTTTCCCAAATCGTTCAACTTCCGACGTCTGGTACTTTCTCACTTCAGACGAGCGTTATGGTGCCAGATTCAGGATCAGTCGATTTGGCTGGCTATCGCAGAAATGCAGTCGGTAGCCAATCGTTAGGGCCTGGTTCGCTCGCATCCGGAGTGTCTCGGACATTGGCAAATGCGACAGTTCGAGCAACGATCATCGACTTGAATGAATTGGATCGTATGATTCGATCGCAAGCGGGTAGCCTGCCAGGCATTCCTGATTTTGCGTCCAACCAATCTAGACCATCGCAATACGCTTCCAGCCAAAAAGGAGTTCCCTTGAAGAATGCGGATTATGAGTACTTAGCTGCGATAACCCACCAGGAAAAGACTGAGCCTGACCGGATGAGCTCGGATGCGACCTATTACTTGAGCCTAGCTGCTAACGCGAAACAGCAACGGCATTGGGCAGCCGTAGAATTGTACTATAAACTCGCGTGGGAGAGCCTGCCTGAAAGCCGCCGCGAGAGTGTATTGAAATCTCTTGTGGAAGCTCGGATTAAGGTCGCCTCCGGCCAGGGCAAAAAAACCAAAGCCGATGTGAAGTAGCGAAAACGCGGAAGTAGCGGAAACGCATTCGGCAACCGGCCAATAAAAACGCACCAACGAACCCACTTCTGGGGTGGACAGTCGGTTCACGCGGAAGTTCCTCAATGGTTGCCATGCATAAGGATGATATGGTCCGTAGTTATTGCGCGTGAATCGACTGTCCTACCCAGATTGCCAATCCTGCAATGTATTATCCGCGTGGCTCAGCTCACCCCATAATTAGATCGAAATTCGAAACTGGCTTTAGGCACTGCCGTTCCCGGAATCAACAGCCGCAATTTTTCGTCGACTGTGGAACTTCGTAGTGGACAAACCCTCGCGGTGGCGGGCTTGATGCAGACCAACTTTGGTGCAAGCAGTGATCGTGTCCCTTGGTTCGGAGACTTGCCACTAATCGGAGCGGCGATCGACCACTTTTCTGACAATGGATTTCTGTGGAAACATTAACCCCAGCCAAATTCGAGACTTGGGATGTCAAAGACAATCGGATTCTCGCGGTCGGTTTGGATACATTCTCAAAGGCCCTGAATATCTAACGGTCTTCAACGGGTTAACCGGAGCGACCATGTCGACTGTTGCCTACGAACCGCAACGACATCCAGAAACCGATAGTCCCACTCCAGAACAAATGAATTCAATTTGGGGTGATAGCTACGGAAATCGCATCGACCGATTCCTGGCCTGTGTCGCTTATCTTGACGGCCAACGTCCAAGCGTCGTCATGTGCCGAGGCTACTACACGCGCACGGTTTTGGCTGCGTGGGATTGGAGAGACGGCAAGCTGACACAACGCTGGGTGTTCGACAGCGATAGAGTCGCACGTGACGCTGGCAATAACCCATGGCGAGGCCAAGGCGATCACAGTCTGACAGTTGGTGATGTTGATGCGGATGGCAAAGACGAGATTGTTTATGGCTCGATGGTCATCGACGACGATGGAACTGGCCTCTATTCTACCCGCCTGGGCCATGGCGACGCTCAACACATGAGCGATCTCGACCCAAGTCGACCGGGAATGGAGATCTGGAGCATTCATGAAAAACCTCCTGCGGAGAGGGCGGGTGTGGAGTTGCGGAATGCGAGAACAGGCGAAATCTACTTTGCAGCCGCTCACGGCGTCGATGTTGCAAGAGGCATGGCAGCAGATATCGATCCACGACATCCGGGCTATGAATTGTGGGGCGGTACGCGGAACTTGTTCAACACCCGGGGAGAAGACATTGGACCGCGACCTAACTCGCAGAATATGGCCATTTGGTGGGATGGCGACTTGTTGAGAGAATTGCTCGATGGTGTCTCTATCTCCAAGTGGGATTACGAAGCCGGTCGCCAAGAGACTCTATTTGACGGTAAAGCGTTAGGACTTGCTTCCAACAATGGCAGCAAATCGAATCCATGCCTCTCCGCAGATATTCTCGGTGATTGGCGGGAGGAATTGATCGCCCGTACGTCGGATAGTCGTGAATTGCGAATTTATTCGACTACCATACCTACAATGCATAGGATTCCAACTTTAATGCATGATTCCCAATACCGATTGTCAATCGCTTGGCAGAATGTTGCTTATAATCAACCACCCCACCCCAGTTTTTTCCTCGGACATGGAATGTCCAAACCCTAGCACAGACCGCGGCCTTCATCTCTTTGGAGCACCTATTCGAATGCGTTGTAGTTTCATTTTCGCACCTATTCTTGTTCTACTTGGCATGGTTTCGTCGGTGCACAGCTTCGATGAAGCCGCTTCGGGTGATCCTTCCGATTTCAAGTTTCAAAAAGAGGTGCTGCCGTTCCTGGCAAAAAACTGTTTCAGTTGCCATGGAAACGGCGAGTCCAAAGCGGACTTAACGTTGGACAAGTACAAGGACGATTTGTCGTTGATTAAGGATCGAAAGGTTTGGGACAACGTCGTCAACATGCTCGAAAAGCATGAAATGCCTCCAAAGGAAAATCCGCAACCTTCCACCGACGAGATGGAACGTGTCGTCAACGCCATCAATGCCATTTTGTCGAATCTCGATTGTGGTAAGCTAGGCAGCGTGCCTAATGCTGGCCGCGTAACGATTCGTCGGCTCAATCGAACCGAATACAACAATACTATTCGCGATCTTGTTGGCATCGATTTCCGACCTGCCGACGATTTCCCGGCAGATGATGTTGGCTATGGGTTCGATAATATTGGTGACGTATTGAGCTTCTCCCCTCTGTTGGCTGAGAGATATCTGATCGCCGCAGAGTCTATCCTTGAGGACGTGATTGTCATCATGGATCCGCCCAAACGAACATCGTCACGGGTCGGTAAGCTTCGCCCATCGTCAGCCACGACCATGATCGAGCAGTCTGGTTTCATCGCTTTCGAAGAGGGCGACTACGTCATTCGGGCCAAGGTGGATGCGGACCAATCCGGTGACGATGTAGCCAAAGCAAAATTGCGTATCACATTCCAGGCGACGGACGAAGTGATTGAATCCGAGGAATTTCAGATTTCTGGCACGAAGGATAATCCAACGATCATTCCGCTGCAGGCTCGTCTTCGAAAAGGAAGTTACCGTGTTGGAGTACTATTTCTGAACCCACACGATTCTGTTCCGACCAACATCGAGAGCGAGGAAACGAAAGCCGAAATCGATTCACTCATCCAGATAAAGCGAGAGCAGGAGGGGATTGCGAATTCTCGATCCTTCCAGAATGGCCAAGGGACTAGGGAAGCTCGTCAGGCGGCGCGTGAGGCAGCCGACAAAGCCGCCGTTTCACTTAAAGCGTTCGGAATTTCGACGAGAACTCTCTACGTCAGAAGTATTGATACAGATGGCCCGGAGAATCCTCCTCCGCCTAAACGGCCAGAAACGTACAATCGTTTGATGGCTCACACCGCTGACCTTGAGCCTCGAGAAGCGGCTAAGGAAATTGTCATACGCTTTGCATCGATAGCATTTAGAAGGCCCGTTCGGCCGTCGGAAGTGAATGACTGCATGTCTCTCTACGAAGCATGTGCCGAGCAGAATAATCGTTTTGAGATTTGTGTCCGAGCAGCGCTCCTTCGCGTGTTGGTATCGCCTTACTTTCTATATCGAGCAGAAATCGATCCACCGGATGTGGAACCGGGGGTCACGTACGCCGTCAGTGAATACGAATTGGCCAGTCGCTTATCGTATTTTCTTTGGAATAGCATGCCAGATGACGACCTGATGGTGCAGGCTGCAAACGGAAAGCTGCGCACCGAGTTGAGTGCTCAGGTTCAACGATTGGCGAAAGATCCCAGATCCGTTTCGTTTATTGAGAACTTTGCCGAACAGTGGTTGGTCTTACGTAAATTGGATATTGCGTCTCCTGATCCAAAGATGTTTCCAGAGTTCACGCCCGAACTAAAGCAAGCGATGGTCCGTGAGAGCCTGCTCTTCTTCCAAGCCATGATTCGCGAAGATCATAGTATTCTTGATTTGTTAAATGCTGATTTCACTTATGTAAACGAACCACTTGCTAAGCACTATGGCGTACCGAATATCAAAGGAAAGGACTTCGTTCGCGTGCCAGTTCCATCCCATCGCGGTGGAGTCATGACCCAAGCAAGCGTTCTAACATTAACTTCGAATGCGACTCGGACTTCCCCGGTAAAGCGAGGCAAGTTCGTACTAGAGCAGATTTTCAACATGCCCCCGCCGCCGCCCCCCGCCGACGTGCCCGCACTCGAGGAGGAAAAAATTCTCACCGGCAGCGTTCGTCAAGTGATGGAACAGCATCGAGAGAATGCGATGTGTGCGTCGTGCCACTCCAAAATGGATCCGCTAGGCTTTGCGTTCGAGAATTTCAACGCCATTGGAGGGTGGCGAGACAGGGATGGCGAGTTTGCAGTGGACCCGACTGGCGTTTTGCCAGGCGGGCGATCGTTTAGTGGTTCTGACGAGCTAAAGCTCATTTTGAGAGAACAAAAGGAATTATTCGTTCGATGCGTCGTAGAAAAAATGCTAACGTACGCGATTGGCCGAGGTTTAGAATATTACGATCGGTGTTCTGTCGACAACATCCTAGTGGCATTGGAATCCAATGATTACAAGTTCTCGACGCTTTTAACAGAGATCGTCAAGAGCGATCCTTTCCAGATGCGAACGACCGCAAACTTGACTTTGACAGGAGAAACAAGATGAGAAATCCACTTTCGAGGCGTACCATTTTACGTGGTTTGGGAGCGAGCATGGCTTTACCCATGTTGGACATTATGCAACCCAGCTCGATCGCAGCAGTTGGATCACCGGCGCTTCCCAAGCGAATGGCATGGGTATACATTCCACAGGGAGCATACATGCCCAACTGGATGCCAACAACCGAAGGCGAGAATTTCGAGTTGACACCCAGCCTAGAACCGATGGCCGAGCATCGAAAAGAAATGATCGTGTTCGGTGGACTGACGTGCGATAAGGGGCGTGCGAATGGCGATGGGGGTGGTGACCATGCTCGAGCTGGTGGTGCGTTTCTCACAGGTGCACAGCCAAAGAAGACGGCGGGTGTCAATTTCCAAGCTGGGCAATCTGCGGACCAATTTGCCGCATTGCGATTAGGGGACAAGACGCGGTTGCCGTCGCTGCAGATCGCCATCGAAGCTTATAGGGGCGCTGGCGATTGCGACAGCGGTTACTCCTGCGTCTACGAGCATACGCTTGCTTGGCGCAATGCGACATCTCCATTACCTACCGAAGCCAATCCAAAGGGCGTTTTCGACCGCCTCTTTTCAGATCAAGCCAATGATGTTGTTACTCAATCACGCCGCCAACTACGTGCCAGCGTTTTGGATTTGGTGCTTGCCGATGCCAAGGATCTTCAGCGTTCACTAGGTGGGGCCGACAAGCAGAAAATGGATCAGTATTTGTCGGGTGTGCGAGAAGTAGAACAACGCATCGTTCGTGCGGACAAACTCTCACCTGTTATTTTGCCGGACGATATGTCGCGCCCAAGTGGTGTTCCAGTGGACTTAACCGAACATATTCGATTGATGTGCGACTTGATGGTCTTGGCATTTCAAACGGACGTAACACGAATCTGCACCTTCATGTTTGCCAGGGAGGGAAGCGAGCAAAAGTACCGGATGGTCGGTGTGAACGAGGGGCATCACTCCATTTCGCACCATCAGAACAAGCAGGAGAATATCGACAAACTCAAAGCGATTAGCGTCTACCACATGCAGCAGTTCGCTTATCTCGTAGGGAAGCTAAAAAGTGTCAAGGAAGGTGAGGGGACGCTGTTGGATAACTGCATGGTCGCTTATGGTAGCGCCATTTCAGACCCGAACCGGCACAACCATCATGACTTGCCAATCATCATGGCTGGCAACGGTGGCGGCACCATCAAGTCAGGCAGGTACATCCGTTACCCAGAGGAAACACCATTAAACAATTTATGGCTGGCGATGCTCGATCGCTTCGGCGCACCGTCGCAGAAACTAGGGGACAGTACGGGCGTCCTTGGTGGACTTTCGTAGGAACAAGTTTAAGGTCACTTTAGAACACCAAAGCAGGTTCCGGGAAGCAGAGCGTGCGTTCGCGAACTGGAGTTCGGGAACGAGTGGACGGATGGTGGCGTTTCCGAGAAGTGGCGGTTTACGACGGAATTTTCAAGGCCCAAGGTCGTGAACGGGTACAAAAGGCCTATACAAATCACCAACAATGAGACGAGCGATGTTTTTTCCCTACAGATGATTGGGAGGTTACTGTCGTGAACGGACTAAAATCGGAGTTATTTCGCGACGATCCTCGGCTGGAAAAGATCCTCCTCAGCGATCCTGCGCATGTGGTCCTCGGCGATCGCGGTGAATTCGTCAGCAAGATTCAGTTCGCCGCGCTACTGCTCGGAGGGGGCTGCAGACGCGTTCGCAAAATCTCCGCCTTAAGCGGTTCTGTGAAATCCCAGCTTGAATGGCTTTGAAAAACTCATAGTGAGATGACTTGCCATAGTCCAGAATGGTTGTCGGTCCACTGAATTTTTCCGTCGCTTGCACTCCACGGCGAATTTCTTCGTTGCAACTCTTCATTCTCCGCAATTGTCTCGCTATTGGTTAGCAATATCCAATTTGCAGAGAAAACTCCAATCGAATCGTCCCCGTCGCTGTCGATTCGAAATGCTCGCCAGCCAAGAGTGTCAGCCAATCCACGAGCGACTGGATTAAGATCGAGAAACCGGTTCGAGATATGCACTGCGAGTATGCCACCTGGCCGCAATTGTTGCCGGTAAATTTCTCCACACTCCGTCGTAAGCAGATGAACCGGAATTGCATCGCTACTAAAAGCATCAATCGCAAGCACGTCGAACTGTTGGCTCTCATTGGCCGCAATTTCTCGCTCCATCGTGATTCGGGCATCACCGAGTACTACCTGGATGTCCGCAGGCGAGTCTGAGAGGTAAGTGAAAAACTTGCCCGACAACGCTTGAACGTCCGGATTTATCTCGTAAAACCGAAACTTGTCGAGAGCCTTACCATAAACCGCCAACGTTCCGGTGCCAAGCCCCACTACGCCGACTCGTAACGGATGATGGTCGGTGCGTTCCGCAAGGCCCGTGCTCAAACGAATTGCCAAGCCGACGCCGCTTTCTCGACCGTAGTAGGAGGTGGGCTCACGTTTCCAATAATCGTCCGTAAACTGAAAACCGTGCTGGATTTGACCATGGGTAAGCGTGTATTTACCCCCAGATCGTCCCACATCAAAATCCTGTGCATCTTCGTAGCTAACTCTGAGTACGCCATAAAAGTTGCGAGACACTTGTGCGATGTCGAAATCGTCTTCTTTGATCACAACGACCAGACGCATGCAAAGCAAAATCAGCAAAGTCCCCGCGGGTATCCAAAACCACAGTCCCCAGGATCTAGCACCCGTTGCACGCAATCGAGCCATACCAAACTCCAATAGCAAAGCGGCCACGCATGCCGAAGCCGCAGTAACGATTTGCCAACGCTCCAAACTCTTGAAATACCAGAAGGCGACTAGATATAGGGCAATGGAAAGCATGAAAAGAACACTCATCATTGTTCGCTGCGCTGGTTCGCTGCGGCATTCGATGAACCATAGTATTATGAGACTCAGCAGCGTTGGAAGAGCGGTCCCTAAAGCAATTGCGATAATCGTTTGCTGCTTCATTAACATTGGAAAGTACCATTGAGATAAGCAGATGAGCCAAGTGAGTTGCAGCAAGGCTAGACCTATCCAGACCCAACCCACAATCCTCACTTTTCTCTCCAAGGCGGCGGTTACGATCAGTCCAAGAATTTGTATAAGCCCATAACCCCCAAAAACAAGGTCGCGATCATTGGAGGCCGCCAATGTGTTCAGCGGCATGACCATGAAATATACGATCGATCCAAGTTGTGCGCCTGCCGCTATCATCCAGATCCAGAATGCGGGCACTGGCTTGTTCAGCCACACACGCTGTGAACACCAGGCCAGCATCGTCAGCAGAATGCTGGCCGCTAAACCAATGTGGTATTCCCAATAGCCAAGAAAGTACTGCGTGGCAACGATTGCCACAAAAAAGCCACCCAATGCTCCGCCAGCAGAGACCAACATGAAAAAGAGCGTCAAGTACTTAGGATGCGGTCGGATTCGAGCCAGTTCCCCATGGCAAGCCATGCAACATGCAAACAAAACGGTCGAGTAAACGATGATTTGATCAATCATCGCCGCTTCTACATCTAGGGACAGCACCCAGCACGCAGCTGGAGCTGCGAACAGGAGAATGGCTCCGAAGATCCGACGATCGTACCATCGCGGATGATCAAAGCATAAGATAAAAGTGAACAGATAGATGCTCAGTGGCAACACCCACAGAAAAGGGACTGTGGCCACGTCGATACATAACTGATTCGTTGTAGCCAGCAGAATCGTCGAACCACACGCGGACAAGCCTATCCATAGTAACATTTGCATCCAGTTAGGCGAACGAGTCTCTGCGTCAAGCGTTTCGGCTTTCATGTCCATTCTCGAGTTCATGATACTCGGCGATTCCTTGCCTAGCTGGTGCCACAGTCGTAATGAACACCAAACCACCAATCCTACGTAGAGCAGATAGGCTATGGTCCAATGGATGGCTTGCTGACGAAGTTGCATCCACGGTTCAAAGAAAAACGGATAACTCAGCAGCGCCAATAACGAGCCGGCGTTGGAGAGCGCGTACAATCGGTAGGGAGATTTGCGAGACGAAGTGACACTGAACCATCGTTGCAGCAATGGCCCTGTCGTAGAAAGCATAAAGTAGGGGCCTCCGACAGTCGCCAATAGTAACAACAGAATCTGCGACGAAGGTGATTGGCCGGAAATCGGTTTCCATGCATTGGATGGAATGATCGGAAGGAACAAAAGAGATAAAGCCAACATGCCGATATGCGTCACGACCTGTGTCCGAACGGTCAGTTTCGAGCTCAGCAGATGCGCGTAAGCATAGCCCCCGAGCAGCAGAAGCTGAAAGAACAACATACACGTGGTCCAAATCGACGGACCACCCCCAAACCATGGCAGGGCAAAGCGACCGATTAGCGGTTGAATTTGAAAGAGGAGGAATGCGCTCAAGAAAATCGTAAAAGCGTACCGTAACATAGTAGCCTATGAGAAATAGCAGCGACCAAACTTAGGACCGTTCTAGAAATTATTGTCGTGGATCGCTCCGCGATCCAACGTTCTGATCGCGGAGCGATCAGCGACAATGCGACAGTTAATTATCGAACGGTCCTTACTTAACGATTCCTAGAGGTTCATACAACAAATACCTTTCTCGTATTCGCAAGAAATCGCTAACGCCGTCGAGAATTGCTGGCTCCATTTCTTTTCCCGACCGTCCGTCCAACAGCAGCTTCAATGTCGCTTGGCTGCTGAGCAGCCGATTGAGACTCTTGGTCTCCCATGCGTCAGGATAAAGTTGACGCAAGGTTGCTGCCAACGTCAAACCAACTCGGATGGGCTCGATCGCGTTTCGATTCGTGACGATGATGTTAATTCCCTTGCACGCTTCATTGGTAAATTTAGTCGAAGTGGGTGTGAATTCGATTGGAATAAAGGTCACGCCAGGCAATTGCTGTTCACTCATTTTCTTTGCTAATTCGCGGCCATCCATCCAGGGCGCACCGACGACTTCAAACGGTGTATCGGTTCCACGACCGACCGACACGTTCGTGGTCTCGATTAAACCGATGCCAGGATAGAGCAGGGCTTCGGTAAGGCTACGCATGTTCGGCGAGGGGTTCACCCAGGTTAGTCCCGTTGCGTCCCAATAGTCGGATCGTTGCCAACCCTCACATGTGATCACTTGCAAATCGAGATCCAATTTCAATTCTTGTTTGAACATACGCGCCAACTCCCCAGTCGTCATACCATGTCGAACAGGCAACCGATAGAAGCCTACGAAGGACTCCGATTTCGGGTCTAACATTGGGCCAACGACATCGATTCCGTTGATCGGGTTGGGACGATCCAGGACCACAAACCGGCGATGATGCTCGGCCGCCGCGATCATAGCCTCTCCCATCGTTGAAATATACGTGTAGAAACGTGTACCGATATCTTGGATATCGAAAACGATCGTGTCGACTTCGGCAAACATCGTCGCTGTGGGACGTCGAGTCTCACCGTAGAGGCTAAATATCTTGATCCCGGTCCCTTTGTCCTCGCTATCCGAAACTTTGGCAATATCGAGTTTCCCCTCGAAGCCATGCTCTGGGCTAAACAACACCTTCAGCTTGACATTGGCCGCGTTTTGCAAAAGCGCAACCGTACTTTTTCCCGCTTGATTCCGGCCCGTGTGGTTCGTAATAAGACCAACTCGCTGGCCAGCTAGCTCGCGAAAGCTGTTCCTCTCTAGAACATCGAGACCCGTGAGTACCGATGGTCTCGGACGTTTTGCCATTGCATCGCTTTTCGTGACCGAAGCGGCCACTACGTTCGCAATCTTTCCAGCCAACTGATTTACGCTCCCCTTTCCGTTGGGATGAACTCGGTTGCTGAGAAAGATAAAGAATAAATCAAGTTCGGGATCGATCCACAAGACGTTGCCAGTGAATCCACCGTGACCAAACGCAGACGGACTCAGTAGATCACCTCGATTGCTAGAGTAGCTCGACCGTTTGTCCCAACCTAAGCCCCTCAAGCCACCTGGAACGGTATTGGCTTGCGTCATGGTTACTACTGAGGCTTGGGAAAGAACGCGAACCGAGGGAATCTCCTTTGTCCCTCGAGTTGCTCCCTGCTGCAACATCATTTGAGCGTAGATGGCGATATTTTCTGCGGTAGAAAACAATCCGGCATGACCGGCTACCCCACCAAGTGCAAAAGCACGTGGATCATGCACCTCGCCTTGCATCCAATGACCACCCCGCTGTTCCGTTGGTGCACATTTACTTTGCAGTTCGGGAGACGGCAAAAAGCCGGTCTGCTTCATTCCTAACGGTTGGAAGATGGCGTCTTGCGAATATTCACGGAGGCTTTCGCCACTGATATGCTCAACGATCTTTCCAAGGACAATGAAGTTGACGTCCGAGTACTTGAAAGCCGAACCGATCGGAGCAACCAGTTTTAGCTCACAGATGCGATCCCAGGCTTTTTCGGGTCCTTCTTGATAATCGGACATCGCATTATCAGGAATCAAACCGCTGCGATGTAACAGTAAGTCTTGGACAGTAATCGGTTCCTTTTCGTTCTGAGCAAACGTCGGAAAAATACTGGATACTTTGTCCGAGAGACTTAGCTTCCCCCGTTCGATAAGTTGCATAATGCTGGTCGCCGTGGCAACCGGTTTGGTAATGGAAGCCATATCAAATACCGTATCGGTGGTCATGGGCTCGATTGAAGGCTCCAGTCTTTTATTGCCGTACGCTTTCAATAGTAGGATTTCATCGCGTCGTCCAACGCACACAACGCATCCTGGCATTTTTCCTTCGGAAATCCCTTGATTTACCAGCCCACTCATCGTCGTAAAACTGTCCGAACGCATACGATTAATCTCCATCGCGACCGATTCTGCTGGCGACGAGTCTTGGGCGAATACTCGAATTGCGTCAGCGGCGACCCACAGCGTAAAAACCAGTAGCACAACGCACAAGTTTTGAATTTGCACATGTGGTACAAGCCCGAAGCGCGAGCAAGGGAAATCGTTGCTGGACGTGAAGTTTTGGCTGCTGAAATCATGTCGCAGATCAATTCCCTCGCTTGCGCTGCGGGCTTGTATTTTATTGGTTTGTGAATGGAATTTTTGTGGGTGTCGAGTCATGACGAGGTCACTTCGTGGGCAGGAGCAATTAAAACGGAAAGAACGAGGCCAGACAAATACGTAATAACGGAGCCAAAAACAGCAAGCCAGGGATAGGCGAGCTTGAATCCCCAAACCGGCACCCAAGGCAATCCAAACTGAACGAACAGCATGGCGAGTAGCCCAATGAAGGCCCCCCCCAACGCCGCAGCTTGATGGGTGCGTTTCGTGAATACAGCCAAGGCGAAAAGGCCCAGCAGGATGCCTGACGAAAATCCAGCAATCTTTAGTGCGTTATCGATGACACTCTCGTTGAATGTGCTCGCCCAGATACAAATCGCAATTTGCAACCCGCCAAAGAAGACCGTAAGCAGACGGGTCGTCCAGAGTTGCCGGCTTGCAGATGGGGGAACTCGGCAGCTTGGCAGCCATAAATCGCTGACCACAGAGGAGGCAGAGGCGCTGAGAGAGCTGGATAGTGTGGACATCACCGCCGCTAAAATCGCAGCCAACATCAATCCGATTAGTCCTGTATTTTGAGGAAACGAATGGATCATGAAGTGCGTGAAGATTTCGTCTTTTCGGATGCCTTCTGGTAGTGTGGCCTGGCTGGAATAGTAACAAGCGAGCAATATTCCAATCAACAGGAACAAAGCGAATTGGGCGAAGACCACGATCCCACTCCCTAGAATGGCCCGAGCGGCATCGCGTTGGCTTCTCGCGCTAAGGTAGCGTTGCACCATCATCTGGTCCGTTCCGTGCGATCCCAGCGAGAGAATTGCGCCACCGATCAGGCCCGCCCAAAGTGTGAACGGCTCGGTCAATGAAAATCGCGAATCGATTATTGTCAACTTGCTGTTCGCTTTTGCAAACTCGAAAAAACTCGTCCAGCCTTCGGGCAGGTAGCTAACAATGACAAAAACCGTTGCAATGCTACCGACGATGTAGATAACGAATTGAACACAATCATTCCAGACCACGGAACGCAGGCCACCGAAATAGGTGTAGAGCATCGTGATAACGCCGATCGTGACCGCACTCCATAGCAATGGCCAACCAAGGAGTTCCTTTAGAACCATCGCTCCAAGAAAAAGTCGCAAGCCGTCACCGAGATTTCGCGTCACGACAAAAAGTACGGACGCGACGTGTTTAGTCTGCATCCCAAAACGAACCCCAAGAATTTCGTAGGCACTCATCAGTTTGCCTCGGAAATACTGAGGCAACAAAAAGACAACCACCAAAATGCGTCCAAGAAGAAAACCGAGGGCGAGCTGCAAAAATTTAAAACCAGAGTCGCCAAAACCCTGGCCTGGAATGCTCAGCACCGTCACGATGCTAGTTTCTGTTGCGACAATTGAACCGAGAATGGCCCACCAGGGTAAATTGCGATCACCAAGCAAATACGATTCGATGGAGTTGTTTTTGCCCCGAAATTTCAGTCCGATTGCGATCGACAAAAACACCGCAACTACCAAGACTACGATATCAATGATTCCAAGGGGGATTCTCATCCGTTTCCTTTGGATAGGGTATGATGTGTGTTGCGGTCCGCACGCGGCTGCGCCGGTTAAACATTGACTTATCATAGTCGATGTCGCACGATAATTCTTCGCCCTGAAAGCAATATGCACCAGCTTGTAACCGAACAGCCCAATGCGACTTCAGCTGGCATCGATACGCTTTCGACCAACGAAATCGTGCAATTGATGAACGCCGAAGATGGCAAAGTGGCGGCAGCTGTTGAATTAGAATCGGCGGCAATCGCCAAGGCGGTCGATGCAATCGCCTCTCGAATCGCCAAAGACGGTCGGCTAGTCTATCTCGGAGCCGGTACCTCCGGCCGATTGGGAGTCCTGGACGCATCCGAATGTCCACCCACTTTCAATACTCCGCCAGAAATGGTGATCGGAATCATCGCTGGCGGGGTAAGAGCGTTGACCTCCGCCATCGAAGGCGCAGAGGACGATTCCGAGTCTGCAATCGTTGACTTGAAAGCTTGCGAATTGTCGAACCGTGACGTGTTGGTGGGGATTGCAACTAGCGGCAGAACCCCTTACGTCATTGGCGGGCTTCGCTATGCACAGCAGATCGGTGCGTACGCGATCGGCTTGACCTGCAATCCCGACTCAGAACTCAACCACTGCTCCGATATCGTTATAGCTCCTGTTGTTGGCCCCGAAGTGATCAGCGGATCGACTCGCCTAAAGGCTGGGACAGCGACGAAAATGGTACTCAATATCTTGACCACCGCCACGATGGTTCGGCTGGGAAAAACCTACGGCAATTGGATGGTGGACTTGCGAGCAACGAATGTCAAACTCAAAGCTCGTAGCGTGCGTATCGTGGCCTCTATCACGGGCTTGAGCGAACAGCAAGCGGCCGAGCAACTCACTCTTTGCAACGGCGAGGTAAAGACTGCGATCGTCGCGGCTAAGCGAGCCGTTGGGGCAGTTGAAGCTCGCACTTTGCTAGAACGTTCGGCGGGGAAATTGCGTCTTGCTCTTGAATTGCCAGCATGACAACCGACACACAATTCCAACGCGTATTAGCTGTCGATGGCGGCGGTTCTAAAACAATCGCTTGGGTTGCAAACGTACGGTCGTCGAGCGGTCGATGCTCTGTTGAACTCGAGATCCTAGGCCGCGGCCAGGCCGGGCCAAGCAATCCTCGGTCGGTAGGCTTTGAAGTTGCGTTGGCGAACATCGATTTAGCCCTTAAGGCGGCACGCGAGCAAGCTTCGATGGATTCGTCGTCGATTGCTGTGGCTTGCTTGAGTCTAGCAGGAGCAGGCCGGATCGAAGAACAGAACCGTGTGCGAGCATGGGCCGATAATCGACGACTGGCGATGCAAACGATTGTCATCGACGACGTCGAACCATTGCGTTTGGCTGCCATGTACGAACAGGACTTGGCGCCAAACGCCGAAAAGTCGACTTGGGAACAAAGCGTTACGTTAGTGGTCGGCACCGGGTCGATTGCATGTGGGCGAAATGAGGAACACCGATCGGCTCGAGTTGGCGGTTGGGGGTTTTTGCTTGGCGATGAGGGGAGCGGCTTCGCAATCGGAATGGCAGGCCTGCGTGCCATTTGCCACTCGTACGATCGCGGGGAAGCGACAACGCCATTTCAGTGTGCGTTGTTGAAGCAGTTAGGATTGAGTAACGCTACAGAGCTCGTCGGCATTATTTACAAAACGCCTTTGCCTCGCGCTCAAATCGCTGAGCTCAGCGGAACTGTTTTGACCCACGCAGACCGGGATCCAATCGCAGGCAAAATACGAACCGATTCGATCGATGCGATGGTGCAATTGGTTGCCGACACGGTTCGGCGACTTGATCTTGCTCATTTGTCCTATTCACTTGCCTTGAGCGGTGGCATTTTAACCAACCATTCCAACATCGTCGATCGACTGCTGATTGCACTTGAGAGAAGGCAGCTGCTGCCTAGTGCAACTCATCTGGTACGCGAACCTATCCATGGGCCATTGTTGATGGCCGCTCAAATTTTAATTTGAATCACCCTTAACAGCGGTGCGAGCTAATTCTTCTTCATCGCTGCAATCGTCTGGGTTAAAAGATCTGTTACTGCGAGACGCATTTACTTTACGAGATCAATCGGTCTGATCAACAGCTCGGTAAAGAATGTCGCGGGTTTGAAACCGAAATTGTTCGGAATATACTTGTCGGACACTGTCGCACTGGCTTTGTCAGGGATCTTGCTCTCCAAACCGGTCATCCAATAGGTTGCATTGACAACCAAACGGCGAAGGTCTTCGTTGAGAAAATCGTTCGCGGCACCCATCGTCGTGCAGAACAACTTTCCGGCTTTGCCGTCTGGCATCTGATAATCTTTGGTCCACGCCAAAGGCATCATTGGATTGTTCTTTGGTCCCTCAAGCGGGGGGTCGGTCGGCTTCATGCCGTTGACGACCTGTCCTTGAAGCAAAACAGTTGCCGTGCTTGGTAGATGGACTACACCGTAGACATCGGACGGGCCGAAGACATCGCTAACTCCCTTGAGAATGGGCGAAGATTTGGCGGCGTCGGGTATGACACCGCGAGTCGCTTGCGATGCGTGTTTGCCGTGGTGAGAATGCCAGGTTTCTCCAATAATCTGTTGACCAAATCCCCCTTCCCATTCCTTGCTGTTGAAAGCCCATTTCTTGTAAGCGGACTTGGAGGCCCCTGGGAAATTGAATGGATGCGTTGAGGTTCGCAAGGCAATGAGCGGCTTGCCTTCCATTGCAAATTTTGCAAAGTGAGCCATTTGCCAATCCGGCAGCGATCGGAAACGCAAGCACATAATCATGCCGTCCGCATCATCGAGATGGTGCAAGCCAGGGATATTGGATTGGTAATTTGGGTCGACCGTGTGCGTCTCAGGATTGATCGCAAACAAAACAACGCAATCGTAACCATGCTGTTCCGAGAGGATCTTGCTCAACATTGGCAGGGACTCTTCGGATCGATATTCGTCGTCACCGGAAATCAGAACTATCTTTTTGCCTTTGCCTGGCAATTTTGGATCGGCAGCACCGGGCATAACAACCCACGGATCGACTTCGTCTCGCAAACGCCGAGCCCAAACATTACGAAAACGCGTGGAGTTGCCATGGTCCTGCAAAAGGATTGGGCCTGTTGGAGAATGCGCTCGATACTTGCCTACCTCCTGGTGGGCCATTTGGCCGATATGTTCCTTCGCATTTTGGACCAAAACGCCATTGTGAAAAATGGTAGATCGCGCAGGCTTGGTCAACTTCTCACCGTCAAATCGCGGGGCTTCAAAGATGATGTCGTATACGTTCCATTGTCCAGGCGCTTTGGTCACGTTGACTTGCGGCGGATACTGGCCATAGATCGATGCCGCTTGGCCGTCCGCGTAGGAATTATTGTCATAGCTATCGAGAATTTGAATCTCATATTTTCCCATAATGATAACGCCGCTATTTCCGCGGCCTTGCGACTCACCTTTGACGACTTCGGGTGCGGACCATTCGATGTGCAATTGCATGTCGCCGAATTCCTTGCGAGTCACAATCGAACCGCTGCCACCGACCGCTTCGAAGAATCCATCGCCGACTTTCCAGGGTGCCGCTTCTTCTTTCCTACCATCCCGTTTCCATTCCGACAGGTCCTTTCCGTCGAACAGAATGGTTGCATCCGATGGAGCTTGACCAAGAGCCTCGCCAGCCTTTACGATCGTAGGGCGAGGTCGGTATTTGTCGTGCACTCGCCATTGGCTGTTAGGCAGCAAGGGGGTGTTGGTATACCCCACGCCTGGTCCAGGTGGCGATTGCGCAACGACTTGCTCGATCGTTGCGATCCAAGCAAGTACGCCTACCATACATAACGATTGATGAACGAAAGGTTTTGTCACAGAGAGGAAGTGCTTTTTCATTGTGAAACTCTCGAGGTATCAGGCAGGAAGTTAAAGGCGAATTGCTTTCCAAGCTTTTCTATCGCGGTTAGCGATTGCGGCTCAGTAAGAATTACTTGACTGGTTCGCTTTGCTTACCAGCTTCGATCGCGAAGAGTCGATTCCGGTTGGCGATATAGATCGAATCATTGGCGGCGACAGGAGTCGTATACAATGCCGAACCGAGGTTGATTTCTGCGATAATGTTGATCTTCGCTGCAACCGCCAAATCGAAGATCAAAATGTCGCCATCTTCGTCTCCAATGTAGACTTTGCCGTCCGCGATCAAAGGGGACGCCCAAGAGGAAGCTAACATATCGTGGGTCCAGTGAGCGACGCCTGTCTTGGCATTCAAACAATGGAGCATCCCAGAGAAGTCCGCGATGTAAAGAAGATCGTTTTTGATCGCGACAGTACCGCAGGTTCGGTGCATGGTCGACTCAAAATCTTTCGGATTGTTACCGACATAATGCCATACCGCAGCCGAGTTGGGATTGTCACGTTCTACGTCTCCATCGGTGGCCACCATCGCTTGCTTGCGTTTGGGTGGAATCGGTTTGGTCATGTCGGTCGACTTAAAAACAAGTGAAGGGCTGACGTCACCGCGTTTGGTTGGATCGATACACCACAGGTGTCCGCCCCCTTCGCCGTGCTCAGGATCCTCGCCAACAGCGACATAGACCATACCATCGTAAACCACAGGGGTTGCGATGATATGGTTCCGAGTCGCTCCGTTGAGCCGGTAGATCGAGTCCTTAGGATTGCAATCGAATTTCCAAAGTAGCTTGGATTTGCCAGCGTCACCCTTGGAATCAAAACTGTATAGCCATCCGTCTCCACCGCCAAAGATCACTTGGTCTTGGCCTCCGAGTGTCGCAGCAGTAGGCGATGACCATTGTCCGTGGAGAATGTTGGCGCCGGGGGAATTATCTGTCCAAAGGACCGCTCCTGTTTGCTTGTTTAAGCAAAGGAAGCTTGGTGCTTTTTCTTCAGGGACTGTCAGGTGACCGTCATCCACTCCGTTGGAAGAATTAACGAACAAGAAGTCACCAACGGCCGTAACGGAGCAGCTGCACATGTTGTGTTGTGACACGTTAAGGTCTGCCATCATGTCGAGTCTCCAAACGACGTCCGCTTCGTCTTTATTATCGTTAGGCTCTTTCGTAAAGGGCCCATCGTTTTCATTATCAGCGAAGCCTTCGGTGTCGAGGCAGACCACTTCTCCACGGCTCGTCACATACCAAAGTCGATCCCCTTCGATCATGGGTGCACAGCAAATGCCTTGGTTTGGCCAATCGTGGACACGGCCAGTTGGGAGCTTTTCGCTGCTATGTTGCCAAAGCATCTTGCCATCTTTTTCATCGAAGCAAAGAAGGACACCGAGGTCCACAACATTGGGATAGCGTTTGATATATCCATTTCCGTTATTGGTGCCGACATAGACTTTGCTGTTGGCAATAACTGGATTACCGTAAGTTTCCGAACCGAGCGGCATGGACCAGCGGATATTCGCACCGGTCTTGACATTGAATTTGGTTGGCATCGGGCCGGTGGCTGGAACGTTATTGCGCTCCGGTGAACCACCCCATTGGGGCCAATCCTTTGCTCCCACCTTCATTTTAGCGATGCCAGCTCTCGCAACTGCGGTTGGATCATAGTCATCGGCAGAAGCGACGTGTGATCCTAAACCGACGAAAGAAAGAGTTGGGATGAGCAGAAAACGCTTGACAGCCAATCGCATTTTTGTTGCCTTATTTGGAGGGTATCAATTGAAGGGGACTAGGCTTTTGACAGAATTTGGGGTTTGGTGGCAGGGGAATTATAGCCTACAGGGTACCGAACGTGGAATAGTGTCCTACTTGCTCGACTTTTTCGAACAAGTTGGACGAGACGGGCCAACGTGCGTTTTCTTTGACTGGTTAAGTTGCAATTTCGTTGCTTGCCCACAAACTAGGGCCAAAATACAATAAGGGGGCGGAACCCAATGGTTTCCAGACCCCGAAAACATCTCCACCCAGAATCAAACCTATTCTTATGATCCATCATTTTTATCGCCGCGATTTTATTTCAACCGCTTCCGCAGGCCTTGGAGCTGCGTTGGCGATTCCGAAAACCGATCTTTTCGCTCAAGCCGAAAAGGCAAAGCCATTCAAGATTTCGCTTGCCCAATGGTCACTTCACAAATCGCTCCAACAAAAGAAACTGGATAATTTGGATTTCGCAAAGGTCACAAAGGAGAAATTTGGTATCGAAGCGGTTGAGTATGTCAATCAGTTTTTTAAGGATAAGGCGAAGGATGCGACTTATTTGGCCGAGATGAAGAAACGGACAAGCGATCTCGGCGTTACCAATGTTCTCATCATGGTCGACGGCGAAGGCGCACTAGGTGATATGGACGAACAGAAACGAACCAAAGCAGTAGAGAATCATTATAAATGGGTGGATGCTGCCAAATATCTTGGGTGCCATTCGATTCGAGTCAACGCCGAAACGGTGAAAGGAAAAACGCCGGAGGACTATGAAGAAGGCAAAAAGCTCGCTTCGGATGGACTACGTCGACTTTCCGAATACGCAAAACCACTCAATATGAATGTCATCGTCGAGAACCATGGCGGTTGGAGCTCCAATGGCAAGTGGCTTTCGGAGACCATTCGAATGACAGGTTTAGCGAATTGCGGAACGCTGCCAGATTTCGGTAATTTTTACGAGTACGATAGGTATCAGGGTGTTACGGACATGATGCCTCTCGCCAAGGCTGTGAGTGCGAAGAGTTACGACTTCGATGTGGAGGGAAACGACACCAAGACCGACTTCATGAAGATGATGAAGATCGTTTTAGACGCAAACTACCACGGCTGGGTAGGGATCGAGTACGAAGGATCGAAGTTAAGTGAAGACGAGGGAATCTTGGCAACCAAGAAGTTGCTCGAAAAATGCATGGCAGCCTTAGGCTAAACGAAACCTTTGGGCGGGCGACTTGCTCATTGCAGCCTCGACACCAAAAAGGCACACGCTTTCCAAGGAGCTAGATCCAGGTACAGCCCGCGTCCCAGCAATTCATCACCATTCCAGTCGTAGTGGACAGAGATGAGCTGGTCCTGCAATTGCCATTTTTTTCCTGAAAGTTCTGCGAATGGTAGTCGCACATGGCATTGGCTCTGATTGCAGGCATAGTTCACCGCAGCGACCAGCAATTCTCCCTTCGGGCTTCGCCAGGCAAAAACAACGAAGCAGTCGTTTGTCTCGTTGCCGTCCCAGCCAGGTGTGCAATCCAACAGTTGCCATTGGCCATCGCGAACAACCGGCAGACGAAGCACCGCAAGTAGAGAATCATAAAACTGGGTCAGGTGCTCATCGATCGGTTCTGCCGGACCTCGAATGAGGTGGGGCGAGATCCTTTCCTTTCGACCTTCGAATTGACCTTGATGAAAGAAATGCAGACCAGGGGAAAGAAACGTGATGACTGCCGCGGCCTGATGAACTTCCGGTGAGAACGTCGCCGCCGCCCGCGGTTCATCGTGGTTCTCAAGGAAACGAGCGAGCTTGTCTTGGTAATCCAAACCCGCTCGTAAATGCTCGCGCACGGCCCGAGTACGGCCTTCCCGGAGGCGATCGTAGAGTCGTTTATCGTACGCATAGTCGAAGCCCTGTTGCTGAAGCGTCCATTCCATATCCCAATAGACCTCCGCCATGAAAATGAAGCCTGGAACGCGTTCACGCACTCGCTGTGTCGCGTTTGGCCAGAAGAGCGGCGCTCGCTGGCCCCAAGTCCGTTCAAAAACTTCTGGCAAAACCAGCATCGCCATGTCGCATCGCAGTCCATCGCATTGACCGGAGATCCTGATCAGTTCGCCTGTCATGGCTTCTTGTAAGCCAGGGTGGGCATAATTGAGTTGTAGGGTATCGGGCCATCCAGAAAAATGAGGGTCACGCCCATAGGCCATCACTAAGTCACCTTGCTTGCTTTTGACCCTGGTGTAGTTATGCGGTGCATTGGCGAGGTCCTGCTCCGAACCCGAAATGAAGTAGTCAGGATGGTCTTCGACCCAGGGATGGCCCAGCCCCATGTGATTAGGAACAAAGTCGAGCATTAGTTTCAAGCCGCGCTGGCGGAGTCGTTCACGAAGTCGAGCGAGAGCAACGTCCCCACCAAGATTTTGATGCACGGTGTAGCCGGTGATCGCGAAACCAGATCCTGCAATATCCTCCTCGCGCAAGTCGGGCAGCGTGTTCTGAAACTCGGTGAGCCATTCTTGATTGCTGCGAGAGACCTGTTGAGCAGCGGTGCCGGTTTGCCAGACACTCATGAACCAGACCCAATCGAAACCGAGTCCCTTTAGTCGGTCTAATTCCGCGTCTGGAATATCGTCCAGTGTTGCAGGCCTTCCGAGGGGACCGGATAGCTCCGTCAACCAAACCCGCGTGTTCATTTGGTACAGAGATGGGTAGCGAGGTGAATTCATCTGTTATTCTTCATATAGTTAGATCCTGGCGGAGTGGTCTTGATAAACTATTCCGTGGTCCGATTCGGCTTGCCGTTGAACGCAAGCGAACGGATCCTTTCATCATCCCCAGTACGTCGATTATCGGCTGTTGACTGACCTGTAAAAACGCTTCCTGATGGATTGGTTAGCGTTTCCTTTTTGGTCCAACGACTTACCACAAAGAATGCTAGCGGATTAAGGGTGATGGAGAGCAATGCTCCCGCCACAATCAAGTTCAGTCCCTCTTCTGGCATCAAGCGCAAGCGGATGCCGAGCTCAGCCAGAATGAAAGAGAACTCGCCAATTTGAGCCAATGCGGCTGAGACGATTAGCGCTGTACTCAACGGACGTCCGACCAACAACACGATAACTAGTGCAATAAGAGATTTTCCAATGATAATGATAACGACAACCGTTAGTACCTGAAGCGGTTGGCGAATCAAGATGGCAGGATCGAGCAACATCCCAACCGATACGAAAAAAAGGGCAGCAAAAGTGTCTTGAAATGGCCGCAACTCGTCTGCAGCCCGGTGACTCAAATCGGACTCGTGAATCACAACGCCCGCAAAGAACGCTCCAAGGGCAAAGGAGACACCAAACAACTCAGAGGAAATAAAAGCGATTCCTAGCGAAAGTGCGATGACACACAACGTAAAGAGCTCACGCGAACCTGTGGCTTCGATACGTTTCAGCAATAATGGGAACAATCGAACTCCCAAAACCAGGATCACCGTAACAAAAGCTACAACCTTGCCGATCGCGATAGCTATCGCCAACCAAATTCCGCCTGCTGCTCCCGCCGCTGGAATTTCTCCGCCTAGCAGGCCAGCGAGCGCTGGTAACAAAACGAGAGCTAATATCATTACGAGATCCTCAACGATCAGCCATCCGATTGTAATCTGTCCCTCTTTTGAGTTGAGTATGCCTCGCTCTTCTAGGGCTCGCAGTAGGACCACCGTGCTTGCAACCGACAGTGCCAATCCAAAAACCATTCCCGCACCGAATGACCACCCCCAAAGCGTTGCAACTCCGGCTCCCAAAAGAGTAGAAACAATGATCTGTCCAATGGCTCCAGGAACTGCGATCTTTCGGACTGCGAGCAAGTCGGCGATGGAGAAGTGCATTCCTACGCCGAACATCAATAAGATAACTCCGATCTCTGCGAGCTGCGGCGCTAACTCAACGTCAGCGACAAAGCCTGGCGTAAACGGACCGACCGCGATACCAGCGACAAGGTATCCGACTAACGGCGGCAAACGAAGTCGAAAGGCTACGATCCCGCCTACAAAAGCAAAACTCAAGCCAACGGCGATCGTAGATATCAGGGATATGTCGTGGGGCATTCAAATCGACCTAAAATGGAAATGTGGTTAACGCGGCATTGTTGCACGGGTTTTCGCCCTGCGGTGTGCAGCGTTTGGAAATAGGGCTGTTCGAGGGTCACAAATACCTGGCGATCGGACCGCCTTTGGCTGCTAAAGCATCGATCTTGGCTGAAACTTGCCTATCTTCGATCAGTGGCGGTGCGTGTTGAGGTTTCCTTCTCGCATCGATTACCAACGGACCGGTGCAGCCCCAATGCTTGTGCTCGGTAAAAGCTCCAACGCCGTCGATGTCCGTTGCGGGATTGCTGCGTGTGAACGTTACCCATAAAAAATTGTTAAGGGACTGGCTCGCGAATTCCGAGTCGTCTACCAAAACAACCAAACGTAGTCCTGACCAAATGGGATCTTCTGTAAATTGGGTACCCTTCGTTTGAAACATCTCATCCCAAAATTGCACCAGAGCAGAATTCGCAGAGTCGGCTCCCTCCAAGGCGAGCACTCCTGGCAAACACCATCGAGGCTTGCAAAAAGCATCAGGCAATACGAACGAATAAGGCAGATCGGTCGAAAGATCAAAGCGTTTTGCGCCACTTGCGGCCAACACAACTTTCGACCCTTGATTGAATCCGTCCCCGCTGTAGTCGAGAGTGTCCATCGTTGTTCGGGTTTGAAAATGCAAATCGCGGGACCAATCAATTCGCTCGAGCAAATGAATCAGGAATTTATCAATGCGATGGATATCTAAAGTTGGGTTGTCCAGCGAGTTGACGATCATCAAATACTTAGCCAATGACATCTGCCCCTGCCCTAGGATCGCGTTGGCCTGTGTAAGCAGTTCTTGCGGCCGCTCTGGCTTTCGATAGGGTGCGTATCGTTCGCTTCCGATCGCTAGCAGCAATGGATGAACTCCTGCAGCATCGACAGCATGAACTGCTTTAACGCCAGGCAACACCGTTGGAATGATCGGGCCGGTTATTTCGTGAATCAATTGTCCGAACGTTGTGTCTTCTTGCGGTGGTCTTCCAACGACCGTGAAGGGCCATATCGCTCCGTCCCGATGATAGACTTTGTCGACATGCATCCATGGGAAGTCGTGTTCCTTGGAATAATATCCTAAATGATCCCCGAAGGGCCCTTCGCGTTTCATGGACGTTGGGTTAACCGTGCCGTGGATCACGAAATCGGCATCGGCATAAAGCGGTGCATGATTCTCGGATGTGATCATTGGGATGCGATGTCCTGCAAGTGCGCCTGCAAAAGTCAACTCACTCAGCCCCTCCGGCAATGGCATGACCGCCGCTAAGGTCATAGCTGGTGCCCCGCCGACACTGATTGCAACTCGAAATGGACGACCGTCTGCAAACGCTTGCTGATGATGTACTCCGATTCCGCGATGCAACTGATAGTGCAATCCGATTTCACGATTGGATAGGTAGCTGTTCCCCGAGATCTGGACCCGATACATGCCTAGATTGCATTGCATAAGCGATGCCGTTGGTCCTTGGCTGAGGACTTGTGGAAGCGTAATAAACGGACCACCATCGTCTGGCCAGGAGACCAATCGCGGTAGAGAGTCAATGTTCGTCACATTTCGCTGAACGGCCCCAGAGCGGACGCGTTTAGGCAGCATCGTCCAGGCGGTCCAGGGTGCCCCCGCGTACCGCCAAGGTCGCATCCAAAGTTGGTTCGGGTCGATCTTGAGCTCAATTGCACGGCGGACCCGATCGATGGTTTTGCGAAAAAGAAATCTCGCTTGATCGAGCGAACCGAATAGATTGCTCGCCATCGGGAAGCGGCTGCCGATGGGATTCGTAAAAAGAATGGCTGGCCCTCCTCGTGCATAGACACGGCGTTGAACCTCGGCAATTTCCAAATGAGCCGAGAGAGGGTCCGTAATTTCAATTAGACGGTCGTTTAAACGGAGATCCGCCACCACTTGGCGTGTGCTGCGATGCGACATAGGCTAGTTATCTGGCACTGTGAAAAAACGGTCACTGGTTGCGGGAGCAGATTGATTACTCCTTCCGTGTAAGGCATTCTAGACGTAAAATCCGAACCCGCTGGGGATGTTTGGTGATTCTAGAACATCCGACGATTTCGTCCGCTGAATAACACGGAAATAATGGAAAAACGACTTTTTAATTTCTCATCTGGTCCGGCTGTGCTTCCGGTCCCGGTCCTGGAACGCATCCGCGATGAGATGCTTTGCCTGCCCGGTTGTGGCGCATCGGTGATGGAACTTTCGCACCGGAGCAAGCAGTTTATGGCGATTCAAGAAGCCGCAAAACAGCGTCTCATCCGATTGCTCAACATCACGTCGGACTACGATGTGCTGTTCCTGCAAGGAGGCGCGAGGCTTCAGTTTTCGATGATTCCAATGAACTTGTTGCGAGGACAAACTGGTCCTGCGCAATACGTGCTCACAGGTTCTTGGGGAAAATACGCCATCGGAGAGGCAAAAAAAGAAGGTAAAGTCGAGGCGATTTACGATTCTTCGGCAACCAATTACGATCGAGTTCCCACCGAAACAGAGCTCAAAATAAGCTCCGATGCTGCTTATGTCCATATCACCAGCAACGAAACCATCCAAGGCGTCCAGTTTCAGCATGACTTCAGTTCAACAACTCCGTTGGTTTGCGATTGCTCGTCGGACATTCTGCACCGACCCATCGATGTTTCCAAGTATGGCCTCATCTATGCCTGTGCTCAAAAAAATGCAGGACCGGCTGGAGTCACCGTTGTGATTATTCGCAAGGATTTACTGGCTCGATCTAGCGATGAATTGCCTGGCTACCTGAATTTTAATAACCACTCCAAAGAAGACTCCATGTGGAACACGCCACCGACTTTCGCGGTCTATGTGCTTGGGCTGGTAACCGAATGGGTTGAAAAGACGATTGGAGGCCTGGCTGCGATGTACAAGCTTAATCAAGAAAAGGCCAAATGGGTCTACGACGCGATCGATCGACACCCTGAAATGTACTTAGCTCACGCTCAAAAGCAATCGCGTTCGCTGATGAACGCTACCTTCCGGTTTCCCAATGAGGTCTTGGAAAAAGCATTCTTGACAAACGCTCAAGCAATTGGTCTTGATTCACTAAAAGGGCACCGAAGCGTCGGCGGTATTCGAGCCAGCATTTACAATGCGATGCCAATGGCAGGTGTCCAGTCGCTCGCACAACTCATGGATGATTTCGCGTCCAAGAACTCTTAGTCGACAAAGCACTTCTCCACTCACCTTTTCTATCGGCAAATAATCCATGACGTTTCGCATTCTGGTTCTTGACCCAATCGCTCAAGAAGGCTTCGATCTCCTCAACGCTGAGAAAGACTTCGAATACGAAGTTCGAACGGGATTGAAGGGGGAGGAATTGCGCAAATCGCTCAATGAATTTGACGGTGCGATCGTCCGTAGCGGGGTGAAAATCACGGCCGCATCGTTGGTAGGAAACAAACGGATGCGAGCGATTGTTCGCGCGGGGGTTGGTACCGACAACATCGACAAAACGGCTGCCACTCGGCTTGGTATCGTCGTGATGAATACGCCAGCTGGCAATACACTCAGCACTGCCGAGCATGCGTTCGCTTTAATGCTTGGGCTATCTCGCAGCGTCGCCCCGGCCTACCAGAGTCTATGTGAGGGACGATGGGACCGTAAGTCTTTTATGGGCGGCCAGCTCGCTGACAAGACGTTCGGCGTGATTGGAATGGGGCGAATCGGTCGTGAAGTAGCGACGCGAGGACTGGCATTTGGGATGCGAGTCATTGCGTATGATCCGTTCTTGTCCGACGAACAAGCCACCAAGATGGGGATCGAAAAATCCAATTCGATCGCGGAGTTGCTACCGCGAGTCGACTACTTGACCGTCCACACTCCATTGACGGACGAAACGAAGTATTTGGTCGGCATGAAGCAACTGGATGTTCTTAAAAAGGGCGTGCGATTGATCAATTGCGCACGAGGCGGTATTTATGAGGAAGCGGCCCTCGTCGAAGGTCTCAAACGCGGCATCATCGCTGGTGTCGCGTTGGATGTTTACGAAGAAGAGCCTTGTACCAATAGCCCTCTGTTTGGTATGCCCGGAGTTATTTGCACTCCTCATCTGGGTGCCAGTACCGAAGAAGCTCAAACACAAGTAGCGATCGAAGGCATCCAGTTGCTAATCAATTTTTTCAAGACAGGCGAAATTCGACATGCGGTCAACGTCGCATCGCTGGATCCAAAAACACTCGATGCACTTCGCGGCTATCTCGACGCATCCTACCGGCTAGGTTTGCTAATGGCGCAATGGCACGCCGGGAGCATCGGCTCGTGTCAACTCAATTACCGTGGCGAAGTCGCAGACAAGGATACGAAACTTCTCACAGCCGCTTTTTGTGCCGGCTTGCTGGAAAAAGCCATGGCGGATGAAGTCAATATTATCAATTCTGAGATGTTGATTCGTGAGCGAGGGATCGAGCTGACGGAGAACAGGAATCGCGAGCTAGGTGCCTTCAGCTCCTCGATTACCGCAGAGGTAAGCGGCGGTGGGCAACGCGTGAAAGCAGGTGTTACCGTTTTTGGAAACAACATGTCTCGCTTGATCTCGATCGATGACTATCGTCTGGAAGCGTACCTGGATGGTCACATGTTGTTCTTCACGCACACCGACGTGCCTGGCATCATCGGTCGGGTAGGAACTGTATTTGGCCAGCATCAAGTGAACATTGGGCAAATGTCGGTTGGACGTGCAACTCAACAACCTGGCGGCCATGCGATTGGGGTATTAAACCTGGATGGCGTTCCGCCTAAAGTCGCACTCGATCAATTGATGGCGATCAATGCGATCGAAAAGATCCAAATGGTGGAACTGCCAGCGCTGGGTGTCTTGCCAGCTTGGCTGAGTTAGCCTTTAGTTGTAATGCGCCATTTTTTATTATTGCTGGGAACACCAAGCCCGAAGCGGGAACGAATGTTGATACCAGCACTTGCAGAACGGTGCCCACGGAAATCGGTCACGCTGCCTCCGCAGTATCCTTGAGTATTGATCCGTCCCGTACGAATGCAAGCAATCAGGCACCCGCCGTGCCGTCCGCTGATTTCTTGACCTTGAATACAATTTCTAATGAAATCCTGACCGAAGGCCAAACGCTATCAATCGCTCAAGTTGTTGCGTTGGCTTTGGTAAATAATCCGACCATTCCTCAGGCTCGCTCGTTAGTGCAGCAACAGAATGGAGTTACTGTTCAAGCTGGCCTCTACCCGAATCCTCAGATTGGCTATCTGCGTTCTGATCCATACAAATCGGATAAGAGCCGCTCCAGTGGTGCATTTCTAAGTCAAGAATTCGTCACCGCAGGTAAGCTTCGTCTGGCTCAATTGGCTAGCCGATACGACGTAACGCTTCGAGCATGGCAGGTTACCGCACAAGAGCAACGTGTCATCAATGATGTTCGTATCCGATTTATCGACTTGATCGCCACACAAGAAGCCGTTTCTCTGAGCGAAGAAATGGTGAAGTCGGCAACCGATGGTGTGAAAATTGCCAGCATCCTGCGCGAAGGCTCGGTCGGGACCAAGCCCGATGTCTTGCTGGTGGAAATGCAGTTCTCAACAGCTCAAGGAGCCAACTACGATGCGAACTGCGTCTCGAAGCGGCGCGTCATAGCCCTGAATCAATCGTCGGAACTTCCATCGGTAGCTTAGACGCGAAATACGACTACGATTCTTAGTTGCGATTGACAGACGGAGTTTTGAACTCGCTGGCCGTAGTCCAAACACTTCCTAGCCACTTTCTGCAAACGCCGCTGGCCCGCTCGATCGGCGGTTGCAACGTCGTAGGTTACGAGAACCATCATCGCACGAAACCTCTTTTAAAAAACGATTTCTTCGTTTTTGATGCATTGCTCCAAGAAAAGTTGAGCCTCCCTCACCAAAGAACAAAGACCATGACCAAGATTGTCCGGTTGCCTTACATCAAAATTGCCCCGTCCGTTCCGGCGCCCGACTCCCACTGCCGGCGAATTTCCCTTAGGCCGTATGCGCACATCTCAAACTGGTCACTCAGTCGGTGCAACAGATCCGACGGTGCCTCGGAATCTTCGTCCGCTTCGATTTCACTGGCGATCTCGTAAGCCAACTTGCCTTGATGGCAATAGCTGACGAATTGATCGGATCGGTCGGGACCTTGCAGTCCTCGAAGAGATTCGGGATAGAGTCCGGTCCAAAAAAGAGTGAAGTCACCGATGTGCCGGTGAACCTCGCGTTTAGCGAGACCGATTCTGTGCTGGGCTTCCGTCATCATGGTGACAACCTCCGTTGCCCTCTGCCCGTTTAGCTGACGAATTCGATGCAACGCATCGGTCTTGGTGAAACGGACCAAGAGTTTGCTGACATAGTTGACTAGCTCGGTGTCAGCCACCCCAAGTTGAGAGTGGAATGCGTACTCAGAGAGTCCGGCAAAAAACCGCTCAAGTGTGTGATTTAACGAGTGTTCACTTGCATTGTTTTCGAATTGCATTGGAAAAGCTCCTCAACCAAAACAGGAACTGTCCTACCCCTATTCCAAACTATTTACTGCACCCAGGTAATGTCAAGATCGAAATAGCAAAAACCGCAATTTTGCAACTTTGCCCGGCCGCAAGCGCTAGCCCGGATTATTCATAACCCGACGCGACAGCGAGGGATTGCGTTCAAATCCCTCGCTTATGCTTCGGGTTACGATAAACAATCTGCTTTTTGGTCAAATGATATAACTCGCAACAGAGTAATGGATTACGAGAATAACGACTCGTGCTGTGAATAATCCGCGCTAGGCCACGCGGAGCCACGGAGATCGGAGACGCCGAATAGTTGATAGTTCAACCCGGCGTCGATCACAAGTCGGGCAGAGCCTAGTCTGCCTGAATTCGGATTTGGTGCGATGTACGATAGTTGATCCGCAGTGTCCAGCTCCCAATGTCGCGGCGGACAAACATAGGGAGAATTTAGAATTGGATGCTCGAAGAAGGGATTGGACGTGTACGGTGTGGAGTCGTCAGGGTAGGGTTTCTAAGGATCCCCCTCGGTGGGGCAACAAACTCAGTGACCTGAAAGCGACGACTGGCTGAGGGAGGGTGAAATACCCTAGCATCTTCGAACGGTTTAAGCAGCACCGCTGCTAGGATTGTGCCTCGTCAGCAGAATCTGTGGGTAGTTTTTGGCTCAGGAAGATTCCCGAGCTGGTGATATAACGCTGTTTTAATGGTTTCGTACTCCTTGAAACCGTACGCTTTTCTCATGGTCAATTTCGCCTTGTTGTTGAAGCCCTCCACAACC
>CAMDKL010000071.1 GCA_945900945.1 Pirellula staleyi DSM 6068
GCAGTCAGAAAACAAGCCAGGGGCTGCTTCGGTAGCCCTTGACTTCTTTCGAGCATGTCGGCTTGTTTTTTGAGTAATGCGAAAAATCCAACGCGCTGACGCGGAGCTATATCAAGCGTTTTTCACCCACAAATTCTGCGGAAGAGCCAGAATTTTAGGGAGCACTGAATTCTTGCGAACCCGATACGGATCATGCTATGTTTCATCCTGCCAACTCGCCTTACGAGTGCTTTTGGTATTATTGATTCGGCCAAGTAACCAACCTAAGGAGCGTAGAAATCTCAAGCAAGTCCAAGAATCAAAGGCAAGTTTACCTTTCGGGAGAGATGGTTCTGGAGAGCGAGGCTCTCATTTCTATCTTTGACAGTGCGGTGATGCTTGGGGATACGGTGACCGAGTCAACCCGCACTTTCTCGCATCGTCCGTTCAAACTCGAACAACATATCGATCGGCTATTCAAGTCGCTGAAAGTCACTCGGATCGATCCGGGTTGCGATGCCCAGCAGATGTTGCGCATCACACTCGACGTGCTCGATGCCAATCGATCCTGCATGACACAGGAGGACGATTGCTGGCTCGTCCACAACATTTCGCGTGGCCGATCGATTGCGGGTGCTGATCCAACGATTCAACGTTCCCATGCAACCGTGATGATCTTTACTCAACCCCTGGACTTGCGTAGCTGGGCTAGGTTTTACGAAGTCGGCTGCCATGCAGTGACAGCCATGAGCCGAATCATTCCGCCACAATCGCTTGACGCTCGCATCAAGAATCGCAGCCGCATGGCGTACACGTTAGCTGAAATCGAGGTCAAGTTGGTCGATCCACAAGCACAAGGAATCATCCTCGACGTCAACGGTTTTGTGGCCGAGAACAAGGGAGGCAACATCTTTGCGATTACGAATGGCACCTTGCGCACGCCGCGTTCTACGAATTGCTTGGAAGGAGTCAGTCGTGACACGGTGTTGGAACTAGCCCACCAGCTTGCCATTCCAATCGCGGAGGCCGACCTACTTCCGTACGATTTGTATACTGCGGACGAATTGTTCTTTACCAGCACGCCCTACTGCATCCTGCCCGCTACGAAGTTTAATGGACTGCCAGTGGGCGACGGAAAGATTGGCCCCATCACACGCAAATTGCTGGCCGCATGGAGCGAATTGGTGGGAGTCGATATCGCAGCGCAAGCGATCGATCAGTTGCACAGGGCAGCGACCGACTATTGATCTTGATCGTCGTTCTTGATTGTCGTCAAGACTACGGCCAGGCGAAAGTGGGGTTGAAACCCAGCCTATCGGTTGAGTACTAGAAATACGTGCCCCGTTCTTTTAAACTGGTCTCTCAACTCACTGCGCTTCGATCGCCCATTTCATCACAACAAGGCAGCTTCATGAGCGCAAAACCTCTGACATCCGGTCAACGCTTCATCGTCTAAATGGCGGCCTTTGGCGGGCTGGTGTTCGATGGTTTTGAGCTTGGCCTGATGCCGCAGGCTTCGCTCCCTGTGACTCTGAGTATGATGGGAGAGGAATTTGCAAGAGTCAACGGTGGGAAATGGTTTGCTTGGTATACGGCAGCGCTCATGCTCGGGGCTGCTTTTGGTGGAATCACCTTAGGGCATCTTGGAGATCGCTGGGGTCGAAGCCGGGCAATGTCGTTGAGCATCTTAATCTATTCTGGTTTCGCAGGCCTTGGCGCCTGGGCTGCCACGCAGGAACAGATGCTGGTGCTGAGGTTTCTGGTCGGGATGGGGACTGGTGGAATGCTACCCACGATGTCCAATTGGACATTAATTGAGCCAAGGGTTCTTACCGCGACGGTATCGAGGCAAAATCATGCACCCCAACCAATTTGTTTCAAATTAGTGATACATTTCATTCTCCGTGCCGCACGTACTGATTTACTCAGAATTTACTCTGGAGAAATGAACGATGAGTCTAAAGCAAGTCCTCCATGTGATTGACGGTCAAGAGACCCCGTCCCTTTCTGGTCGGACATTCGAATCCATCAATCCAGCAACCGGTCACGCTTGGGCTACCGTGGCCTATGGCGAAACGGATGACGTGAACCGTGCGGTGGAAAGTGCTTGGCGATCTTTTGATTCGGGAGTTTGGTCGCGGATGCCGGCGACCGAACAGGCAAAGCGGATGCGGGCCGTTTCACGCTTGATCATCGAGCGTGCCGATTATCTGGCCGAATTAGAAACAAAGGATACCGGAAAACCGCTCGCGGCGGCAAAGTCAGACGTGATGCTTGCCGCAGGTATATTCGAGTATTTTTCGCAAATCCCCGACCATGTGTTTGGAAAAACCTACCCATCGGACCCGGGCTACTTTACCTATTCAAAGCGAGAACCTTACGGTGTCGTCGGCGGTATCGTCCCCTGGAATTTCCCCTTCTTGTTGGTCGTTTGGAAAGCTGCGGGGCCGTTGGCCGTTGGCAACTCCGTTGTTCTTAAAATGGCGGAACAGTCTCCAGTCACTACTACCGAGTTTGCCAAAATCTGCCTTGAAGCGGGAATCCCACCTGGGGTCATCAACGTGGTTCACGGAGATGGAGCAACAGGCGCGGCGCTTGCGGCGCATCCGCGTGTTCCGAAAATCACTTTCACAGGAAGTACGGAAGTGGGCCGCAGTATCATTCGCGCCAGCGCTGATACGATCAAAAGCGTCCATCTGGAGCTCGGTGGAAAGTCACCCAACATCATTTTTGCCGATGCCGATTTGGACCAAGCCCTGGCCGGTTCCGTATTCACAAGCTTCTACAACAGCGGGCAGATTTGCACCACGGGCTCGAGGCTTTTGGTGGCAGAATCGATGGCGGACGAATTCATCGAAAAATTCCAACAACGCGCCAAGAACATTGTTGTCGGGGACCCAATGCAACCCAACACGCATCTCGGTCCCTTGATTTCGCAGGTGCAATTGCAGCGGGTGCAGAATTACGTCAAGATCGGAAAAGAAGCTGGGGCTCACGTACTGTGGGAAGGCACTCCCAAGCCAATCCCAGGCCACGAACAAGGCTACTTTTTCCAACCCACTGTTTTTACTCAAGTTCAACCCGATATGCGCATCGCGCAAGAAGAGATTTTCGGGCCGGTACTTTCCGTCATGACATTTAAGAACGACGAGGACGCCATTCGGATCGCAAACAACACAATCTATGGCCTTGCCGCGACGATATGGACGAACAATCTGGAGAGAGCGTTTACGTTAGCGGACCGACTGGATGCTGGAATCATCTGGACCAATTGTCCTCACTATCTCAAATGGAACGTGCCGCTAGAAGGACATCGCACGAGCGGTCTAGGAGAGGATTTAGGACTGGAGAGCATCAACACATTCACCAAACTGAAAGTGAATTACATCAACTTTGGTGGACAGAAAATGAATTGGGGTTGATATGGCCATCGGGGTTGATACGGCCATCCAAAGACCCTCCAAATACCCTGCGGCCCAGCCGCAGAAAGGGACGCAATCGTCGCGTCCGAAGAATTAAACCGTGACATCCTCGTTGCGAGGCTTGCCGCGAAACTCCAGTTGAAATTGCTGGACTTCAATGGCCCAAAGTGCAGTCATGACGGCTGGCAACGAAAGGGCGCCATTCGCAATGCGCTCCAAGCTAATCGCTACTCCCAATCCCAACCCAAACGAAAAATTCCCGCCAGGCGTGTGATTGACAAACTCTTTCTCGAGCGTGAAACGCTGGAATGACTTCGCTTCCGGTTGGAAGCTGGGATGGACCGCCAGCGACGCCAACTCCTTGCGGTTGGAGATCGTCTTACTCTCATCTGTAAACTGAAAAAACTGTAGTCGGCATTGGAATTGATCCATCAACCAGCGTTCGAATTCTTCGTTCGAGGCGCGGAGCGTCACGTGCAGTCGGTAGGTGCCGGCGAATGGACTGCGGACCTCTTGCGCGAGCAACGCAACACTTCCTTTGACAATGTCGATCGAACGACGGATGGTTTCCGATCCTCCAGAATCGCCTGCGACTGGATTCCGAATACCTAGTAGCGCGAGGTCGCCAACTTGCCATACACCAAAAATGGGTTGACCGCTGTTGGTCGCCAGTGGATCGGCTCGCCAGCCCTTGGGACGCGAGGAAGCACTTGCAGGAAGGATCGCATCGGAGGAAGAAAAATTCTCATGCAACAAGGTTATCCGCGGGTCGAACGGGGGTACGCGTTCCACATCGCCTGTGCTCGTCACGCGCTCGAGCGTAGCGGGTTCGGTACCGAGCAATTTATATAGCGGCCTCCCTTCAGTCACGCGATGCTCTCGCCCGACGGCGTCCACAAATTTAGTTTGGTGGTCCAAGCCCGCCAAGTGAAAGAGTGTCGCTGTGAAGTCCCCAGCGGAAACGCGATCCTCAATGGGGTATCCACCTTGGCGATCGCTGGCGCCGTATACTTGACCGCCACGGACGCCGGCGCCCGCCATCGCAAAACTAAACACGTGGCCCCAGTGGTCGCGTCCTCCGTTGCGATTGATCTTGGGAGTTCTACCGAATTCGCCTACGGCCACGACCAAGGTCTCATCGAGCAAACCTCGTTGATCCAGATCTTCGACCAGGGCAGAGAATCCAAGGTCAAACTGTGGGCACAAAACATCCTCGACCCGATCCGCGTTCTGAGCATGCGTGTCCCACAACGGATTGTCTACTGCGTTATCGCCTGGTTCTCGTGGCCACTGAACATGCACCAAACGTACTCCCGCTTCGATCAATCGTCGTGCCAACAGGACCGTTTGTCCCCACGCATTCATTCCGTAACGCTGACGCACTCGGTCCGGTTCCTTGTGGATGGCAAACGCGTCTTGTGCCTTACCCGAAGTAAGCAAATCAAATGCCTGACGTTTGAAGCCATCGTAAAGTTGCAGACTGGGGCTCTGCCTCGCGGCTTCTAGCGGATGTTCGATGCCAGCCAGCAGTCGATGGCGACGCTGCAATTTAGTCAACGCTTCATCGTCCAATTGAATGCCTTGCACGCGGTATCCTGGTTGGGACGGATCACCGACAAACCGATCAGGATCCCACTGGCTACCCATGAAGCCACCTGTCTGTCCAGCAGGGGTGACGTTCTCATTCAACCGGAACATGTCCGGAATCCAAACGGTCGACAGCGGGGGCAATATCTCGCTTGGACGATAGCGTTTGATGAAGGAACCAAAGTACGGCCTGTCTGTGGGCTGGATAACGCGGGAATTTGGACCGGCGTACTTGTATCCGGTGAGAACCTGGTAACCCGAGCCATCGTGATTGTTGTCGTCCGTCGACAGTGACCGGCAAATAGCAAGCTTGTCAGCAATGCGGGCAGTTCTTGGCAGCAGCTCGCAAAAATGGATGCCTGGCACGTTGGTGCTAATCGGTTGGAAAGGGCCTCGCACTTCGACAGGTGCATCCGGCTTGGGATCAAAGGTCTCATGCTGCGGCGGTCCACCGGCCAAGAACAAAAAGATGATATTCTTGGCGCGACCAAAACTCATGTCGGTCGGCGATATCGAGGTCTGGACCGTCTCACCTGCCTTCAGCAAATGTGGGAGGGTCAATCCCATAGCGCTCAAACCGCCGATGCGCAGCAATTCACGTCGGGCAAATCCCTCGCATAAGCGAACTGGGCGGTCTAGAAATGCAAACATCGCCGATCTCCAAAGTGCTCAAGCGTTATCAACTACCCCGTACTGGTAGTCTATCCACACCGACAACGCCATGCAACGGACAGCAAGCAGGGGCCACGATTTTCACGGAAAACACGGCTCAGGCCCATTGTCTACAAACGAGCTTCAAACCTGTTATCATATTAACACTTCGAGCAAAACCACTCCCATTACCTTTCTACCTCCGGACCCTTTGCGATAGGAATTCACTCGATGCGAGTTTACATGAAAGCCCAAGACGTCTCGACTGACATGCGGAAATCTGCAATCCAAGACTCGTTCGCACCTCGCCGCCGCAGCATGGCGTTTACCTTGTTAACCAGCTTGTTCGTGCTTTTGTCGGCCAAATCTCTGGCTGTCGATTTGGATAAACCGACTGGCGCGAACATTGTGTCGTCAGAAGCAAAGTTGGAGTTGCTATTCACTCGCTCCGCTGCAATCAGCGGTGGTCTGACGGAAGGACCAGCGGTTGCACCCGATGGAAGCGTCTATTTTACAGATATTCCGGTGGGCAAGGATCCTGGCATGATCATGCGTTTCGACCCCAAGACCAAGAAGACCACTGTTTTCAGCACTGACAGTGGCAAAGCCAACGGCTTGGCATTCGACGCAGACGGGTTCTTGGTCGCCTGCGAAGGCTCCGATTTCGGTGGGCGGCGGGTATCGCGTTGGAACGTCAAGACCGGCCAACGGCAGACGGTTGTAGATAACCTGGGTGGCAAGAAGTTTAACGCTCCAAACGATCTGTGCTTAGACAGCCAAGGTCGCATCTACTTTACCGATCCACGTTATTTGGGCGACGAACCTCGCGAGTTGGAGCATCGAGCAGTCTACCGAATTGACACCAGTGGTTCAGTGAGCGAAGTAACGCACGAAGTCTCCAAGCCGAACGGCATTGCACTCAGTCCTGACGAGAGGATGTTATATGTTGCCGATCACGACAATGGTACAGACAAGATCGATCCCAACGGCCCCAAGCCGACGCATGGTCCGATGAAAATCTACGCATTCCCAATAGGGGCGGATGGCAAGGTGAACGGTGCTCGCAAGACGTTGCACGATTTCGGCGACCAAGCCGGATGTGACGGAATGTGCATCGACTCTCTAGGCAACTTGTACATTACCGCTCGAGGCTTGAAGCGGCCGGGAATTCTCGTGTTGAATCCGAGCGGTCAAGAAATCGCGTTCATTCCGACAGGCCCCGCTAACCAAAGCAGTGATTCAGGCAAGCCACCCTTTGGTTTACCCAGCAACGTTGATTTTGGGATCGGAAGCGAGGCCAATGTTTTATACATCACTGTCGATCTGAGTCTCTACCGAATTCCGCTGACGCGATAAAAAGGTGTCCGGTACCGTTTTTAGTCTTGAAGTTTCTGCTCAGCGACCTGCGCACATGTCGCGAAGCACGATTGGCGGGCTCCGTGTGAATAGCCAATAGTAGACGTCGCTCGGTTTGGAGCCGTGACGACGAGCGGTTTCCGCCAACGTCATGAGTACCCCCAATCGCTTCGCGCCAGCGCTGCTGCTACTGCCGAATGTGATCTTGCGCATCACCACCAACGGTCGCAATGCTCGCTCCGCCAAGTTGTTCGTCGGTGGAACTCGTTCGTCGTACACAAACACCAACCACTCGCTGTAGTGTCGCAGCAGTCGACCTTGCAACGTAATCGCTTTCTCATGCGTCACGTCGCACGTCGACAAGTATTCCAATCTCTGTTCCAACCAACGTTTCTCGGGGCTATTTCGCACGCACTCAAGGAACCCGCACGACGAAGACGGTGGAACTTGCAACCACGACCGACGAACTCTCGCACATCCGCGAAGAACTGGTAAGCGGGAACTTTCGAATGATTGATCGCTGCGATTGGCGATTACGGCGAGCGTACCTAAGGCCATACCGCCTAGGTGCGGACAGTGGCGGAGACTAGGGCGTGCGAATTCGTGCTTGGGATAGAAACAAACAGACATTGACATCATCCTTGATGGCGACCATCTTACCTAAAACGTCCGTTTTTCTCCAAGAGGAGTTCCGGGGGGACTAAGCTGTTACCTGGTAGGCAAGGTATTTCTATTGATCATTGCGTTGACTGCCATATTTATGTAGACGGATTCGGCCTCTCACTGGAACTTCAGTTCGACCTTCGGCAGCAGGGCTCTGATCCTGGCCTGGGTTTCTGAAGTGAAAGGCTCCTTGACCGGTATCAGACGCAGGGACTTGAGGTGGGCGAAGTCCGCAAGCACGGCCAGTCGATCGACGGGTAGCGGGACTTTGCCGAGTTCGAAGCCTTCGCCAAGTTGCAAATACTCCAGCGGCAGTGTCGAAAGATGGACCAGCGCCTGCGGCGTCGCGTTTGACGTGCCAATCTCAAGGCCTTTCAACCTAGTGAGCTTTGCCAGATGCACCGCCCCCGCGTCCGTGAACTTCGCGTGCGCGAGGCTGATGCTTTCGAGGCTTGGCAGATGATCACAGAGTTCCGTCAAAACCTTCGTCGTCGATGCTGCTGCCGCGGTGGCTGACTTTAGCGAGCCTGTGGAAGCCGTGCGGCCCTGCGCCCGAAACCGCGAGATCCACGAGCTTGAGGCTTTGGCCGTCCTCGGTCTTTTCGACTTTTCCTTTGGCGGCTTCGACGGTGCGGATGACGGCATCAACATGCCGGTCAAGGGCGAATGCCGTGACGGAGTTGAACGCGGAGAAGAGAGCGACGAGCAGAGTGTTCGTGGTGGGCTTCATGAAAATCATCTGCATTATTTTCTCTCGAGACGGGGTTCACATGCTGCAATGTTTTCAGCGTCAGTATTTGGGGAAGATGGCCGGAGTAGGGAAGCGGTCTTCAATGTTGGAGGACCCATCGGTGAGGTATTCCTCGCGTGGCACGTCTACCTTAGGCCAACTTGCAGGGCGGACACGGACGACTCTGCCGGGGCGGATGCCTTCGATGATCAGGTCGGTCTCAAAACGGATTTGGATGCCGCTACTGCCCAAAGGCACATCTCCGTCCGTCATTGAGACTTCCAGGATGGACCCGCCAGAGGCCATGTGTGCTGGTCCGTATGCGCCGTGGGTATGTTTCAACGTATTCTCGACCGCATTCATCAGGGCAGGGCTGTCTTGTTTGAAATCGGCGTAGAGAGAGGCGTCCATACCGCCGAACAAGGTTGCGGTCACTTTCGCGCGGCCGAACTTGCCATAGTCGACAGCATCGATCCAGGCGGGCATCCAGCGACTGCGGATAAAGGCCTTGTGAACCTCGGTCTGATTGCGGGCGGCACGTTGCATCGCGTCGTCGTCCAGCCAAATGTCCGAGATGTGAAACCGGGTGAACACACCGCCTGGCGTGGGCTTCCAGGTGATGCCGAGCAGGACGGCCTCGCCACCGAGGGATTTTTTCCCTTCTGCTGGCCAGATGCTCTCGGCGATCAGATCCTCGATCCCGAGGCATTCGCGGCCGCGCCAGATGCGGGTGGCGGCATCGAATGTCAACTTTTCCTCGCTCGCCCTGCCTTCTCCGCCCTGCTTCGGTTCGCAGCTGGCGACGATCATCCCCGCGTTGTTTTGGAGGTCCACTTCCTTGAGCTTCCAGACCTTGCCCTCGCGTTGGCAGTGGCTGGGTTCGTCCTCGAGGAGCAGGACATGGTTCTCAGCGGGTGCAGTGCCGGTGCCTCGATTGTGGTTCCCGTCCATCGTCTTGTTGTTAACCGGCAACACCGGAACTGCGGAAAGTTTTGGGTCTGGCGGGAGAAAGGCTCGGACGTGCAGCACGGTACTCAGCGGGATGTCCCGGAGATCCGCCGGCGCGCCGTGATAGAGCACGACGCCGTAGGGGAGCAGGGCGAAGGGGTGCGGGTCGTTGCGGAAAAACATGCCCGTCCCTTGCACGCGGACGCTGCCGCGGCGGTTCGCATGATCTACGAAGACGAGTTCGCCCCGATAGGCGTGTGCTCTTTCCAACGGGGGAAACTTCCCCGCTTCGGGCCGGAAGGGTTCGTCGGCGGAGTTTGCCGCGCACCAACCAAGGACCAGTAGCAAAGAACCAAGAACCAAAAGGAGGCGTGTCATAGCGAGTGGTGATGATGAGGATCAGTATTTCGGAAAAATGGCCGGGGTCGGGAAGCGCTCTTCGAGGTTATCGTTGACGTATTCCTCCCGGGGCACCTGCATCTTGGGCCAACTTTCCGGGCGGACACGGACGACTCTCGTGGGCCGGATGCCCTCGATAATGAGATCGGTCTCGAACTTGATCTGGATGCCGCTGCTGCCCAGGGGGATTTCTCCGGTTGCCTTAGCGATATCAGTGATCCTGCCATTGGAAGCTATATGGCCGGGGCCGTAGTGGCCACCGGCATGCTTCAAGGTGTTCTCGGATCCGTTCATCTGTGCCTGGACGTCTTTCCGGAAGTCGGCGTAGAGGGAGGCATCCATGCCGCCGAAGAGGGTCGCGGTGACGGTCGCGCAACCGAACTTGCCATACTCGACGGCATCCACCCAGGCTGGCATCCAGCGGCTGCGGATGAACACTTTGTGCGTCTCGGTCTGGAAATGGGCCGCGTCTTGGATGGCGTCGTCGTCCAGCCAGATGTCCGAGATGTGAAAGCGGGTGAAAGCACCACTCAGCCCATCCCCTGGTGCGGGCCTCCAAGTGATCCCGAGCAGGACGGGCTGCCCACCGAGGTTTTTCTTTCCGCTGGATGGCCACGCCTCCTCGGCAATCAGGGTCGCGACTCCAATGCGCTCGCGGCCGCGCCAGATGCGGGTGGCGGCGTCGAAGGTCAACTTCTCCCCGGTCGCTTTGGAGCCGTCACCCTGCTTCGGTTCGCAGCTCGCGATGATCGTGCCTTCGCTGCCGTTCATCTCCACCTCTTGGAGCTTCCAGACGATTCCTTCGCGCAGGCAGTGACTGGGCTCGTCCTCGAGCAGCAGCACGTGGTTCTCGGCCGGAAAGATGCCGGTACCACGATAGTGGCCGGCATCCATCGTTTTGTTGTCAGCGGGCAATACCGGCACAGCCGACGTCTTCGGATCCGGTGGGAGGAAGGCTCGGACGTGCATTACGGTACCGAGCGGGACATCCCGCAGATCGGCCGGCGCTCCATGATAACGGACCATGCCATACGGCAGCATGGCGAAGGGGTGAGGGTCGTTTCGATAAAGTTTGCCCGTTCCCGCCACGCGGATGCTGCCACGACGGTTCACATGATCCACAAAGACAAGCTCGCCACGGTAGGAGTGCGCTTTTACCAACGGGGGAAACTTCCCGGCTTCAGGACGGAAGGGTTCGTCGTCGGCGGAAGCAGTGACGTGCGCGAGTAGCAAGAGGCCGAGGCCAAGGGCTGTTAGCCCGCGGCGCGATGGTGTGGTGGAGTGATGGAGTATGTGCGGCATCATTTTCGACAGGAGAATGGGGACAGGAGAATGAGCGGAGGGGATGGTTGGTACAAGATTCAGGAAGTCGTCTTCATTTTTTACCCCCAATCTTTTACCAGCTCCGGTGTTCGGGTCATATCGCGATGACCTTGTTGCTATCGCCAAACTCGTCCGTCTCCACGCCCATGCGCTGGCCCATGAGGAGGAGGAGATTGCTCATGTGGGCATCGGTGTTCACCGGGCGACTGCAGATCTGGTAATGCGCGGTGGTGAGCGCGCCGTCCGGGCCGAAGGTGTAGCCTTGAAAACCTTTGGCAGATTTGTTGAAGTCGAGGTGCCTGCCGTGCTTCAGTCCTAGGTCCGAACCGCCCGCGAGGACGAGCGGGAGATTCGCATTGCCGTGGCTGTGCCCATAGGACATGCCGCTGCCAAAGAGCGCCATCGTGGAGCCGAGGAGCGGCTTGCCATTCAAATCCTTCGTTTCTGTGAGGCGGGTGAGGAAGTAGCTGAACTGCTCGATCGCAAAGGTGTCGTAATTCGTGAGCTTTTCCATGTAGCCGGCATCGCCGCCGTGGTGGCTGAGCTGATGACGCGATTCTGTGATGCCGATTTCGGGAATGGCGAAGGCGTCTCCTTCGCCGCCGAGGCTGAATGTGGCTACGCGGGTCACATCCGTCTGGAAGGCAAGCACCATGAGGTCATACACGGTGCGGAAGTAGTCACCGGCCATGGTCTGGGCGATGTCGCGGTTGGTGCGATTGCGGTCGGCGTCGGAGACGGTGGGCAGCGGCGTGTCGAGCCAATCATCCGCCCGCCGCGTGCGGATCTCTGCCTCGCGCACAGAGGTAAGGTATTGCTCCATGCGACCTTTGTCGGCGGCCCCCATTTTTTTCTCGAGCTGGCGCACTTCGGCGAGGTTAGCGTCGAGCACGCTGCCCTTGCGACGCAGGGCGCGGCGTTGGGCCATCTTTCCGCCTTTCGGCTCTTCGAACAGCGAAGCAAAGATCTCGCTGCAACGTCGCAGCGAGGGCAACCGCACGCCATCTGCCGTCCAGGCGAGCGATTCACCGGTTAGGGCGACCTCCATTGAGGCGTAACGCGTGTGCGGCGCGGTGATCTCGGCCATCTTTTGGTCGACGGAAATCGTGTTGCGGTCCGAAGGTCCCATCTTGCCGCCGGTGAGCCACACCGAGATGCAATTGTGATGGTGACCCAACGCCCCCGGATGATGCAGCCCGCTGATCGGCGTAATAACTTCGCGGTGCTTCTCCAGTGGCTTCAACGACCGGGAGAACTGGTAACCCTTCCCCTCCGTGGTGATCTGGTAGTTCAGCGAATGCACGCCATTTGCCAGGTAGATGAAGGCACTTCGCTTCGGCGTCGCGGTTTGTTGCTCGGCCGACCGAAGCGGGACCATGCATTCGAGGAACGGAAGCGCGACGCAACTACCCATGGCACGCAGCGCATGACGGCGGTCGATCAACCAGGACTGGGACAGATAATTCATGTTCATGTTTCCTTGTTCGTTGTTCTTCGCTTTGTGGTTCTTGGTTCGTTGTTCTTGCTATCGCTTTTTCATCAGATCGGACATCGCCACAGCTCGCACGATGTCTTGAATTCGGTACTGGTACGTCTTCGCTTCGGCCTCGATCGACTTCAGGTCTTCCTGATCGTCGACCGTCAGCACGCGGCGGAGAGCGTAGGTACAAAGATGCTCGATGAACGCTCGTGCCATTTGCTCGCGGTTATCGAGTAGCAGCCGTTTGAATTGGACAGGATCCTTGAACGAACGACCGTCGGGCATTATGCCGGAGGAATCGATCAACGGATCCTCACCGACTCCCGCCGCGACCTTCTCACTGGTACGCCACTGACCGACGGCGTCGTAGTTGTCCCAGGCGAGGCCCAGCGGATCGATCTTCGCATGGCACGCGGCGCAGTTTGCGTTGTTGCGATGCGCTTCGATCTTATGGCGGATCGTGGCCTTCGGGCTTTCCGGCGGATTGGGTTCGATCGGGTCGACGTTTGCCGGTGGAGGCGGCGGCGTCTTGTTGAAGAACGCTTCGCTGACCCACACACCGCGATGCACCGGGCGATGGCGAGTGCCGTCGGAGGTCAGTCCGAGCACCGAGCCCATCGTCAGCAGGCCGCCACGATGATCCTCGGGCTTCAGTGACACGCGTTGGAACCCACCTTCCTTTGGCTCCGGAAGCCCGTAGAAGTCGCAGAGCCTCGCATTCGCCATTGTCCAGTCGGAATCAATGAAACCATCTACGGGCAGGTTCTTCGCGAACAGCTCACGGAAATACTCGACGACCTCGCCGCGCATGCTCGTCTCGAGCCACGCATCGTAGGTGGGATAGAGTTTCTTGTCCGGCACGAACATGCCCAGGCGGTGCAGTTGCAGCCACTGTCTCACGAAATCGTCGATGAAGCGATTCACGCGGCTGTCGGCCAGCATTCGGTCCACTTCTTTGCTCAACTCGGCATCATTGAGTTTACTGCTTTGGGCTGCGATAAAGAGGCCATCATCGGGCATCGAACTCCACAGGAAATACGAGAGCCGCGAGGCGAGTTCGAAATCGGTGAGACGCTCACGAGGCTCCGGATCACCTTCGACGAGATAGATGAAATGCCGCGAGGTCATCACGCCTTGCAAAGCGACACGATAGGCATCCGTCTTCTTCTCGCCCGCGTCGCGTTCCTCGCGATATGACTTCATATACTCTTCCAACTCCTCCGTTTTCACCGGGCGACGCCAGGCACGCTCCGCGAAGCGTTGTAGATGCTCCGCGACAATCTCGGGCGTGGCGTCATCTAGCGGCACCAGGCCAACACGCCGCGATTTTTCCGTCTCCGACACCAGCGGCCCCTCCCATTCAACCCAATCGAGCAGCACCGTCGAGAAGAGTCCGTTCCCCTTATCATCGAACATCTGCGGCGCGTTTGGGTTTAAGAGCAGAGTCTCGCTGCTGTGGGTGAAAATGTAGCCGCTTCTGCTGCCCAGCGCGTTGCGAAAGGCCGCGCCCGCCCGGCGATCCACCACATTAGTGGCCACCACGCAAAAGTCGAGCGTCGCCGGCATTTCGAGAAACACCTCGAACTCAAACACCTGCGGCTTGTCCTCCGGCGCGGTAATGTCGAACTCGATGAGGCCCGCGACGGTTTCCTCGCTCGTTCGTTTGCCGATGCTCAGATGCGCCGCCTGACCTCCGATGGGCCGGATGCCGCTGGCCTGGAGTCGCAAGCGATACAGCCCGCTGTGCTCCGGCCCTGTCTTCCCAAACCAGTTGGTCGAGAGCGCATTCTGGGTGCTGCCCGGAAAAAGCAGATAACGCAGAGACCGTTTGATACCGAAACGGTCCAGCGCCGCCTGCTGCTCCTTGCCGCCGTTGTAGCGCAGCTCTGCCGCCGTCTTGCGAACTTTGCGCGCCTCCACGCTGGTCGTCGGAAACGCACGATCCAGCACTAGCTCCGACGCGCGGAAATAGCGGTCCACATGCGACGGCGACAGCGACAGCTCCGAGCCGATTCGCTCAAAACCATGCCAGAGCGTGTCTTCGTTCAACTCGCCTGGCTTCGTGGGATCATAGCGCACGCCGAGCAGGTCATAGACCGTGTTTTGATACTCCTTTCGGCTCAGCCGATAATGCGCTACCGCCGGACGCACTGCCATCCGAGCCGCACGCCCTTCTTTGATGCGAGAATCAAGACTCGTCACAAACGCCGCGATCTCCGCCTGCGACGGCTTCTTCTCCTTCTTCGGAGGCATCTCGCCCGAGTTCACCTGCTCGATCACCTCCGACCAATGATGCGTGTCCGCGCCCAATTTGAAGTCCCGCGAAAGCTGGTCGATGCGCAGGTCACCTTTCTCCTTCTCCGGTCCGTGACAGCGGATACAGTGCTTCTCAAGAAACGCTTCAAACGGCTCCGCAGCTCGAAGGTCGCTAGCAAGGCCAAGGCTGACTGTGAGGATCAAGTGAACAAAGCTGTATCGGGTCTTCATGAATCTGTTTGTCATTATTCGGCTTTGAAAGATCTACGTTCGAACATCATAACCTAGTTGGGTCAGCATTTCAGCAAGTGTCTTTCGATGGGCTTAATCGACGACGCGCAGACACCGCGAAACAAAGGTTTTGGCATAGTTGTTTCCTTTTTACGTAGTGGAATTCGAAAATGCGCTAATTAACAACATTCGGTAACGGTTCACCACGCAGAGCCATCACCGCAATGCGAGTTGCTGTTTCTCGCAGAGTGCGACTCGCTTTTGGACTCGCCGACGCGATGTGCGAAGCGACGATGACGTTGGGCAATGAGCGGAGCGGGCTGTCGGCTGGAATCGGTTCCGGGTCGCAGACATCGATCGCCGCGCCGGCCAGATGTCCTGACTGAAGCGCAGCCACAAAAGCCGCCGTGTCGATGAGATCACCGCGAGCTAAATTGATGACCAACGATCCAGGCTTCATTCGCGCAATTGAAGTCGCGTTGAGCATCTTTTTCGTTTGAGGAGTGGACGGACAGTGCAAAGTCACGATGTCGGACTGAGCGAGCAACTCGTCGAGCGATACAGGCTCGCAACCGGCTTTTAAGATAGAATCAGGGGAAACGAATGCGTCGAAAACCAAGCGACGGCACTTGAAAGGAGACAAGCGGGCAACAACTTCACGCCCGATCCTTCCAAAGCCAACGATCCCCACCGTTTGATCGCGAAGAGTTCGCATCCGATCGAGCGGCGTTGCCAACCCCCATTTCCCTTCTCGAATATGAAGCGTGTTGGGCACGACTTGTCGAGTGGCACTCAAGATGAACGCCAGCGTGTGATCGGCGACTTCATCGATACAGTAGTCGGGAACATTGCAAACGGGAATCCCGCGCGCGCGCGCTGCAGTTAGATCGACGTTATCGACTCCGATGCCGTAACGCACTATCACGCATGCTTGCTGCATCGCAGCGATCACTTCGGCGTTGATGGGCGCGAATTGTGTGATGACTGCATCCGCTTCGGCGACGAGCCGCTTTAGCGCCTCGACCTGCTTGTCATTACCGCTCCGCAACTCGAACTCGCCGCCCGCAGCGCGAATAAGCGACTCTTCAATTTCAAGTGAGGGAAAAGTATAATCGGTAATCGCGACGATTGGCATATTTGTGGGGAGTAGGGGGTGGGGTGGGAGTGGGAATCGAGAGACCACGTACGACATTGTCGTTGATCATTCCTCATACTTCGTCTTCTCAGTCACTAAGCAACGACCTCGCGACGATGACGGCAATCTGATTGTCAGATAATCTATCCACAGTCGGTTTTCCTTGCAATCCCTTCAGAGGTCCAATCCATTTGCTCGGCGGTCCGAATAAAGCAAAGGGGCCATGTCGCGGTCAAAATCACGTTTCGCCAAGCTCAGTACCACCGAAAGCGGAATCGCGACCAACGTCAATTGTAGCGATCCAACGAGCCAAATCGCTCGGTTCCGCATTACGGCTATCTCTGATACCCAACACAGGAGCGGAGAAAAAAGCATGGCCATAGTGGAGCCGGCCGATAGCCGGCCAAAAAAATACCCGATGAATAACAAGCCGTACAAACTGACCACTCCGATTCCAATGATCGACGCAATGCCGAAGTTCGCGACCGCGCCGAAGCGTTTCGAGACAAGTCCGACTACGATGGTCGCGGACAAGATTGTTGCGACGACTGGAAGTGCGGCTGCTCCACCCTTGATGTAACCCGCTAGCATCACCGTCAGACCCGTGCACTGTATTGCTAAACAAAGCGATAAACAAATCGAGACTCCCGGTGATCGCTGAGATAAACACAGGAGCAACCACCACAAGCTTGCCAACAATCCGCTGCACACCAATAGTGTCACACCGGCTTGCCAGACTGGCAATTCGGTGCCGTGGCTAGGCAGGTAAACTGAACCGTGAAGCAGAATTCTCGGGATCGATGCAGCAAAACTCAGCCTTAGCAGCCATGCGCCCCAGCTAGGAACGGGTTCGAATGCCGCGATCAATTCGATCATCAGTACGGCCGGGAGGATAATTGTTAGAAAGCGGTCTAGGCCGTTGAACGGCGGCCATGCAAACTGCAAGCCTAGAACGTAGTAACCGACCACGAGTCCGAAGCCGATCCCCAGCACACACGCTATTTTCAACCGCGTCTCGGTCGATGACCATCTTAGTCCCCCCAACGCCAGCACGAACAACGCGCTGCCGATCGCAGAAGCCACAATTGACTTCAAATACAGCCAAGGCTCTGGCATCAGCTATTTTCGCGTGCCTTCACAATCGATGAGGATCAACGCCTCGTCCCCGATCGCTCCGATTGCCTTTGGGTCGAATCCGTAGTCGCTGCGTTTAACAGAAAGCTCGGTCGAGAATCCGACTCGCTTCACGTCTTTGAAAGTATGTTCCTTACCACCTTTCAGGACTAGGGTGATTTGCTTAGTCTTACCGTGCATCGTAAAGTCGCCTGTAACTTCATATCCGCCATCGATGGCCTTGGCTTTTGTACTCTTGAATTCGATTGTGGGGAACTGTTTCGTGTCAAAGTAGTCTGGTTGTCGCAAGTGTTCGTCACGGGCCTTGTTGGCCGTGTCAACGCTTTCTGTTTTGATCGTGAGCTGAAACGTCGACTTTGAAGGGTTTTCACGGTCGAGCGAAAACTTTCCCTCGACTTCATTGAACCGGCCGTGAATCCAACTGATATCGAGATGCCTTGCCTTAAAGCTGACAGAGGAATGTACCAGGTCGTAGGCATATTCGTCCGCCGCACTGGCCGACTTGCTGACGCTCCAAACAAACGTTCCAATCGCGAGTGTCAAGACAAACAGTTTATAATAGCGTTGCATGTGATAGATCCTTCGATGGAGGTTGGGAAACGTGTTTCGTTGAATCGCGAGAAAATTGTTGTTCATTTGTGACTAGAGCGGCAATCGTTGGCAAACACGAATACGGCAGAATCCTACGAACCCTGCCCAGAACTTGGCGCCGATTACAACGTGGTTCAAAAGCATACCCAGGCCAACAACCACCGCAAGGATAATTTCTCGTGAAAAAATCAAGCGTCGGTATTGACGGCAATCTGATTATCAGATAATCTATCCTCCCCCTCCCTAGTTCTCCCCGCAAATCCTTCTTTAAGAATTCCTTGATGCAGACTCTTCGCCGTCCCAAAGTTCGCGACCAGGTAGCCTACCAGATTCAGCAGTACATCGTTGCGCAGAAGCTTGGATCGGGTGACCGACTCCCAACGGAGTCCAAACTTGCCGAGACCTTTGGCATCAGTCGACTGAGCCTTCGCGAAGCCACGAAAGCTTTGGAGTTTTTGGGGATCGTGGAATCAAAGGCAGGAGTCGGCCTCACAGTCGGACGCATCGACATGGGGCGAATAACGGAGCACTTAAGTTTTCATTCCGACCTGCTCGACGCCGATCCGCAGCAACTGATCGACAGCCGCGTGATCCTCGAGACGGGCGTCTTGCCACACGTAGCTCGGCGGATGAAGGCCGACAGTTCGATCGAACAGCAGCTGCGAACACTGGTCGATAGATTCCGCTCGGCCCGCGATCTGAAGACCTGGATCGCGCTCGATATCGAATTCCATCGAACGTTGCTCGAAGCGAGCGGATTAAAACCGCTGGTCGCGTTCGGCGAATTGCTGCATGTCTTCTTTCAGCGATTCCGCGAAAGCGTCAAGAAAGCAGAGTGGAAGGATGGCGTGGAAAGCCATCAGCGAATTGTCGATAGCCTTTCGGCCGGTGACGTTGCTGCAGCCACCGCCGAACTACGCAAGCACATCGAATTCCACCAGGAGCGAATTTAATTTGTTGTTTTGATTTTTGTTTTAACTTTTTAGGAGTTGCAAATCTTAGCGAGAAAACGTGGTTTTACACTCGTCGAGCTTTTGGTCGTGATTGCCATTATTGGCATTCTGGTGGGTTTGTTGTTGCCTGCCGTTCAATCCGCGCGCGAGGCCGCGCGGCGGATGCAATGTAGCAATAATCTCAAACAGTTGGCGCTCTCGGTTCACAACTATGCGGACACCCATAGGAAAATGCCCTACGGATCGTTGAACTGGGTCGGTGTCACTGGCAGGTTCGGCTGCAACCCCGAGTGGCCCTACCTGCTCCATTACTTGTTGCCGTATATGGAGCAGAGGCAGTATCACGATCTCCTCCCTTGGGGTGACCGTCGTACATCAATCTGCCCCTGGATGCCGGGCGGATTGACCGCGTTTCCTTCCGCGTTGCAAGGCAAGTCGATCAGTTCGTGGATATGCCCCTCCGACACGCAACTTGGCGGTGCGACGGCAGGTGGAGAATCTTTCGGGGGGCAGATCGGTATCAAACCTTCGCAAATCGGCACCAGAGGGCCGTTTCTTGCGGTGAGTAATTATCTGGGAGTCTTTTCTGGCCTCAACGATGGAGAGGCCCAAAACGAACCGGCAAGCCGCAAGGGAGCCTTCCGCATGAACACCTCGCGGTCCTTCGCAGAGTTTACAGATGGGACGTCCAACACGTTCGTAATCGTGGAATACCTGCAAGGACTCTCGACGGACCATCGTGGGTATATCTACACGAACCGGGCGTCTGCGCAGTATATATATCCCACCAATACTCCGAATTCGTCGAATCCGGAAAATCTACTAAACCACCATCTCTGGTGCGGCGCGACGAATCAGGGCAACCAACCTCGCCAGAATCTCCCGTGTGTTCCGGATGGCAACTCGAACAATAATTTTGCCTCGGCACGTAGCCGGCATACAGGGGGAGTGCAAGTTGGGTCAGGGGATGGCTCGGTTCGGTTCGCCAGCAACGGCATCGACTTGATTACGTGGCGAAATCTGCATTGGCTCGATGACGGCACAGTAATCGGAGATTGGTAAAGTCGGTGCAACGCGCGATAAGCTTCCAGCTTGTAAACATTCATTCAACAGGAGGGTTAGTTTTGTGAAAGCGAAATATTTGGGTTGGAAAAGTGAAAGCATGGGGGACGTCGCGCGGGTTGTGGTGATCATAGCCGCGTGCCTCGTCAGCGGATGTGGAAGCGACTCCGGTCGTGGGGCGGTTTCGGGCAAAGTGACGGTAGATGGCCAGCCGCTGGCCGAGGGTGTCATCACTTTCGTCCCCGCCGCTGGAACCGATGGACCGTCGGCTGGATCGGAGGTCAAGGACGGCCGATATAGCATCCCGGCAGAGACGGGGCCAGTCCCCGGTGACTATCGTGTCGAGCTGCGCGCACAGAAAAAGACGGGCAAGATGATCGAACTGGGCTCGCCCGAACCACCGGGAACCAAGATTCCCGAAACAGTCGAAGCGCTGCCGGCAATGTACAATACGAAATCTACACTTAAGGAAACCATCAAAGTCGGCAACAACCCGATTGATTTCGACCTGAAAACGAAGTGATTCACATGGGAAATGGCGAGCGTCGTCACGAAGAGCCTGAAATGAAAGTGTTTTATCACTTTGCCTTCGCATCGGCGTTCCTGCTGCTTTGGCCATCCAGCATGATTGCCGACGAGTTCGAGAATTCGATCCAACCGATCTTGAAGGAGTACTGCACCACTTGTCATTCCACGGAGAAGGTAAAGGGTGAGCTCGACCTGCAGCGATTTAGTTCCACAGGCATCATCAAGCAGCACACCGAGGTCTGGGAGCAAGTCCTGCATCAACTCGAATCGGGTGAGATGCCCCCTAAAGATGCGAAGCCACTTTCGAGTCAACAGAAGCAAGAGTTGATTAGCTGGGTTCGGAAGACGCTCGATGAGGTTGCCATTGCCAATGCAGGTGATCCGGGCCCAGTGATTTTGCGACGCCTTTCGAATCATGAATATACTTATACGCTGAGAGATTTGACCGGTGTCGATTCACTTGAACCCGCCCGCGAGTTTCCGGTCGATGGTGCGGCCGGTGAGGGATTTACGAATGTCGGGGCTGCACTGGTGATATCGCCGGCGCTTGTCACAAAATATTTTGACGCGGCCAAGGAGGTCGCCGCTCAGGCCGTCCTTGTGCCGGACGGCTTGCGGTTCTCGCCCTACACCACTCGTCGTGACTGGTCGGATGATTTGGTGGGAAGGATTCGCAATTTCTATAGCCAGTACACCGAGAGCTCAGGCACATCGCGAGTCAATTTGCAGGGCATCGTGTTCGATACCAACCAAGGAGGCCGTTTGCCTTTGGAAAGGTACTTCGCGACTACGCTGGAGCAGCGCGAATTGCTGCGCGCGGGCCGGTCATCGATTATCGATATTGCTCGACAGCGCAATTTGAGTCCCAAATACTTGGGCGCTCTCTGGGACATGCTGGCTCGGAGTCCTGGCGTGCAGCCATCAATCCTGCTCGATGATCTGCGCGCGCGATGGGCTGAGGCGACTCCTTCCGATCTGAATGCGCTGGTCGCCTTCGGCGAGAGCTGGCAGGCAGCTTTGTGGCGGTTTTCCAGTGTCGGGCACATTGGGAAAGAAGAGGGCCCCAAGGCCTGGCTTGAGCCCGTGGACCCGATCGCTTCGCGGCAAGATTTTCGACTCAAGCTGAATCCGCCAGCCCCCGGGCAAGATGTCGTGGTGTACCTGGCCGCCGGCGACGCATGCGATGGCAACGAGCATGACTTTGTCGTTTGGCAGCGGCCTCGCTTGGTCGCATCCGGACGGCCGGACATTTTGTTGCGGGATCTTGGACCGGTCTATGAGGCCCTTAAGGTTCTTCGCAAGGATGTTCTTGCCAGCGCTGGCAAATCCTTGAACGCAGCCGCCCATGCAACGGCGAATCCTGCCCAAGTGAATCATGGCAAGGCGAATTCTGGCAGCGCGAATTCTGGCAGCGCGAATTCTGGCAGCGCGGACCTGGCCGCACTCGCCCGCCAATATGATGTGAAGCCCGAAGTGCTGTCGGCATGGTTTGGATATCTGGGCGTGACCCCCAAGGAAGCGGCTGGTTTTGGCAAGCCGCTTGCACGTAAAGAAAAGGGCGTCGCGGGCTACGATTTTGTCCATCGCTGGGTTGGCGATAACGCCTTGAGCGTGGTCGCCAATTCGTCCGACGAAGAGGTCAAAATTCCAGGACGATTGAAGCCTCGAAGCCTTGCCGTGCATCCCAGTCCGACGAACTCGGTGGTTGTGGGTTGGCGAAGCCCTGTCTCAGCAAAGCTGGCAGTCACCGGATTAATTCAGGACGCTCATCCCGATTGCGGCAATGGTATTGCATGGTCGCTTGAGTTGCGCCGGTCCGGAATACGGTATCGCTTGGCAGCCGGCGTCTCGGAAGGCTCCAATGCCTCAACGATTGGTCCGATTCGAAGCGTACCGGTGCAACCGGGCGACCTTCTTGCCTTGGCCATCCACCCTCGCGATGGCGACCATGGGTGCGATCTTACGGCGATCGATCTAACGTTGAGCGACGATGAGTGGGTATGGAATCTATCGCGAGAGCTTTCTCCCGACCTGTTGTCGGGAAATCCTCACTCCGATTCTTTCGGCAACAGCGACGTCTGGCACTTCTTTTCTGAACCAACGACCACGGCTGACGGAAGTGTTCTACCCGAAGACTCGCTGCTGGCCCGCTGGCATTTGACGGATTCGTCTGAGGAGAAGGAGCGACTTGCCACAAAGCTGCAGCAACTATTGAACGCCGGGGGCGAGGGGCTTGCCAAAGACTCACCGGATACAATGCTGATCAATCAACTTTCATCGCCTGGTGGACCTCTCCTTTCGACGCTACTGCGCGCCATTGTCGATAGTCCTCCCACGGCTCTTTCGGAGCACTCTCGTTACGGTATCGATCCGGCGAACTTCGGCAAACATCCGCAGGGCATGGCCTTGGAACCCGAAAACTTGTGCGTTCAGGCACCGAACATCCTTGAGGTTCGGCTGCCCGCTGATTTGGCAGCGGGGGCAGAATTGGTTGTGACCGGGACTCTGCATGCTCAAGCCGGGGAGGATGCCAGTGCCCAGGTTCAAGTTCACTCGACACCTCCTCGTTTGCCAACTCTTTCGCCGTTTGCAGCAGCAGCAGGCTCCTTCGTGGCTCTCGACGGTAGCGCTGCTCGTCGCCGATTGACCGCCGCCTTCGATGATTTCCGTGAGTTGTTTCCACCGGCTCTTTGTTACAGCAGGGTCGTTCCAGTCGATGAAGTCGTCACGCTGCACCTGTATTACCGCCAAGATGAGCACTTGAAGCGTCTCATGCTCGATGACAGCCAGACGGTGGTTTTGGATCGCTTGTGGGACGAGCTGTTTTACGTCAGCCAGCATCCGCTCCTGCAGGTCGATGCTTTCCTGCAGAAGATCGAATATGCGGGACAACTGGGCGATCCCAAGCCCTACGAAATCTTTCGCCAGCCACTGATGTCTGCCGCAGCCGCCTTTCGCCAGCGGTTGATCGATACCGAACCGAAGCATCTTGAGGCCGTGCTGAAGTTTGCCGATCGATCCTACCGCCGACCGCTGACAGCGGATGAGGCGGAGATGCTGGCCGGGTTGTATCGAAAACTGCGAGAGCAGGAGTTGCCGCACGACGACGCGATCCGGCTGACGTTGGCCCGCGTGCTGATTTCGCCGGCATTTCTCTATCGGGCCGAGATCCCGGGGCCGGGCGAAACCGCGAGCCCTGTCTCAGACGGAGAACTCGCCAGCCGGCTGAGTTACTTCGTGTGGTCGTCACAGCCTGACGACGAATTGCGTAATCTGGCGGCGGAGGGCCGGCTGCGCGAACCGGAGGTTTTGGCGGCGCAAACTCGGCGGATGCTGCGCGACCCGAAAGTGCGGCGGCTGGCGATCGAGTTTGCCTGTCAATGGCTACACATCCGCGACTTCGACCAACTGGACGAGAAGAGCGAGCGGCACTTTCCGACATTCGTGAATGTCCGCAGAGCAATGTACGAGGAGTCGATTCAATTCTTCACAGACCTGTTGCAAAACGATCGTCCGGTGTTGACGATTCTCGACGCGGACTACACTTTTTTGAATGAGGACTTGGCCCGGCACTACAGCATGGTTGGTGTAAGCGGCAGCGAGTTTCGACGCGTTGACGGCGTGAGGCAGCACGGCCGGGGCGGCATTCTCACGCAGGCTTCGACACTGTCCAAGCAATCGGGCGCATCGCGCACCAGCCCAATCCTGCGGGGAAACTGGCTGAGCGAAGTGCTGTTAGGTGAGAAGCTGCCGCGGCCTCCCAAGGATGTTCCGCCACTGGCGGATGCTGCACCCGAAGAAATGACCGAGCGGGAGCTGATCCAGCGGCATAGCGCCGACGAGGCCTGCATGAAGTGCCACGCGAGGATTGATCCTATGGGCTTTGCGCTGGAAAACTACGACGCGATCGGGCGCTTTCGCACCCAGGATGCCAGCGGACTGCCGATCGATTCGCGAACAACTCTGCCCGACGGTACAATGATTGACGGCGCGAGCGGCTTGCGCAGCTATTTGCTTACCGCGCGGCGCGAAGCGTTCGTTCGGCAATTTTTGCGCAAACTACTTGGCTACGCGCTCGGACGGTCGGTGCAACTCTCCGATGAACCGCTGCTCGCCGATTTGACGCGGGAGCAGCTCACACCAAATCAATCCATCCGCGGGGCGATCGAACGGATCGCAATTAGCCCTCAGTTCCAACAGATTCGCGGCAGGGATTTCGCTTCCAATCCGAAAGTTTCGTTCGAAAAATAAGTGGTATTGGCTTCCAAGCTGTATGCCGAAAAAGACAGGCTGGACGACTATGCCATGTTGTACACAATCAACTAGGAGTGATCCGTGAAGAATCATCAGTATTCCCGCCGCGCGATGTTGCGTGGGCTGGGTGTGACGATGGCCCTCCCTTGGCTCGAATCGATTCCCGTCTGGGGCGATGAGCCAGCAGCGCGCCGTGCCAGTGAGGCGCCCGTTCGCTTGGCCGTACTGTTTGCGGGCAATGGCTTTCATTCCAAGGAGTGGCATGCCGAGGGCTCGGGCCGCGGAATGAAGCTGGGGCAGGTTCTCGCGCCACTGACCGATTTTCGCGAGAAGCTGCTCTTCATTCGAGGCTTGTACAATGCCGAGGCCCTCAAAGGCAACATCCACAGTTCCATGACCGGTAATCTATTGTCTGGCGCTCCGTTGGCCTCCGGCGGCGAGATCCGCTCCGGTACGAGCTTTGACCAGTTGCTCGCACAAAGCTATGGACGCACGACGAAGGTCTCGAGCTTGGTGCTCGGTTGTGAGCGCTCGAACCCAGCCGTCCACAAAAACTACTCGATGCTCTATAGCTCGCACATCTCGTGGACCTCCCCAACCACACCGACGCCGCTAGAATTGTATCCTGCGCTCGCCTTCGACCGCTTGTTCAAGGACGAAGTGCAGCGCGGCGATCAAAGCGTGCTCGACGCGGTGCTGTATGACGCCAGCGATCTGCGCCGTAAGATCAGTGCCACGGATCAGCGCAAACTCGACGAATACCTCGACTCGGTTCGCGATGTCGAGCAGCGCATTGAGCGGGCCAGCAAACAAGGCGAACTGCAGGGCTGGCGACCAGCGCTCTCCAAGCCTGACGTTCCCCGTCCACCCGACGGACTTCCGCAAAACATTGCCGATCACATGCGGCTGATGTGCGATATCCTTGTGCTGGGATTCCAGACCGACACGACGCGGATTACGACGCTCAAGCTGAACAACGATCATTCGGCGCTCCGGTTCCCACACCTGGGCGTCGATTACATGATCCACCACTTGCTGTCGCACTCCGACACGCCTGACTGGCTGAAAGTGAACCAGTTATTCGTCGAACAATTGGCGTATATCGCCCGCAAGCTCGACGCCATTCAAGAAGGCGATCGCACAGCGCTTGATAACTCGATGCTCCTGTTCTGTTCGAGCATGCTCACCGGCGGCCACGATGCCTCGCAGCTTCCCGTCGTGCTCGTCGGACGCGGCGGCGGCCAAATCGAAACGGGTCGGGTGCTCAACTATCGCGATCAGGAGCAGCGCCAAATGTGCCGGCTATTCCTGTCACTGATGGGCAAGATGAATGTTCGGCTGGATCGATTCGGCGATGCCACTCAGCCGTTGGCGGAGGTCTAACCCGTGTTGAACGCATTCACGCGAAACTCGTTGCTGATGTTCCCGGCTCTGAGCGGAGGTTTAGAGGTGCACCGGCCGTGGGCCATGTGTGTGGTTGTGTTGATCCTCAGTCAAACGCAGGGAGATACCCTCGCCCAGGATCTGAAGCGCGAACACTTGGCGCATTTCGAGAGCAGCGTGCGACCGGTTCTCGTTAACCGGTGCCTCAAGTGCCACGGTCCACAAAAGTCGGAAGCGGGGCTACGGCTGGATGACCTTTCGCGCGCTAGACAGGGCGGCGACTCAGGGCCGGCGATCCTACCGGGGCAGCCGGAGAAAAGTCTGCTGGTCAAAGCTGTTCGACGGCACGACGGGCTGGAAATGCCTCCGGACGACAAACTGGATGATCAGGAAGTTTTTGCATTGATTCGCTGGATCGAGGACGGAGCCGTCTGGCCACCGGGAGTAACGCTGGGCTCGAATGGTCCTGGACTTCGCGGCGGACCGATCACCGCGCAGGAGCGTGCCTTTTGGTCATTCCAGCCGATTGCAGATCGGGCGCCACCGCCCATGGCTGCGTCTCCCCGGACGCTTAACGACATCGACCGGTTTATCGCCGCGCGGCTGTCTGACGACGGCTTGACGATGCGTCCCGCTGCCGACAAGCGAACATTGTTGCGTCGAGCGACTTTCGACTTGACCGGGCTGCCTCCAACGACGCAGGAGTTAGACGCGTTTCTGGCTGACGATTCCCTGAACGCGTTCGACAAGGTGGTGGACAGATTGCTGGCTTCGCCCGCGTACGGCGAGCGTTGGGGAAGGCATTGGCTGGATGTGGTCCGGTATGCCGACACAGCCGGTGAGACGGCGGACTTTCCGACGCCTCTCGCCTACAAATATCGCAATTGGGTAATCAATAGCTGGAATGCAGATAAGCCGTACGATGAATTCATTCGCGAGCAGATTGCTGGGGATATTCTGGGTCAGCGGATGGTGACACGGCTTGGGGCGGGTTGCAACGACCAAGATCTGGCCCGCTACCGCGACATGCTCGTGGCAACCGGCTTTATCGCGATCTCGCGCCGCTTCGGATTCGATAGTGAGAAGTGGCACACGCTCACGATTCAGGACACGATCGACACGATCGGTCAGTCTGTGCTGGGGCTGACTATCGGTTGCGCCCGCTGCCACGACCACAAGTACGATCCTGTGAGCATTTCGGACTACTATGGTTGGTACGGAATCTTTGCTAGCACACGCTATTCGTTTCCGGGATCCGAACAGAAGAAGCGGCCGTACGACCTTGTGCCAGGGCTGCCTTCGTCATTGGCCGAGCCGTTGAAAGCTGCATATGATGAACGGCTTGCCCGGCTCGAAGCGGAGATTAAGCAGCTCGAAGCGGAACAGAAACAGCCTGAGAAGCGCGCGTCTGCGGCGGGTGGCGGAAGCGAGCCGGCCAGCCGTGTGGGTTCCGACGATGCGGCTCCCCGGCTTGTTCAGCTGATTGCGAGGCGCGCTGCGATGCAGCAGTCGAGTCCTTACGAGTTGATCTTTGGGGCGGTCGAGCAAGGTGACCCGCAAGACGCGCCCGTACAGATTCGAGGAGACCGCCTGAGGCTAGGCGAGATCGTTCCTCGCAAGAATCTCGATATCCTAGGGGACGATGCCTTGCCCGCTGACGGGGGCAGCGGGCGACTGGCGATGGCCGAGTGGCTGACGCGTCCCAGCAATCCGCTGACGGCTCGTGTGATGGTCAATCGCATCTGGCAGCACCATTTCGGCCGCGGGATCGTCGCCACCGAAAACGATTTCGGAACGCGCGGCCAGCCTCCAACGCATCCGCAGCTACTCGATTGGCTGGCTACTCGCTTTATCCGCAGCGGCTGGTCGGTCAAGGCCATCCAGCGACTGATCATGGCTTCGGCAACCTATCAGCAAGCGTGTAATTACGATGCGACGGCCGCCGAGATCGATCCCGATGCGCGGCTTCTGTGGCGGTTCAATCGCAGGCCACTCGCGGCTGAGGAACTGCGCGACGCGATGCTGCTGGTCAGCGGAGATCTCGACCGCTCGACCGGCGGGGAACATCCCTTTCCGCCAATTGAAAAGTGGAACTTTAGCCAACACAGTCCATACTACGGTGTGTATGAAACGAGTCGGCGCAGCGTGTATATGATGCAACAGCGGCTGAAACGACATCCTTTTTTGGGATTGTTCGATGGCGCGGACACGAACGCCAGCACACCGCGGCGCGGCCAGTCGACCGTCCCGACGCAAGCCTTGTTCTTGATGAACAGCGAGTTCGTGCACGCCCGCGCGGCATCGATCGCCAACCGGCTCTTGCAGGCAGATGGTGCGACCGACGATCGCATTGCAAACGCGTTCCTGTGGGTGTTAGGCCGGTCGCCAGAAGTGGAAGAGCTTTCGGAATGCAGAGCGTTTATCGCCGAATTCCACGGAAAAACACCGGAACAGTCGTCGCAAGATACGGAATTTGCCGCCTGGCAAGCGCTTGCCCGCACTTTGTTTATTCGAAACGAGTTCCTCTTCGTGGAGTGATTGGAATGGCCGCACGACAACCATCAGCTACAACATTCGCTTCGCTTGGGGCGCCTCGCACCCTTTCGCGTCGCGAGTGGCTCGAGCGCGCGGGCGGCGGCTGCGGCGCGATTGCGCTCCACGCCCTTTTGGCAGGGGAGCTGGATGGAGCCGTTGCCGGCGGCAAGCTGCACCATGCGCCGCGGGCCAAGCGTCTCATATTTCTGTTCATGACCGGCGGCGTGTCTCACGTCGATTCATTCGATCCGAAGCCGAAATTGTTTGCCGATCACAATCAGACAATTTCGATCGATAACTTTCAGGGCAAACTGGGTGAATTCAAGATGCACTTCAAAGCGCCGAACTGGAAGTTTCAGCCGGGCGGGCAGAGCGGCACTGAAGTCAGCGATCTTTTTCCTCATATGCGGAGCGTTGTTGATGACTTGTGCGTCATCCGTTCGATGGTGACCGATCATACAAACCACTACGAGAGCACGCTGGGCATGCATTGCGGGTCGTGGACGTTTGCCCGGCCCTGCCTCGGATCGTGGGTCAGCTATGGGCTGGGGACCGAGAACCAAAACTTGCCAGCATTCATGGTCATTGCGCCGCAGCCTCCGTATGCCGGCGCACAGACTTGGGGCAGCGACTTCTTACCCTCATCGCATCAAGGAGTCCACGTTACGCTGGGCGATGATGCGGTCGCGGACATTCGGCCGCGCGGAGTCGAACCCGAGCTCCAGAGGCTGGAGCTGGATTTGCTCCAGCGGGCCAACCGCCGTCACCTGACGGAGCGTCCGGCTGAGCCGGCCTTGGAGACCCGTATCCAGTCGTTCGAAACTGCCTTCGGTATGCAGCGAGAAGTTCCGGGAGCGCTCGACGTCGCTCAGGAAACTGCGGACACGCTGAAGCTGTATGGCCTTGTACCCGGCCAAACAACCGGTTTTGGTTGGCAATGCCTTGTGGCGCGCCGTTTAGTTGAGCGTGGTGTGCGGTTCATCGAGCTGATCGATGTCGGCTCGGCGAACAACTGGGATGCGCATGGCGACATGGCGACGCACGCCCCTCTGGCCAGAAACATCGATCGGCCAATCGCTGGCCTGATTGCAGACCTGAAGCAACGCGGCCTCTTGGATGACACACTCGTTGTCTGGGCGACCGAGTTCGGCAGAACACCTTACAACTCGGCCAAGGATGCCAAAGGCCGCGAACACCACCATCAGGCGTTTTCGTGCTGGTTGGCTGGTGGCGGCGTGCAAGGCGGCATCGTCCATGGTGCCACCGACGACTACGGAGTGGCCGTCGCGGAAGGCCGTGTCCATGTTCACGACTTGCACGCCACGATACTCCATCTACTGGGTCTGGATCATGAAAAACTGACGTTCCGGCACGCTGGGAGGGATTACCGTCTGACCGACGTTGGCGGACAGGTAATAAGTTCGATTTTCACATAGGTGTCTTGCGGCCATCCCTGGCCGAGATTTTTTTTGTGTCTTTACATTGAGGAGTTTGAAATGGCAGTTAGAAAACGCGGTTTTACATTGGTCGAGCTTTTGGTGGTGATCGCCATTATTGGCATTCTGGTGGGTTTGTTGTTGCCTGCAGTTCAATCCGCGCGCGAGGCCGCGCGGCGGATGCAGTGTAGCAATAATCTCAAACAGTTGGCGCTCTCGGTTCACAACTATGCG
>CAMDKL010000072.1 GCA_945900945.1 Pirellula staleyi DSM 6068
GCGCATGGAAGTTCGGCGACAAGCGGAATCGATATGTCACGCTCGAAAGGATTTGTTGAGCGCAGTGGAGCGAAAACGCCTCGTTGGCGAAGTGCTCGACGAAGCATTTGGCCTTGGTCCGCTTGAACCGTTGATGTCCGATCCAGACATCTCGGACATTTTAATCAATGGCCCCAAGGTAGTCTATGTCGAACGCCACGGTAGGCTTATTCGGACCCCCATTACCTTTCATGACGATCGTCACCTTATTCAGATCGTACAGCGAATCGCAGCCCAAGTTGGCCGACGGGTCGACGAAACGAGCCCCATGGTTGACGCCAGGCTCCCTGACGGGAGTCGATTGAACGCAGTCATCGCACCCTTGGCACTTGATGGGGCATTAGTATCGATTCGTCGATTCGGCGCAAACCCATTAACCATCGAACGATTGATCGCGAACCAATCGGTCACTCAAGAAATGGTCGATTTCCTGGCTGCTTGCATTGAAGCCCGGGTCAATATGCTGATCTCAGGTGGGACAGGCAGCGGCAAGACGACGCTGCTGAACAACCTGTCTAACTATATTCCCGAAGACGAACGGGTTGCAACCATTGAGGATGCAGCGGAATTGCGTTTGCAACAGCCGCACGTTGTTCGGATGGAGACTCGAACTGCCAATGTCGAAGGGGAGGGGCAAATCACCACACGCGAATTAGTGGGGCTTCGCTCGGGGTCAGACTAGGGATTCGGGATTGGGTTATGATCTGTCGCAAGCCTGACCCCGATTGAAGGCCACTTTGATTCTTCTACCGATATTCTGCCAAGATGTTTTCGATGAGTGGGACGAGTTGGCTTTGGGCTTTGCGAGACCAATCGAGCACTTCGGCGTGATTGGTGACCGATTGAACATCGGGTGACGCTACGTTGGTCACAATCGAGAAAGCCAAGACCTTGAGCCCAAGCTGGTTTGCTACTAGGACTTCAGGGACCGTGCTCATGCCAACCATGTCGGCCCCCAGTTTGGCAAACATGCGGTACTCTGCGCGGGTTTCGTAGTTGGGACCAAGTGTTGCCAGATAAGTCCCTCGTGCCAACGAAAACCCTTGCTTGATGGCAAGTTGTTCAGCCAAGCACAGTAGCCCAGCATCGTACGGATTTCCAACCCGATGAGGAAGTCCTTGGGACGCCGCGCCGATGTCCGCTTCCATCGCGTTGATTCCGCTTCGGTTCATCCAGTCGATGTGGTTATCGATCAAGACGACTTGCCCGCTATGAAAACGCGGATTGATGCCACCGGATGCGTTGGAGACGATGACTGAGTCGATGCCGAGCGCATGCATGCAACGGAGTGGGAAAGTCGCCTTCGACGCGGACCAGCCTTCGTATAGATGCGCTCGACCTTGCATCGCAACGACTGGAACTTTGGAAAGAAAGCCCAAAACGAAATTCCCGGCATGGCCCGTTACGCGAGATTCTGGAAAGCCTGGGATTTCGCCATAAGGTATGCGTTGTGCATTTTCGATTCGCTCGGCTAGTAAGCCCAATCCGCTACCGAGTATTAAGCCCACACGGGGTTGAAATCCGCTGGTGCGTTGCGCGATGACTTGGCACGCTTGTGTGATTGAGGATTGCTCCACACGCTGCTCCTAAATTGAAAATGTGTTCGAGGCTAGCTTCTCGACAAGTATCAGGCGAACTTGCTGCGCAATTCGGGCCCGGGGCTAGCGCCGGTCGGTTCACCCAATCGCAACGGGAGGGTTATTAGGATAGCGCCCTTCCGCTGACAAAAAAATCCCAATTCTTGGTCTTGACTAAGCGGCTAGCGTTCTAGCACTTGTATGGGCAGGCTTTTTACAACTGGCGTTGTCTGGCCCATACTCGTCACAGACGCTACCAACTCTCCGGCCGCAACTGCATCGTGGCGCAATTGTACAACGCATGAAAAACTATCGTTAGGCCGGAAATACTTAATCGGTTCCATGTCTATCTGGCGATCCTTGTTGGAAAGTTTGTATTGTAAGTCCTTGGCGCGAATCGACTTCAATACCGTCCCCTCGGGGGTGAGCAGACTCAAGGTCACGCGTTGATCCGGCTTGTTGATTAAGTTCTCGATACGAATTTCGTATGTCCCTATGTCTCCTTTGAAAATGGAGTTGCTGACTGGTTGAATGGAGACGCTCAAACGCTTTTCGTTTTGATCGTTGAGAGATACGGCAGGCTTGTTGAGTGCATTGCCTGGTTGTCCGCCTACGGCAGGAGGAAATACACCGGGGTTGTTTTCGGGCATCACGTCTCCGCTTGTAGTTGTGTTGCCAACGTCGAGCGTAAAAGTCTTGCGATCACTAATGCCCTCAGCGTCAACGGCAATCACGATACTCGACTGCGGTCCTGCTGCACTTCCGCGGAAGAGACCCGACAGTTCCACGCGGGTACCAGGTTGCAGGTCCTGCAGTCTCCATTGTCCAAACTGTCGCTCGATTTGGTAGGTAACATCTTGGCTCAGCTTCAGAATTTCAATATTGGGACTGTGCTGCAACGAGACAATAGGGCTACGTAACGCGACAGGCCCAGAATTAACGACGAACCATTTTAACGTAAACTCGCCACCCAGCGGAATGACGGATTGACGCAAATCACTTTCAATCTGCAAGCTGAGCGCCGGACGTTTCGGCGTCGCAGGTAGGCCACGAATGGAAGCGGTCTGAGAAGCAAGAACTTGGCCAAGTGACTGTGCTGTTGCTCTAACAGATAGTTCCCCCTCACGATTAACTCGAAAAATGCCTTCGAGTTTCCGGCTTTGACCTGGATTCAAGAAGCCAATGACCTGGACCAATTCATTCGAGTTGTCGCGAGTATGCTGCAATCCGGGATCGCTTTGCAATGAAATAGCTACATCGTTGATTGTTTGATTTCCAGTGTTTGCAACTAGGATTTCGAATACTGCTTCGCCACCCAATTCGATTTGATTTGCATTCTGCCTTGGCGAAATTTGCAGCGTGACCTGCGCACGCTGAACCAACGTGCGAACGGATTTCTGCTGTCGAAGGTTGGGTGTTCCCACTGCTTCGAAGACAATCTGAGCATCCACCTCCGTTTGAGCAACCAAATTAAAGCTGATGTCAAATGCGCGTCGTGGCATCAGCGGTCCCAGTTCCCAAGCGAGAGCGCCATTGGCTTGGCTGGTTGGCGCAATGTTGGGCGATTGGAGGGTCATTCCGGGTGGTACGACAACGCGGATAACTACGTTTTCGGCGTTGAGGTCCCCTGTGTTTGCCACAGTGGCGAAGTAACTGAGTGGTTGCCCCTGAACGGCAATTTCGGGACCGCCTACGTTCAATTGAAGTTCTGCAGCGCTCCATGTTACCTGCGCTATTCCACGTCCCAAAGGCAATTCAGGTATATTGTCGTCCGCACGCGCAGGTCGAATCACCTCGATTTCAACCATCGCCGTTCCATGTGGAGATTGTTGACCATTGACAATGTCGACTGCCGCAATTCCATCTCGGTTGACTTCAATGTTTGCAATTTCCTCCCCTTCTCGACCAGGAAATACAAACCGAGCGATTTCAGGATTCAGTACCTTATAACGAACCCTCCAGCCCTCGGCTGCAATCAGTCCTTCGGCCCGCGTAACCCGTGTTACCAGCCTGGCGGTTTGACCACTAAGGACAATTTGGGGTTCTGGAAATTGCCAACTCGCATCCAACCAGTAAATGGTAGCCGTCTGGCGGCGTTGGTCCCACACATCGCTGTCCGGTGCGAGGGCGGTCACTTTGGAGATTCCCTCGCTGGGACTAGTCAGGCTGATCCAGGTTTGCCCCTTTCGAATAGGCAAGTCGTCGGCTTTTGTCGCGGTACCACGCGTGATATTTCCCGCTTCTCGACTGGTCCGCCCTCGCGCAAAATCGACTCCTAATTTTTCGACCTTGGGGCCGTCGTCTTTTTTCCACATCGAACGCCGCTGGCCCTTTGCGTCGTCCCCAACCTCGACGAACTCCCCGACGCTTTTAGGCGATAGCATCCACTCAATCGGTTCATTCGTAACCAGGTATTCATCTTTACCGCACACACCCGCGAGCAGGATCACCTCACCGCCCACTGGAGCAACAATACGCGTAGGCGTTAGCAGCAATTGACCGCAACGACCACGGACCTCTTCTGCTTCTTTCCGTTTTCCCAAGCATGATTTGCCCGCTAGGCATCCTTTACATAACTTCTTCTCACTACCATCGGTACCTTGCATACAAGCAGGTGGAGGAGGTGGAGTCTGGAATGCAGGCTGTTTCGAGGGATAGCCATTGTTGGGATCATGCGGTGAGACAATGTTGGTATATCCGTTCGGACCACTAGCAAAGATCCTATTTCCTGTCGGATCAATGGCTGGCAACGATAGGGTGTTGCAACCGTTGTTGCAAGCGAAAGCAAAGCAAAGGGAGGTCAGTGAGAAGACCTGAAGATAGCAACGGAAATAAGGCAATGCACCGCAGGGAACGAAGCCAGCAGACAAGCCGCTCGTTTCAATCGACTGGATCGTAGTTAGTGCTCGACTGCGGAACATCCGTTGTTACCAATCCTATCCGTAGTACCGTTAGCGGCGTGGCTAACGGTCTCCAATTTCCCGTGATGCGTTCACAGCGGCCATGCGTGAGAACTCCAAGCATCGACCGCCCGAAGGTTAACCTATGATTCGCAACCGTTTTGAAACCAGGTCTGAAATCCTGAATGAAAAAGGGCGTTAACATCGATAACGATTCTGGCCTTAGCGATTGCCCTGTACCTTGCAACGTTTAACGATTGTCGCGGCCCAAAGAAAATCAAGCGTGGAAAATGCAAAAAAAAATGAACCACGAAGACACGAAGCAGTTCTTCCTTAGTGACTTTTTGGTCTAAATCCACGATATCTTATTCGGGCCAAGCACCTAACCATAGGTTCCGATAAGCAATCTGAATGGATGGATAGAATAGGCAGGATCGCAAGTAGGTTTAATAATCGTTTTGGATCATCACACTCGAGGAGTAAGCAAAGATATTTTCTGTGATCTCCCCCTATACTAGGATGTTATCCTGTTCATCCTGTGTATCCATGTTCAACTCGTTCGCCTTTTTGCTAGTCGTCATTTTTGCGCACTTTGTGCTCTGTCGCGACCCAATGAGTTCCGCATGGCATTTCACCAGTCATTAAGTCATTCGGTTACGGCTCAATGAGTCGTTGCTCTTCGGCCCAAATGCGGATCGTAGTGAGGGCGGTTGGAGAGATTGTTTCTTCGATTGTGTTGTATTCGCTTGGAAGTCCTGATTTGCTTGTCTGCATTAAATGGTTCAGGCCCGGAAGAATCGTCAATTGGGCGTCCAATCCTTGGTTGCGTTCGATAGCCTTCTTGATCTTGGCGAGATTGAGCTCGGGTAGCACTTGAACATCGTTTCCACCCCAAATCGCTAGCGTAGGGCATCGGATCATCATCCAATTGGGGGTTGGATCGTATCTCAAAAAGAATTGAAACCAAGGCATCCGAAGCTGGTTGAATTGTTCCTCGATTTGAGAGGTCAGATCCGTTCGGATTTGGTCCAGATCTGCATTCGGATCCTGCGATTTTGCAAGCGATTTTAGGCTATCCCAATTCATCTTGATCGCGTTCTGAATATCGCGCCGCATCGTGGATTCGTCTGCAAAGTAACCCATAGCAATGTCTTGCAATTTGCTTTGCAATGCCATCGTCGACTTCCTATCCGTTTCGTTCATGCCCTGCAGTTCCGAAATGCGATCGATTTGAGTTTTCAATATTTCCGAGCCAGTCATACCCGGTGGCGCGATCAGTATCAAGAAAGCTATACCGGGTTCCCAAACAGCGGCCATCGGACCAACGATGCCACCTTCACTATGCCCCAGGATACCAATCCTGGACGTGTCTAATCCAGGAATGGTTTTCGCATAATTCCAAACCGCAGTTGCGTCTTTGGCGAAATCTTCTGAAGTTGCATATAAGAAGTCGCCGCTACTTTCGCCAACGCCACGATCGTCGTAGCGAAGAGAAGCGATTCCGATTTCTGCCAAATAGTGTGCTATTGCTTGGAATGGCTTGTGCGTACCGATGGTCTCGTTCCGGTCTTGTGGCCCGCTCCCGGAGACCATGATCACAGCAGGAAACTTACGCGTCTTCGAGCCTTCCACCAACTTGGGAAGCGTAAAGGTGCCAGCTAATTTAATTCCTTGCTCGGCGATGGTTGGTTCTTTTCCTTTCCTTGGCTTGGAACTCCCGTAACTGACCTCGAAAGGAGTTTCATCAAAAGACGGTGACGAAACCATGGCTGCTTTCTGGGGCGGAGCGAGTGAGTCAGGCTCTTGGGGCCTTGGGCTGCCTTCGTCAACGACTTTCCTTTTTCTCGGCTCCCTGTATTCAGTGCTCGGTAGCATCTCTTTGTCTCTTTTTACCGAAGAGGTCGAATCTTTGGTGGCGACGATTGCCGTGGATTTATCATCCGTTAGCAACTTCATCTCGAGCGGCAACGAAAGCGGACCTTGAATAAAACGACCATCCAATTGATTCCCCGCTTCGTTAAGCGTAGCCACAAATTTTGCCCCAATGGACTTCATGTCAAAAGTGGTGCTGCCGTTTTCGTTAACAGTGACCTGAGCAGGAATTCCGACCGCGTTTTGCGTCAGGGAGTCAAAGAGCATTCGTGGCTCCTTAACCGTTGCAAATGGAGGTTTTGAATAGACGCGGATGCGAAAATCTATTTTGCGAACTACTAAATCAAGTGTTCCAAGCCAAACCAAATCGGCACCCAGGTTGCTGTGTGTTTCCAATGGCAGGGAATCGACTTTTCGCATATTGAGCGAAAGCTTTTCGCCGACTTGTTCGAAATCACCGACGACAGAATCGTCTGACGATTGTTTACCGAAGTACTTGGCCGTGCGTTTGGTGTCGGCTGGATTCTCAACCGTGAACTGCCATTCTCCACTGGAGTCAATCTGAAAGTTACTCAGTGCAAGCTCAACCGGAGTTTGATCTGGACTGACTATCCAACCTGCTGTTAGGGTACCCTCCGTATTGCGATGGACGCGCACAATCGTTCTCAATTGCTGTTTGGGAGTCCCGATCCAGCCGAACCAAGACTCGTTTTGAGAAGGCACTGCGGCCTGAACCGCTAGTTCCTGTGCTTGCGATAAAGCAATCGCTGACGCCAGTGGTAGGAGGGTCCCAAGACAGACTGCGACGAAGGAAATTCTTAGGCATTTCATCAACATGTCTTTGATCCGGCTAGATGCGTTGTCCGGAAACCATTTCGACCTGCACGATGGAATTGGGCAGCGATGTTCCATTTTGTGTTATTGCGACTTGCCGTGTTATTGCGACTAGCCGTGAAGCGGCGGCATGCTTTAGCCAAGGGCGAAAGCCCATGGTCTTGTAGCCATATGTAGCAAAAGTCCTGAAGGGACGACATGAGCGATCCTTGAATTTTGACTTGAAATTATCTTGAATTTGGATATTTCAATTTGTCCCTCGGGACTTTCAACACATGATGCTAACTCGGACCATGGGATGACGTCCATGGCTAGATCATTTCGTCCTTTTGGGACTAGGAAAACATTGTAACCAGTAGTTCGTCGGCAGGTCGGCACGCCCAAGCCGAAAGGGATATTTTAAGGCAAGTGCTCTTGTGAGCGGATACAATTGCACTGATCCTGAATAGAAATGTGAACAACCAACATGTCCGACGTCGCGTAAATACTGTTCCAGATTGAATCCGGCGTTCCATTGGCGACGCATCGGCAAAACAATTAGTGTCGCATTCGTTCGTCCCAGAATTTAAAATTCCGCAGGCTTGACCTGCGGAATTTTCGATTTCTGGCTACACAACATGGACCTACTAGGCGGCAGCTTCGATGTACTCGACCCGGCTGGAGGGTGGCGGTATTGGCGTATCATCTTCTCGCATGCCTTCGGATCGAGAACAGTACTTGTCGCAGCTATCGAAGACCTGAAGTCGAGCTTTGGCCGATGGAACTCCGAGAACCCTTGCCTAAGATTCCGATCCCGCTGAAACAAGAGCACGCTGACGCAGTCATCGACTTGCACGCACTTATGCACGCACAATACGACACTGCCGGATACGCTGACTATATTTGCACCGGTCAACCTCGCCCACCCCTTTCCGCGTCAGATAGCGTTTGGGCTAAATCAATCTTATCCAACATGACTTGATTCCACTTTGAGAGCCTTCTTCCTACTTTCGAGGGGGGACGACATAACAACTGTGAAAGGTTGGGGTGTGTTTCGAGTGCGGTACTAATCCAAAGACCAGATCGATTTCAAATTCATTGTAAATCCTGGCAAGCACTCTTGGCCAGAAATCGATTCAGGAGCGGATTGAATCTCGGTTAATTGCCCAGGTTTGTAAACGTGGACTGTTTTCATCAATGGGTCGATCAACCAGCCCAATTGAATACCATTTCCAACGTACTCACGCATCTTTTCTTGCAACTCAGAGAGTCGGTCCGAATCGGACCGCAACTCAACGACAAAGTCCGGGCATAGCGGCGGGTAACCTCTTCGCTCCTCGTTCGAGAGCATAATCCATCTATCTTCCTTGACCCAGGATGCATCGGGCGATCGTTTGGCACCGTTAGGCAATCGAAACAAGGTAGACGAATCAAATATTCGGCCACCATTGGCCTTCGCCCACAATGAAAGCTGCATGCAAATATCAGAATTGCGGCACCCGCTTTCACCGCCGGTTGGAGGCATGAAAATCACTTCTCCCAATGCGTTTTGTTCGATTCTAATTCCAGGATTCAGTGAGACTATTTCGTCAAACGATTCGTTCAGTCGGATGCACAAAACGGGCACTCCCACATTGTCCGCAACACTCGATTCGGATTCGTTTGATACAACAGTCATCGGCTCCAGCTCCTATAGTAAGAGTACTCTGCCATGAACGCTTTGGCAAATTATCGAAGCTCTAAACCAATTCCAGGTGAATGGAATGCAACTCATTTTCCGCGAAATATTAATCTACGACCTTGGCGTCGATCCATTTCATCAAACTGCGGAGCTGGTGGCCAACTTTTTCGATTTGATGTTGTCGCTCAAGGCGGCGTGATGCCTTGAATGCAGGAGCGCCCGCTTTGTTTTCGAGAATCCATTCACGAGCGAATTTGCCGGTCTGAATTTCCTTGAGAATCTTTTTCATTTCTAGCCTAGTCTCGGCGGTGATGATACGAGGACCGCGTGTGTAGTCACCGAACTCGGCTGTGTTCGAAATGCTGTATCGCATGTAGTTCAAGCCACCTTGATAGAGCAAGTCGACGATGAGTTTGAGTTCGTGCATGCACTCAAAATAAGCCATCTCAGGTTGATATCCAGCTTCGACGAGCGTCTCAAAACCTGCCTTGACCAGTTCGCTCACTCCACCGCACAGTACCACTTGCTCACCGAACAGGTCGGTTTCGGTTTCTTCGGCAATGGAGGTTTCAATAACGCCGCCGCGAGTTCCGCCGATCCCCTTTGCGTAGGCGAGTCCCAGCTTTTTCGTCATTTCACTGGCACCCGCACCAAGCGCGATCAAACATGGAACACCGCCGCCTTTGGTGTATTCACTGCGGACCAAGTGCCCGGGTCCCTTGGGCGCGACCAATAGGGTATCAACACCTTGGGGTGGCTCGATTTGGCCAAAGTGAAGATTGAAGCCGTGTGAGCACATCAGTACGTTGCCTGGAACCAAATTTGGTTTGATGTGCGTTCGGTACAGATCCCCTTGTACTTCGTCAGGCAATAACAAATTGACCAGGTCCGCTTTCTTTGTCGCTTCATCTATTTCCATAGGTTGGAAGCCGTGGCTGACAGCTAGATCGTAATTCTTTCCGCCAGGTCGCTGGCCGATAATCACTTTGCAACCGCTGTCTCGCAGGTTCTGGGCTTGTGCGTGGCCTTGTGACCCATAGCCCAAGATCGCAATCGTCTTGTCCTTGAGGTGGGAAAGGTCTGCGTCGTTGTCGTAATAGATTGTCGCTGCCATGGAATGATTGTTTTTCAGATTGGGGTTGGAGGGTGAATGTTTGACGGATTAGCAATCACAAGGATTACTCGCTCGTCGGATCGGTGGCTGACAAAGCATCGAGTTCATTTGGATTGCTACCGCGAACCATTGCAATTCGGCCGGTGCGTACTAATTCAAGAATGTTAAAAGGTCGCATTCTTTCGATGAAGGCCTGGATCTTGCTTTCGCGACCGGAGATTTCGATCGTTAATTCCTCAGACCCGACATCAACCACTCTGCCACGGAATATGTCAACGAGCTCACGAATTTCCGTTCGAACGCTACCGCTCGCAGCACTTACCTTGATCAACATCAGATCCCGTTCCACATAGTCGCGGGAGCTGATGTCCTGAACCGCCACAACGGTGACGATCTTTTCAAGTTGTTTACGGACCTGCTCCAAAACGTGATCATCACCCATGACCACGAACGTCATGCGAGCAAGATTTTTGTTTTCGGTTTCTCCGACAGCCAGCGAGTCGATGTTGTAGCCACGCGAGGCGAGCATACCAGAGATATGGGCTAAGACGCCTGGAACGTTTTGAACAACAGCGGAAAGTAAGTGCCGCATTAAGTATCTAATCTAGGGGTTATAGATGCATGAAAAATGAAAATCGCTACCTTGGATTCGGCCAGCGAGCTTCCTAGGGGCCGGAAATGATAATTCGACAACGCAAATTCCTCAAGGGTTCAGCTTATTCATTCTACAAACAAAACCGAACCGATTCGAACCATGGTCGCTCCCTCCTCTACGGCGGCTTCAAAGTCCTCGCTCATCCCCATCGAGAGCTCGCTCAATTGAATTCCATACCGATTCTGCCATAGATCTCGCATATTTCGAAGGGAGGCAAAGTCACGGCGGGCTTGGTCCGTTCCGCCTTGCAAGCTCCCCATTCCCATCAAACCAACAATAGATAAGTTCGGAAATTCGTGCAATTTCGATGCCCATGCCTCGAGCAACTTCTCACCCTCAGAAACCAACATTCCCGTTTTTTCTGGGTCCCCCGAAACATTCATTTCAAGCAATAGCTGGAGGGGAACTTGGCGTTGAACTATTTCTAATTGGATTTGGTCAAAAATTCGGATGGAGTCCAAAGAATGCATTGTCGCAACCAAAGGGAGCGTGCGCTTAGCCTTGTTCCTCTGAAGATGGCCTACCAAATGCCAATTGACCTGCAAATCCAGGAGTAAAGCTGCCTTTTCCCAAAGGATTTGCGGTCGACTTTCCGCCAAATTGGAACAGCCAAACTCCACCAGCCATCTCGCTATGGTGGCATCTACGTATTTCGTAACGCCAATCAACTGAATTTCGGTCGAAAACCGCGAAGAACGCGAAGCTGCTGCCTGGATGCGTTCAACAACTTCCAAATAATTGGCGAGTACCCGATCCTTGGTCGGACGGAACCTGCTGAGCTGGTTCATCGAGGTCGACTTTCCGGTTTGTTACCCATGAACAACTCGGATGCAAATATTTTTGAAATCTTTTGCAATAGCATTGCATGTGCGCCTGGATTCGATAAGATACTTTAGCCGATTGAAATGGTTGAGCGAAACTTTCGTTTGCGAATACTAGGCTCTCGATTTGAGAGTCCCATTTTAAGTATCAGGACAACTATACCATGGAGAAGAATTTGAATCAGTGGAAAGACAGCCTTGGGATTTTCGCATCTGCAACTTGCGCTGTCCACTGTGCTGCGACTCCGATATTACTTGCCTTTTTGCCTGCATTGAAATTCACCGAATGGATGGCAAGTCCTAGATTCCACCAAATCGCAGCCGTTGTCTGTGTCGGTATGGTTTCGTTGGCGATTTGGCCAGCCTTTAGACGTTTTCGAGACTATCGCGTTTTGTCGCTTTCAACTGCCGGATTAGGATTGTTGATCTCCTCCGCATTTTTTCTCCCAGACGAGTGTTGTTCGCATTCGATAGCGAGCGCTTCTATCACGGATTCGCACATGGGACACAATCATCCGACAGATCAGGCATCGAACCCAGCTCTTCACGATCACGCTTCGCACGATCATGCATTAACCACGTTGGCGGCGAGCACGGCAAGTGGAAAACTAGTCGCAGTCCTTCAACCGTGGATGACGCCGCTCGGTGGATTGCTGTTGGTCTTTGCACACGGCCTCAATCTTCGTCGCCGAGGATGTTCAAAAATCCGATGCGTATGCAATGCCAGTGCAATTTCCACGTATCGACACGAAGAAGCGAATCGATTGCTTTCGAGTGCAGGCTCGAAAGCAGCGTAGTGACTCGTCTGCACTAGATTTTATTAGCGGTTTTTTTGAGTACCCAGGGTTGTCGGTTCTAAGCGGTCGCCCAAACCAAGTCGGACCGTGTTGACAGCGCCCACGATCGAGGCTTAAAAGCCTCGATCGGTTAAACATCTGACCAACTTGTTTAACCCGCGCAGCGGCTGGCTGACATAGCTCCGCGTGGATTTGCAATCGTCAGCGGACCGATCTGCCGCCCCAGTGCGAAAACATGAAAAAGTGATGAACTTGGCTATCTTGTTTTGCTGGCCCCGGCGTTAGAATAGAGTTACCCAGCGTCTCGCTTTTTGCCCGCGTGAGACTTCCCGCCCGCGTGAGACCGCCCGCCCCTCCGCTTGTTCTCTCTGAGTTCCGAAATGTTTTTTACCTTGCAGACCGTCTTCTCTCGTCTTTTTTATGGATTTTCGCTGGTCGCCTATGTGATTTCGGGAAACCCATCCACTGTGCATTCGGCTGGGACCATCCAGTTTAACCGAGACATTAGACCGATTTTGTCAGAAAACTGTTTTGCATGCCACGGACCAGACGCGAACAAGCGAGCGGCTGAAATGCGGTTGGATCAACGAGAAGACGCCCTAGCAAAAGCTGCTTTTATCCCTGGCAAGCCCGATGAAAGCGAGATGATCCGTCGGGTTTTCTCGACGGACCCGGATTCCATAATGCCGACACCGGATTCACACAAATCGCTTACAGCTCCGCAAAAAGAACTTCTAAAGACTTGGATTGCGGAAGGGGCTGAGTACCAAGGGCATTGGGCATTTCTTCCGCCCGTCAAACCTGAGCTGCCCCAGGTTAGAAACAACGCCTGGATTCGAAATCCGATCGATCGGTTCGTTTTATCGGAGCTGGAACGCAAGGGATTTGAGCCGTCGCCCGAGTCGGAACTAAGGGCTCTATTGCGCAGGGTCTGCTTTGACTTAACTGGCTTGCCCCCGTCACCTGACGAAATCGAACGCGTTCTATCCGATTCATCACCTGAACGCTACGAAAACTATGTCGATGAATTACTAAAACGTCCAGAGTGGGGTGAGCACCGCGGTCGCAATTGGCTCGACTACGCTCGCTTTGCTGACACGCACGGTATTCATTTCGACAACTTCCGTGAAATGTGGTCCTATCGCGAATGGGTAATCAATGCGTTCAATCGCAATCTTCCGTTCGATCAATTTACCATTGAACAACTCGCAGGCGACATGCTCCCTGGCGCGGATCTCGACCAACGCATTGCAACAGGATTCAATCGTTGCAATATCACTACCAACGAAGGTGGAGCGATCGACGAGGAATACAAAGTTCTTTACACACGCGATCGAGTGGAGACGACGGGCCAAGTATGGTTAGGTTTGACGGTAGGCTGTGCTGTGTGTCACGATCATAAATTCGATCCGATTAGCCAACAAGAGTTTTATCAGTTAGCCGCGTTCTTCAACAATACGACACAAAGAGCAATGGACGGAAATATCAAGGACACTCCGCCCATCATCCCAGTCCCTCGCAATGAGGACCGAAAGAGATTCCTAGAACTCGACTCGTTAACAGAGCAGGCCAACAATGCATTAGCATCGCGTAGGAGTGCCGCTCGTCAGCCGTTCGATGATCTCATGGCTAAACAAGAAGAGCGTGAAAAGCTGAGCTGGCAATCCTTGCCTGCGAAAGAGTCGCTCGAAACGCATGTCCCATTGTCGAGTAACGACACAAAATGGATCGGCGTCATTCATCAAAATCAATGGTACCAAATACCTTTGCAACCAGATGCGTCCTTGATTGCTGGCAGAATAGCGGACTTGGCATGGCAAGTCAAAGATAGTTTTCCGTCGTTGCCGGCTGGAGATTTCGAACGCGATCAACCGTTGACTCTTTCGTTATGGGTCAAACCTGCGTCGGATAGCCAGGGCGGTTCGCTCATCGCACGCATGGATGAAGCCAACCATCATCGTGGGTGGGATGTTTGGACCGAGAACGGGGCCATTGGAATGCACATGATCCACCATTGGCCGGAGAATGCATTGAAAACCATTTCGAAGGCGAAACTCTCTGCTGCGAAATGGCAACATGTTGCCATTTCGTATGATGGTTCCTCCAAAGCAGAAGGAGTCAAGATATTCATTGACGGCAAGGAATCCGCGAAGAACTACCCCACCAACAAGCTGTCTGAGACAGTGAAAACCCAGGTGCCCCTGACCATTGGTCGTCGTTCGGTGGCTTCGCCGTCGACGGGTGCCCAAATCCAAGACATCCGAATGTATCGAAAAATTCTGGATGAAAAAGAGATCGTTCAGCTCATTGAAATACCTCGCAGACAATATCTCGTCTCCAAGCAAAGTCGTTCTAAAGAAGAGACCGAGGAGCTCTACTCGTGGTATCTCAATGCGCATGATTCCGAGTTCCTTCAGCTCAGCACGAACGCCCAAGCTTTGGTTGCTGAGAAGAATGAAATCCAGAGACGCGGCACGATAGCTCATGTAATGAACGAAGCGAAAGAGCCTCCAAAAGCATTTGTGTTAATGAGAGGCGACTATGACAAGCGAGGTCAGGAGGTTGAGCCCGCAACTCCAAAAGTATTACCACCCATGCAAGAAGGCATGCAGAGAAATCGGCTTGGTCTTGCGAAATGGTTGCTGCAACCGTCCCACCCTCTCACCGCTCGCGTAACCGTCAACCGTTTCTGGCAGGAAGTCTTTGGAACAGGATTGGTCGGCTCCTCAGGGGACTTTGGCGTTACAGGCCAAATGCCCACGCATCCAGAGTTGCTTGATTATTTGGCAACCAGTTTCCGCGATGACGCTTGGAACATAAAGAATTTGTTCCGATCGTTGGTTACGAGTGCGACCTATCGTCAGTCGGCTAGTGCAACCAATGAAAAGTTGGCTTTCGATCCAACGAACAAATGGCTAGCTCGTGGCCCACGGTTCCGAATGGATGCCGAAATGATACGCGATACGGCCCTCGTCACCAGTGGCTTGCTCGTGAACAAGATCGGTGGACCAAGCGTCCGCCCCTACCAACCACATGGAGTTTGGGAAGCGGTTGCAATGCCTGGCAGCAATACCAGAGACTACGTCGCGGAAAAAGGGGAGGGATTATACCGTCGCAGTTTGTATACGTTTCTTAAGCGGTCTGCTCCTCCGCCCAACATGGAGGTGTTCAATGCAACGGCGAGGGAAGTCTGCACGGTCAAACGAGAACGCACCAACACTCCACTCCAAGCGCTGGTAACGTTAAACGATGTCCAGTTTGTGGAAGCAGCGAGAACGCTTGCGGCCAAAACGCTACTGGACACAAGGCTCGGAACAGACGCGGTCGTTCGCGTTCAATCGATCGCCAACAAGATTCTATCCAGGCCATTCCGTGCCGATGAAACTGAAGTAGTACTTGCTAGCTTGACCGATTTAGCTGCCATCTACCAGCAGCAACCCGATGAGGCCAAGCGTTTGATCTCGATTGGCCAGAGCAAGCCGGATGCGAGTCTTAATGCGACGGAGCTCGCAGCTTGGACGATGTTGGTAAATGAATTAATGAATCTGGACGAAGTCCTCACCAAATAGAGCAAACTATGCATTCCCAAAAAGTTCATCCGCTCTTGAAGCAATACGTTCAAAGCGAAACGCGACGCCAGTTCTTCCGTCAAGGTGGCAGTGCGCTCGGGATGGCCGCGTTGGCGTCCTTAGGGATGCCAACGGCTACCACTGCGAGCGACTCCACTGCAGCCGACTCTCTTGCATCAGGTGGTTTGGGGGCATTACCCCACTTTCCGGCAAAAGCCAAGCAAGTCATCTATCTGCATATGGTGGGCGGCCCCTCCCAAATGGATTTGTTCGACTACAAACCGCAGATGAATGACTGGTATGACAAAGACCTACCGGAGTCTATTCGCAATGGTCAACGTTTGACAACCATGACGAGCGGGCAGTCACGTTTCCCAATCGCGCCGTCGAAGTACAAGTTTGCACAATATGGTCAAAGCGGAATGTGGATCTCCGAGTTATTGCCGGAGACCGCCAAAGTTGTCGATGAATTGTGCTTTATTCGGTCCATGCACACCGAAGCGATCAATCATGAACCAGCGATCACGTTGATGCAAACAGGGAACATGGTTACCGGGAAACCGTGTATCGGTTCGTGGATGTCGTACGGTCTTGGTTCCATGAACAACAACCTGCCGACCTTTGTTGTGTTCGTAGCACAGCCAACGAACACCGAGCAGATCCAAGCGATCTCGGCTAGGCTTTGGTCGTCGGGCTGTTTGCCAGGTGAACACTCGGGATGTAGCTTTCGTTCGAGCGGTGATCCAATCATGTACATCAACAACCCAGAGGGAGTATCTGCCGAAGTTCGCCGCAAGACACTCGATGGTCTCAAATCCCTCAACGAAATCAACTTCCGGGCGGTGGGCGATCCCGAAATCCATACACGCATACAGCAATACGAGCTTGCTTTCCGCATGCAATCAAGTGTTCCCGAATTGACAGATATAAATAACGAACCCGAGAGCACATTCGAACTCTATGGCGGGGACGCAAAGAAGCCGGGTACGTTTGCCAATTCGGTTTTGCTCGCGCGTAGAATGGTAGAACGCAATGTTCGTTTTGTCCAAGTCTATCTCAACAACTGGGACCACCACGGCAATGTCAACGGTCGGTTGCCATCACAATGCAAGGATATCGATCGGGCGACTTATGGTCTGATTACCGATTTAAAAGCGAGAGGACTTCTCGACTCGACCTTGATCATTTGGGGTGGCGAGTTCGGAAGAACCATCTACTCACAAGGAGGCTTAAGCAAAGATAATTATGGACGTGATCACCATCCACGATGCTTTACGATGTGGATGGCAGGCGGTGGAGCCAAGGGTGGCACAATTCACGGCGAGACAGACGATTTTTCATACAATATTGTCAAGGATCCAGTGCACATTCGGGACTTTCATGCCACCGTGTTGCACTTGTTGGGCATCGACCATGAACGGTTATCGTTCCGTAATCAAGGCCTGGATCTCAGGCTGACCGGGGTCGAGCACGCCAAAGTAGTAAAAGAGTTGTTAGCCTAGTTGCGAAGGACCGTTCGGGAAATAGGTGGCATCGGCTGGAAGCCGTCGTATACCCCGTATCTTTTGGACCCCCACGAGCTTGTCTCGTGGGTGGGTGATATCTGGTTACCAAACTTTGCTTCCTGCCCGGCAAGCTGGCAGGAGAGCGATATCAGACAACTATAGTACGATCAAACGACTACAGTTTCTTTAATCTTTTGCAAAAAGTGATCGCCGGTTGCCTTAGTCAATTCTTTGACATGCTTCTCGGCCTTTTTCAGGTCTTCATATTCAAAAACAGCGACTCGTTTGAGGTTTTGATTGAAGACACCCCAGTAGAGTTTGATTCGAGGCTCAGCGGCGACTTTTCGAGTCCGCTTTACTTTTGGTGGGGCAGCTGGGGCGTTCGGATCGACTACCTTGACGGCCCTTTTCTTGCGTGGGGTTTTTGGCGCAGTTACCATGGAAAATTAGATCCAAAATAGGAATGAAGAGAGCATTTATGGCGTTAAGCCAATCGGGAACGAAGACGCATGCGGTCGACAGTAGCGCCTGCAACATCCATGGAAGCTTCGTTCAAATCAACCTCCTATTGTAAACCATTTAGTTTGTTCACAAAACTACCGGCAGCAAAAGATGTCTGAAAAAAAACCAAGGGCTACAAAACCCCTGAGAAATCAGCCGAAATGCTTGTTGTCATTATCGTTAAGATAGGGTCGCCCTCGTCGATATCTGTTCCAGCACATGGTATGTCTGCGAATCGGTTACCATTTCGTACGGAGCTCAAATCACCCTCCCATCGATTCAGCCACCACGCATCGGATTGGGTTTGCGAGACGGTGAAAGGAGCGCGTGCATAGACAATCAACTTACCCAATATCGCGTCGTTTGACTGTTTGGCTCGCACGCAAGCTTTGGTTGCAAGTTCGTCGAATCCCGCTTGACTCATCGTTGCGCAAATACACGCATACTGCGTTTCGACTAAGCGAAGATCCAAGCAAACATCCAGAATGTCCATGCTCGCGCTCCAACGTGGATTGATCTCAAGTAAAGTAAGTTCATCGTTATGCTCTAAAAAGTCAGCCTGCCATAAGCCCAATAATCCAGACTCTCTACCAACCAAATTTGCAAAGCGTTGTAACTTGTCGATCTGAACTGTGGTAAGTGGAATAGGCCCATACGAACCGCGGTAAATGTAACTCTGGCTAGGAGGTTTTGAGTTGTCTGGCCAAGCAGCCGCTGCACCGATTAGCGTGCTGCCGAATTTGCTGCCGAGGAAAGTTATGCCGATCGTATTCCCAGGTAGTCGTTGCTGAAGATAGACGTTGGGACGGTCCGTGAAAAAGCGGTCACTCAGTTGGCTCACGTTGATCACGTTGGCAATGCCCATCCCGCCGGCGCTTCGAAAGGGCTTCAAAAGCCAGCTGCCTTGAAAAAGCTGTTCCGATATTCCACTCTTATTCAGACATCCACGCAACGTGACTGGCCAGCCAATACCGCACGAAAAAGCCCATCTTTCCCAGTTGTCCAAAGACCGCATTGCAGCAAGCTGCTTTCCATTGGGACCCATACGATTGGCAACAGAGTGGCACTGGTCCACTGATTCCAAACGGTGCTCCATGCCACCGGTGAGCAAGAGCGGAACGGACGGATGAATGGCATTGAGAGTAGTTGGCCAATCAGGATCATCGAGCCGGTAATGCGCTAGGCATTGACCTTTCAAATCGCGGTCGGCACAGAAGTCGACAGCGATAACTTCAAATCCCTGCCGCTTCGCACATTGAGCTGCCGCTCTTGCACTAAAACCTACGATCACTAGCGTGGCTGGATCGGCAAAAGAACTATTTCCGGAAATCATGTTCTACCCAAGTATCCCATTCTGCCGGATCATTGCAATCCACAATTTCACCATGGCCTGCACACGCAGTCTTGGAATCGACAAATATTAACGCGAATCAGTCTAGCTACATGAGCCTTGAAATCGATAGCATTATTGGATGAGAAGCATTGTATGGATGTTGTAATGGCAAGACCAACGGAGGGCTGTATGCGAATCGAACGAAGCAGGCTTTGTGCGCACAGTCTCTTGATCGTCATGGCGTTGTGTTTAGGGGGATGCCAAGGGTCTCAAGCGGGTTCAAAACGATGGGGTGGAGGACCTTTTGGCCAAGGGTCCGTCGATCGTCAAAAGAGCCGAGCCGTTGTCTTCGATCCGTACCCCCTCAACGACATCGGTCCAGAAGTAGTCGGCGGGAGGCCCCGCGGATTTATGAACCCTTTGCCAGAAGCGAAACGAAACCAGCTCACGGAGAAAGGTCCGTGGGCTGGTTATTCTCGATAGGTCGGACTCATGGATCGCCTTAACTTAAAATAATGCTTTTGGCTCGTTCGATAAGTTCTCGCGATTGAAATTCTGTTGGAGTTTCGGCAATCAATCTTACGATGGGCTCGGTATTGCTTCCGCGCAGGAGCAACCAAGAATCCGCCCAATCCAACCTAATACCATCTGCGGTACTGACCGATTCCGCCTGGAGTTCTTCCGAAAGCCTGGAAATCGACGCGGTAAGCTGTTCTCTCGAAAGGACCATTTTATCTTTGATCATGGCCATTCGAGGTAACTCGTTTACCAACTCGCTTAATTTGGATTTCGTCGCGGCCATCAGATCGAGCACTTGCGCCATTCCGACAAAGCTATCGCGAATGAAACCAACTCGCGGATCGATTGGGCCGCCGCTCCCCTCGCCGCCGTAGATTGCATTATGCAATTGCATCCTATCCACCACGTTGGCTTCGCCAACCTTGCTCTGTTCGAATGGAACTCCATGTTTTGCAGCAAGCCACTTGGTCATATTGCTCGACGCGCAGTTGGTTACGAGCGGCCCCAAATTCAGCATCAAAGCTCGTTTCATGCAAAGTACCGAAGTGTACTCCTCGCCAATAAAATGACCAGTTTCGTCTATGATCGCCAGCCGATCGGCATCGGGGTCTTGGCAAAAGCCGATTTGGAAGCGTTGTTGGGCTACCAGAGGCGAGACCGATTTTAGATTCTCTGCCAGTGGTTCAGGGGGATGCGCGAACTGGCCATCGGGAGTTTCGCCAAGAATCAAGAATTCGCACCCCAGGGATTCGAGTAACTTTCGTCCAAGTACAGATCCTGCTCCGTGGTTGCTGTCCAGTAGAACTCGAAAACGGAACCCTCGAATCGCCTCAACATCAACTGTTGCTAAAATCAACACGAGGTGGGCTGCATGAGGATCTTCGATAGATTCTCGAATCCCTAAAGAGTCAGAGGATCGCCAGTTGGTCTGGTTCTGCCGATATGCCTGAAGAACACGAGTCCCTGGTTCATTTGGCAATACGCGCCCTTCACGGCTAAAAAGCTTCATGCCGTTGTAAGCGGGTGGATTATGGCTGGCCGAGATTTGGATTGCACCTGCCGATTTCGATTCTCGGACGAATGCGCCTACGGTCGGAGTACTGGCGATGCCGAGATCCAAGCATTTCCGGCCATGTCCAACAATCGTTGCGGCAATTGCATCCGCAAACATGGGGCCACTGATTCGACCATCTCTTGCAACCGCGATCGGTCCGTCGGGAGCTTGTGTGCAGAAAGCGGCTGTAAAATTGCTAGCTACAATGGGAGTCAGTTCGGTGCCTACAATGCCTCGCAGGCCACTGATGCTGATGATTGGTTCAGGCATGATGGAAGAATGAATCGAGGAGTAAGCAGAAAAAAAGGGATAATCGGCACAGGCAGGCTGGATAGTATATCCAAAAACCATTCAATTACTTGACACTTCAATCTACCCAACTTAACATCGGATTGCAGGAGGATTGGATGGAATTCTCTACGAATCGAACTATGCTGTGGATTAGGACCATTGCGTAGATGGTTGGCTGATATTGGTAAATCCTCGAACTTTACGACAACTTTCACCCCAGGCAGACCCTCATGGAAATTTCCGGCATGCTGATCTGGGCTACGGTGCTAGTTTCACTGATCGTTTTCATCGTTCTGCTGGTTAAGGCGTTCAAATCCTGGGGCGTCGTCCATACCATTCTTTTGACGGTCCTATTTATCGAAGCGTGGACCTTCCTATTCTTTGTTGGCGGCGTAGCTCATCAACGGATTGCTTACACTAAAGACCATGACACGCTCGCGGAAAAGGTGGATGGTTTGTTGAAGTCAGTGGAAATGGAGATGAACGGTGATCGGCTTGATCCAAAGTTAAATCTTGAGAAATTTTCCCCGCTATCGAACGAGCTCAATCGAATCATACTGGAACGCGGGCGTGTCTGGCGCGGCGCGCAGGTGCAGACAAGGACTCTAGCCACTCCAAACACTCCTGCAACGGCGGTATTTCAATTGCCTGCACTTGTTAGCAACCAGCCCATAACCGCTCCCGTTCCGGGCGCTGCGGCTGCCGCGATCGATTCTGGGTTAGCTGTTGATAGTGTTGTGTATCTGTTTGGTGAAGAGTTAGAACCAAACGGAATGGGTTTGATTCCGAAAATCTACCTTGGCGAATTTGTGGTTACAGAGGTCAAGGAACTGATGCTTACGATGCGTCCCACCACACCGCTAACGAAGGCACAAGAAACCGCGTTTACTGGAAGTGAAACCTGGACGGTTTTTGAACTTATGCCGCTGGACTCGCATACTGCATTTGCAGCCGCAGGCTCTTCCAGCGAAGAAGGAGCGGAGTTTGGCAGGATGGACGAAAAAATGATCGCCAAAGATTTTGAGACTCCATTCAACGCGATTCCCGAGGAGTTGAAGGCCAAAATTACTCAGAAAATCATGCAAGCCTATGTTAACGATGGGGCACGGGCACCCGACGAAACACCCCCCGAGGCGCTGTGGTATCGCGTCAAATTCGTCAAAGATTACACGGTAGATGTCGATGCAAAGGGGGGCCGAAGTCCACTGGAAGGCGGCTACCATGACACCCAAGGCAACATGACCGATGCACGCTTGAAACGGGATTCGGATGCACCCGCCGTTATTAAGACTGGTACTTCGCACATTTTTGATGAGGGGACTGCCAATCAACTTTCTTCTGAAGGGTTCGTTGAGCGAGGTGCAACGGTCTTTGTTCGCCCACTCAACGATTATGCATTTGCGTTTCGTGAGACTCGACGAATGGAAATTAAAGCAAAGCAAGACACGATGCTCGTCACGCGTGAAAACAAAGAGATGGAGCGCTCCACGAAGGTGACGAACGAACAAGAGTTGTACGGTGAAGAAGTGGCTACAAAACTTAGACTGGATAAGGCTCAGTACGAAAAAGAAGTTGAGGTGATTGCTAGTGTTTCCAGTGACCTAGAAACTCAGATCAGCGATAAAAAAGTGGAACTAAGTCAGCTTTACGGTTCCATTCATGCACTTCATGACAGACTGGTCAAGCATCAGCAAGAAATGGCCAGCATCGTCAACGCGGCCGCTCCGACCTCCACTCCCTAGTGCCAATAACCGGAAGTTCCTTCCGGTTTTTTGGTTCGATGTCTATTGAGCCTGAGGCTAGCCGAGCCACGCCTCAGGAAATCGGCTCGCGCATCAGGCTCAGTAAGCTTCAAACTAGTCCAAGGAACTTAAGACTTTTGGCACTAGTCTGCGGACCGACGCAACGCCTTGAACGATTTTTATGGAGTTTGATTGTTCCGCCCATGGCAAGCCTGGAAATTCGTTGTGTAGGGAATCCTGCCGACTCTACAGCGCAGTCTTCATCGCGCCTTAACGCGATCTTAACAATCAAGGTTTATCATGCCTGCTCAATTGAAAGCGACACTTAACGATCCCTGATTGAGAAAAAACAAGATGTTTCGTGGATTTCTTTTCCTAGCTGCCTGCAGCTTATGTCTTGGCTGCGATGCGGCCAAGGTTGCTGATTCCGACTCCAGTAAAAGCACCTCCCCTTCTGAGACCAACAGTAAAGCAGACCAAGTCAACAAGGCTCTCCAAGGAACAGTGCGGATCGATGGTTCCAGCACAGTTTATCCCATTAGCGAGGCCGCAGGCTCTGCATTTCATGACAAATTTCCCAACGTCGATGTGACAGTAGGCGTGAAAGGAACCGGCGGCGGCTTTAGCGAGTTCGTTAAAGGTAACATCGATATCGCCGATGCTTCCCGTCCGATTAAGCAGAATGAGCTAGCCGAGTGTGCAAAGAACGGGATCCGTTTTCTTGAAATACCGATTGCTTACGATGGACTCGCGATCTGCGTCCACAAGGACAATACGTTCTTGAGTGAGATCTCCATCGAGAGTCTCAAGAAGATTTATAGTGCGGACACAGCTCCTAAAACATGGAAAGATTTCAATCCTGACTTCCCTGAGCATCCCATCAAAATCTTCATGCCAGGAACCGATTCGGGAACGTTCGACTTCTTCAAGGAAGTTGTCGTAGGCAAAGAGGGCAACATTCGATCGGACCTAACTCCGAGCGAGCAGGATCTTGCCTTAGTGAACGGTGTCGCAAGCGAGAAATATGCGATTGGTTTCTTTGGAGCTTCGTACTACTTTGAGAGCAAAGACAAACTGAAAGCTCTGAAGGTAATCGATCCGAAGACCAAACAAGCGAACGAGCCGACGGCAGAAAATATTGAGCGATCGATCTACAGTCCGTTGGGTCGTCCACTCTTTATATATGTGAGCGTCGCAGCCGTGAAGCGACCCGAGCTTCGAAAATTTGTCGAGTACTACATCGATCACGCCGACGAAATTTGCCGTAGAGCCAAGTGCGTTCCATTGACGCTGGACCTCTACAAGACCGTACGCCAACGCTTCGACGATCGTGTCGAGGGAACCTATTTTTATGATGAAGAGGGCAACTCTCGAATGGGTTCACTCTCCGAAATTTACATCGAAAAAAACCTGACACCGGCGAGGTAGAATATGGCGACGATCACGGTTGATCCGACCAATATGTCCGATCAGCCCAATCCTGCAAAAGCTTATACGCCTCGATCGCTCCAATCACTGTACGCTCGTGAGTGGGTGGTAAAATTACTGCTTGCTTGCTGTGGTTTCCTTTCGTTGATCGTCACTGGCTCCATTATCTATGTTTTGGTCAAGGAAACGCTGGTTTTTTTTTCTAAACCAGGCGTTTCCCTATCCGATTTCACGACCTCGACGGAGTGGACACCCTCTCTGGGAAACGAAGTCCACTACGGCATTTGGGCACTGATATCGGGAACGATTCTTGTCAGCTTCATTGCAATGATGATCGCATTGCCAATCGGACTAATCACAGCCATCTATTTGAGTGAATACGCACCGAGCAGAATTCGTGCTGTGTTGAAGCCGGTGCTTGAGATCTTGGCGGGTATTCCGACCGTCGTATATGGTTTTTTTGCCCTCACGGTGATTACGCCCTCGTTAAAGTTTTTGCATCCAGAATTCAATGTTTATAACGGTATGAGCGCTGGCATTGCGGTCGGGATTCTCTGCTTGCCGATAGTGACATCGCTGGCTGAGGATGCCCTCCGAGCCGTTCCGAGAGCGCTTCGCGAAGGAGCATTCGGTCTAGGTTCGACTAAGCTCGATGTAACCTTAAAAGTAGTTCTACCTGCAGCACTATCCGGAATCATCTCAGCGTTTCTTTTGGCTATTTCACGAGCTGTTGGCGAAACGATGATTGTCGCGTTAGCGAGTGGATCGCAACCGCATTTGACTTTCGACCCCCGCGAAGCAACACAAACCATGACCGGTTGGATGGTCCAAATGGGGTCAGGCGACACAAGCCAGTTTGACGCAAGGTACTATTCGATGTACGCCGTGGCATGCGTCTTGTTCGTAATGACCTTTTTGCTCACTATGGTTGGCAACTGGGTCCGAGGGCGTTTTCGGGAGGCTTATGAATGAAGTCGCTTGGAAACGTATTGACCGAAGCCTTTCAAAAGCCCAACAGCATTCCAAGAAGAATGGCCAAAGCTGTTGCGTTCAATTGGGTTTGCCGAATTACCGCTTTGTGCTCAGTGCTGGTCCTAGGAGTATTGCTCTACACCGTATTGTCCAAAGGTCTGAGCCATCTCTCGTGGTCGTTCCTGACAAGCTCGCCTCATCCAGATCCCAATCGGGCTGGGATTTGGCCAGCCTTGATGGGCACCTTCTGGACCTGTGCCGCCTGCGGGATCCTCACTTTGCCGATCGGAATCGGCACCGCCATCTTTTTAGAAGAGCTTCGTCCAAGGAATCGGTTGATGCGTTGGTTGCATTCGCTGGTTCAGCTGAACATCGCCAACCTGGCAGGAGTTCCGTCAGTCGTCTACGGCATTGTCGGGATGGCTGCCTTTGTGTCGATGTTCGGTTTGATGGAAAGGACCGTTACCGAAAAACAAGCCAACCATTCGATCTTCGAGGTGGGCAGTCGGTACTTCGATCAGTTTTTGACGATCGACGATGCGGTGTTGATGGTGCCGGTTGAGTCAAGTTTTTCTGAGGATACAATTCCGAACGACGGAATAGTGGCGATCGATCTCAATGGCAAGAGCGTCAAAATGCAGGTCGTTGCGAAAGGCCAACCGATTCCTTCGTCGGAAAATGAGAAAGCCGTTGCCGTCCGATGGAACGAAACACCCGGCCGTGTTCACAAACAAGCGTGGTATCATTTTTCAGTTCCGTTTGGCCGAAGCGTACTTGCTGGCAGCTTAACGCTGATGTTGGTGATTCTTCCAGTCGTTATTATTTCATCTCAAGAAGCGTTCCGTTCGGTTCCGCCATCGCTTCGTGAAGCTGCACTTGGAATGGGTGCGACGCCTTGGCAAGCCGTCTGGAATGTAACCTTACCCGCCGCCGTCCCTGGCATCATGACGGGTTCGATCCTTGCCATGAGTCGAGCGGTGGGCGAAGCCGCTCCGATCATGATGATCTCGGGAGTTGTTTTCATCACGCGAGCACCTTCGAATTTAATGTCAGTCTTTACCGTACTATCGCTTCAGATTTACGATTGGGCAGGAAGGCACGAAGCTGGATTTCATGCGATTTCTGCGGCGGCTATTATCGTGCTGTTGCTCTTGCTGCTAGTCTTTAACTCGATCGCAATTGTTATTCGTCAGAAATTCAGTCGCCCATTGTCTTAGGTACTTCATTCATGCTCCAATTGCTTTCTGAAACAAGAGACTCTATGAAATCGGCTTTTTCGGCACCTGCTTCCACGTCCGATTCGTCGTCTAGTCGAACGCAACCACGCATCGATCAAGCGGAAAAGTCTATGACGCTCAAAACATGCCCGTCAGCGGTTGTCTTCAATGCTTTCAACGCTTGGTACGGCGATTTTCAGGCTCTGTGCGATATCAACTTGGAGATTCCCCGCAACCAAGTGACGGCGCTCATCGGACCCAGCGGGTGCGGCAAAAGCACGTTGCTCCGTTGGATCAACCGAATGAACGATACGGTTCCCTCGGCTCGTGCAAGCGGTGAGCTGTTAATGGTAGATAGCGAAGACTCCAAGCTCAACATTCTCGAACGCTCTGTCGATACGGTTTCGTTACGGCGCAAGGTAGGAATTGTCTTTCAAAAACCGAACCCGTTTCCGAAATCGGTTTTTGACAATGTAGCCTTTGGCCCTCGGCTGCATTTTAAAATCGCTCTCAAACACCTAGACGATCTTGTCGAATGGTCGTTGCGAAAAGCGGCCGTTTGGGATGAGGTCAAAGACAGACTACATAAGCCGGCTCTCGGGCTCAGCGGTGGGCAACAGCAGAGGTTGTGCATTGCTCGAGCGATTGCGATCGGGCCAGAGATTCTCCTGATGGACGAACCCTGCTCGGCTCTCGACCCTGCGTCGACCATTAAAATTGAAGATCTAATCTACGAACTGTGCAAGCAATTTACGATCGTGATTGTAACGCACAACATGCAACAAGCGTCGCGTTGCTCAAGCCAAACTGGCTTCTTTTTTAATGGACAACTGGTCGAATGCGGGACGACCGAGCAGATTTTTACTCGGCCCACCAACAAGAAAACCGAAGACTACGTAACAGGGAAGTTTGGATAACACAATGTCATTGCATCTTCAACGAGATCTCGAAAGTCTCCATCACGAGGTTTTAACCCAAGCGGGCCGTGTAGAACAAATGATCTACGATTCGGTGAGCGCCTTGTGCCAGCGTCGCTACGAATTGATTTCAAGTGTTTTGGCTCAAGATGATGTCGTCGACAGGAAGGAAGTTCAAATCGAAGAGGAATGCCTCAAGTTACTGGCGCTGCACCAACCGGTCGCCAGGGACCTTAGGCATATCACCACGATACTCAAGCTGAACTCGGATCTTGAGCGAATCGCGGACCTGGCTTGCAATATTGCAGAACGCGCCGAGTACTTGCAAGGTTTTCCGTATTTCCCGACACCCGATGAGTTGTCGTCCATGGCTGAGAACGCTACCGAGATGCTTCGAATGGCTTTGGACTCGTTTGTGAATTCCGATACCAAGGCAGCAGAAAAAGTGATCCAATTGGAAGCTCGCGTCGACCAGCAGAATCGTGATGTAATCAAGGAACTTGAGGATCTGTTGCGTCTAGATTCAACTCAAGTCGAACCCGCCTTGCATGTCTTTTCAGCTGCGAGAAATATCGAACAGGTTGCAGACCACGCGGAAAACGTCGCAGAAGAAGTTATCTACATGATCGACGGCGAAATCATTCGCCACAAACACACCCAGCTCGTAAGAAAAACCAATGGCTAACCGAAAAGTCCTCGTAATTGAAGATGACCGAGCATTGTCGGAGATCATCTGTTACAACCTTCAGCAGCATGGATTCCAAGTTTCTACTGCTTTTGATGGCCAAAGCGGTTTAAGTGCGGCATTTCATCAGCCTCCCGAAATTATTCTTTTGGACGTCATGCTTCCGGTCCTGGATGGAATCGAAGTATGTCGGCGATTGCGTGCACATCCCGAGACGAACCAGTGCGTCATTTTGATGCTGACGGCGAAAGCGGAAGAAGCCGACCAGTTGCTCGGATTCTCGGTCGGTGCTGATGATTACGTCGTGAAACCCTTTAGCGTCAAAGTTCTTTTGGAACGCATTAAGGCTTTACGGCGTCGTCTACTTACTGAGCCAGGCGATTTACCAACAATCGCAGTCCAAGGAATTGTCATCGATCGCGTTCGTCATCAAGTCACGATGAACGGTACAGCACTCGATTTGACCCCCTCCGAGTTTAGATTGCTGGAAACGTTGATGCGAGATCCAGGCCGCGCCTACGAACGGAACGACTTAATCGATCTAGCCTTAGGCGAGGCTACCGTTGTCTTGGAAAGGACAATCGATGTTCATATAAGAGCGTTGCGAAAGAAGCTAGGCGATTGTGGCGAACTCATTGAAACCGTTCGCGGAATTGGCTATCGGTTCCAAGATCAACGTGATTCTGCCTAGCTTGCACGATGCTCACTTTGAGCTTCGAACGGGAATGCCTGAGCCGAAACTAGCTGGAATGGATACACGGGCTCAATAGTTCGATTCGTTGGATAGACTGTTTCGAATAGGTGCGGGCAAGTGCTTTTCAGCAGCACTCGCTTGCGTGTAGATCCAAATCTCTTGCGAATCCCAAAGTACAAGCTCGTCCCGGTTGTCCCCGGTCAAGTCAAGCGCATCATAAGCTTTCGATGGATGAGCATCGGCTGGTAGCTTGACCGCCCTGTGGCCAAAGCCATCGAACAAACCGCCATCGATCGGATCTGGACCAATCAAATTCAACTCGGTACCGTCTCCTTTCCAATTGACAGGAGCGATAGAACTTCCGTGCTCAGGCCGTGGCTCGAAATCTGTGGGTAACGTCGTTAGGGTCAGACTTGGGATTCGGGATTGGGAATTCGCGAATGCCTTGCATCCATTCTTTGCTTCCGCGTTTTTCGGGGGCTCCGCGTGAAAAATCTTCCGCCCGGACGGTGCTTACTTTGAGCTTCGAACTGGATTTCCTAGGCCGAAACTAGCTGGAATGGATACGCGGGCTCGGTAGTTCGATTCGTTGGATGGCCATTGCTGGCCGTCCCCCGCACAGATCCGCACGTGAAGAATAAAAGCGAAACAAAAGGACACGCACAGCGTTATGCTTCACAGAACAAAAGGACACGCACAGCGTTATGCTTCGCTTGAGAGCAAAAGCAGAACAAAAGGACACGCACAGAGCAGAACAAAAGGACACGCACAGCGTTATGCTTCGCTCGCCAATCGCTCGCTGGTACTTTCGTCTTTTCTCGAACCCCAGAAGAACAAAAGCTCACTCAACGCCAAAATATGACCGGCCACAACGCTAAGCGACCATCAATTAGAAGACGTAGAGGCACACCGAAACGTTAGAGCGTTTTGGCACTCGATGCGTAACTTGATGTCCCGGGTCACAACTTCCGTCTAGCCGACATTGGCCAAGTGACGCACTTGCAGCTTGCTCGCCAATTGCCGCAACCGCTCCCGACTAGCTGCCAGAAACCGTCCAAGCAACCGACCACCGGTGAGTTTCGCCATCCGAACACCCCATGTCTCGGGCGTGCTTCCCAACCGAGCAAAGATATCCGCAACCTCCGATGATATCGCTGCTTTTCCGTCTCGCAGCATTCGCCCCGTATACTCAACCAACATCAGGTACTGACCTAAAGTAAAGCCCGTTCGCATCCCTTCACGCACAGCCCCTCGGCCACGCTGATCTTCGATCGGAACCAGCCACAATTCATCCTCAAGCCCACCGCTGACTTGCACTGCAACCACACTACCAAGTTCGGCAGCTTCTAAATCCTTGATCCGACCACTCGCTTGAACGTGCTCCACGCGAGCCTTGACCGAAGTGTGCTCACTTGCCTCCGGCGTCGGCGCAATCCCCGCTGGGGTAACATCGTTAGGGTCAGACTTGGGATTCGGGATTGGGAATTCGCGAATGCCTTGCATCCATTCTTTGCTTCCG
>CAMDKL010000073.1 GCA_945900945.1 Pirellula staleyi DSM 6068
TCAATGATTTCATGAATGCATGCTGAGTAAATAGGGCCCTCCATCAAAAACGGAGGCGACTTGCATCCTTGGTAGGGCGCTAAAGCAATTCGCAAAACGCTAGCGATATGAAAATCCACGATTGGAAACGACATTTAGCGTTGCGGACAAATCCATTGGTTCGCTAGCATTTTTCGAACTGCTGTGGGTTCGTTGGTACGTTTTTATTGTCCGGTTGCTTTAGTCCCGGTAAGAACGCTCGGGGTACGTATACGCATACACGAACCGTGTTTGGTGCAGGTGCAAACGTGATGAGTGGAGGATCGGGGATTGCGGTTACCGCAACCATTAGCGGTGGTATCTCCTACGCATACTATTTTCCTGTAGGGGATCCCTTCTAGACCCCTACATTCATTGAACCCACATAAACCGCTCGATCAGCTCGGGCTCGATCAGCTCGGAGGCAGATCCGAATGGTACTGTCGCACTAGGCTATCCGATGTTCAATTTCGACTTGGGAAAAATCCTCAAACGATTCAATGGAGTGAGAAATCCATTGAGCTCTTGGATAAATGCCGATTGCAACAAGACTACTTGCCATCGACTTTTGATCCATATTCGGATCCCAATTGCTTGTCCACTTCCCATGGACTAGTAGTCTCCTAGCAGCGCGAGCTACTTTGATTTCTTACCGTTAACTTCTTATTAGAAACAATGTCGTTGATCCGAAGACGAAGCCAAGCGGTGAAATCGACTGCGAAAAATTCAAAACCCTTGCGATCGCGTTATTGTTTTACGCAGCCCAAAAGCAGCCTGGGCTAGAAGCCACTTTTCGAACCTATCCTGATTTCGCTCGTTTGGGACCAATCGTTGGCCGATGACGTATGCGACCTCAATGGAGAGTCTACTTGCGTGGCTTCTTTTTGCCATTCTTGTTCTTAAGTCGACTTGATAGAGCATCGCTTTTTGAAGCGGTATTCGATTCCTTGGGGCGCTTTTCGCGGCCTGCCCTCTCCTCGCCCCCCTTTTGCTTTTTGGGTCCCAAAGAAATAGGCGAAGCATGGCGGATAATCTTTTCAAAGCCAAAGATCAAATGGCGTTTGGCCGTGTCAATCCTTTCGACTCGGACAACCAACTCGTCCCCAAGCCGAAAGCGATTACCCTGCTTATGACCTTCCAATGTATGCGTGTCGCGATCGAATCGATAACGATCATTCGGCAACGACTTGACAGGAATCAATCCATCGACCGGGATCTCGATCGCTCGGACAGTAATTCCAGTCGGACGAACCCCCGAAACCACTCCATGCAGTAATTCTCCATGCTTCTTGGCCATGAAATGCAAGAGCTTGACTCGGATCAACTCTCTCTCAGCCAACTCCGCGTTCTGTTCTGCATCACTGCATTGTTGTCCCAATTGCTCAAGCACCTGTTCGTTTTCGCGGGCAGGTTTTCCCTCCACCAGCTTTTGAACAATTCGATGCACCACCAAATCCGGGTATCGACGAATTGGGCTGGTAAAGTGACAGTAGTGTGTCATGTCGAGCGCATAGTGTCGTTCGAATTCGGCTTGGTACACAGCCTTGGACATACTCTTTAGTATCGCATAGTTTACTGCATACTCCGTCGGTTTTCCGCGTACCGCGTTTACGACCCGTTGGATCTCAAATCGATCTTCCATGTTTTCGGCTTGAATGCCGAGCGCTCGGACGAAGTCATTGAGTCGTCGCATTTTAATCCGATTCGGTGGGGCATGAGCCCGACGCAAGAAAGGCAGTTCTAGCGAGTCAAGCCACGATGCAACCGCTTGATTGGCAGCAAGCATGAACTCCTCGATCATCTGGTGGCTCTCGGTATGCAAAACCAAATGAGCACCACGGACCTTGCCGGTCTTGTCTAAGTCGATTTTAACTTCTGGAAGCGTTAATTCCAACGCTCCCTTCGTGTTGCGAATCTTCCGAAGCAGCATCGCCAATTCGTACATGTCAGAGACCACCTGAAAGATTTCAGGCTTAAGCTTGGATCGCCATGCTTCTGGGTCTTTGAGATAGTCGTCTATCTGCTCGTAGTTGAACCGATGCTGATTGCGGATCACGCTGTTGAACGTGCGCGTAAAAATGAGCATTCCATCGGCTGTGTACTCCATGAATACTGTTTTCGCCAACCGATTGCGGTCAGGCTGCAACGATGCAAGATGGTTACTGATCGTTTCAGGAATCATTGGAATAACGCGATCCGGCAAGTAGACACTTGTTCCGCGTTTGCGGGCTTCGTCATCTAAAGCGGATCCGACCGGAACGAAGTATGAAACGTCAGCGATGTGGACTTGGAGTTCCCAATTCCCCTTTTCGTTCTTGCTCAATGAAATTGCGTCATCGAAATCGCGAGCGTCGACGGGGTCGATGGTTAGCGTTGGAACCAGCCTCAAGTCGGTTCGGCCCGCAGGCACAACGTCTTCATCAAATAGATCCGCTTGGTGCCGTGCCACTTCAAGAGCGTCTTCAGGATAAGTCTCGGGCAGTCCAAACTGGTGCATCACCGCCATCGTATCGACGGCGGGATTCTTGCTGCTACCCAATACTCTGAGTATTACGCCTTCACCAGCATGAAACGTTTCCGGGAAACGAACAAGCTCGACTATGACTTTGTCGTCATTGTTCAATGGCAATCCCCGAATGTCTCCAACCTCGATTGCATACTCTAGGTTGGCACCATCCAGCCAAACAAGCGATCTGCCGTCCACGAGCTGATAGGTTCCAGAGAACTCGCGACGCGCACGAACAACGATCTCTTCGACGGCACCCTCGACTTTGCCATCCTTACCTGACCTCACGATTCGAATTCGAACGGTGTCTCCATCCATGGCACCACGGGTTGCAGGCGGCGGAATAAATACATCCTCCGATTTCCCTTCACCAGCGACAGGGACAAGCTTCACGAATCCAAAATCCCGGGAAGGAGCAGTTCGAAAGATGCCAGTGACTTCACGCTTATCCCGCTTCGCCTTGCCTGGCTTGGCCGAGATATCGACTTCATCCGATTCAATGCCATTTTTGACGACGATCGCAACTTCTTCTGCGTCAGCTCCATTCTCGGTGGCACTACTATCTTCCTCAGCCTCCTGCTTTAGATGCTTGCCGACTCTCGGTTGAATGGGCTTGAGCACGAAATGGTTCGGACCAAAAACGATCTGACCATCTCGGACCAATTGCTTGATCGCTCGCCGAAGAAGTCGATAGTCCTCGTCTGGAAGCTTAAGATTTTTGTGGATACCACTCGGCTTGGACGGCTTGTAATCAGCCGCATAAACAAGTTTCAAAACTTGCTCAACAATTGTTTCTGAATTCATATGGTATTAGCATAACTGCTTTCTTGGGAAAAACTAGCCCATTCTGCGTTTTGATGCCATCGATGGCGAGGTTTTGCTAAACGACGATCATTACTTCGCGTCTCGACTTACTTCGGATTCCGCCATCATCTAAATATGCTTCAGAACTCTCAGATGGATTCGATGGACTATCCAGTCGGACCACAAAGCCCAATAGCCCAACGGATTGCATTGTGTTGTCAATTCCTAAGCATCGTTCTGGAAATAAGTGTCGCCTTTCGCTCGACGAAAGGTGTGTTTTTCCATTCTTTCGCGGAGCGAAAGGCGACTATAAAAGATCGCACGATGCTAAGCCATGTTTCGAATCGCAATGATGGGCGGCATGGGGCAACCAAGGGCGTCCGAAATCACGCGAAACATTTCAGTTTCATCCAATGTTACATGCTGGTCAGCGGCAATGCACTCTGCGAAGGATTCCAGCAAAAATCGCTGAGTTTTGGGAGGTATCTTTTCGAGTCCGTCCAAAGCTAAATTCAACTCGCTAAACGTACAGCTTTCATGAGGCAATAACTCCATGGACCCCATCGACAATGCATGAAAGTTGAGCCCTTTTGCAAACGCATGCTTTGGGTCGCTGTTTTTGCCGCCCGCATACGCAAGCGAGGACATAACCACTTGAAATGACTTTTTCGTTGAATTCACGTTTCCCTGCGGCGACGGCCTACCATGGTCCTGGCTCAAGCGTTGAACCAAACGTTTGGTAATAAATCGTTGAACGGCAAACTCAAACAAGGTCCATTTGCGGTCCGCGTCAATTAGTTTGCGAACGGTAAGGCGAAAAGCATTGATTTGAGGAGGGGACATCTGATGTAGTGCAGGCAACACCAAACACACGACCGGCAGTCGCTGTTCTACCGCCAAAGAATCGACGCTCGGCATAACCCGCTGCAACTCTGCCAACGCTCGACGATCGCATGATTTTTCGAGCTCACGCCACTGCTCAACACGAGTCTCCCCTTCTGGAGCGAGCAACAACGCATAAACGATGGCGACAGCGCCGAGCGGGTCACGAACTCCCTGGGCGATCCGATCGTCCAATTGATCGATCAGTTCATGTGCGTGTTCAATATGCTCCGGCCCAGGTTCTCCGATTTGATCGACCGCGTACTGCGGATTGGATTTCAATTGGTCGGCACCCGACAACGCCGCTTGATGTGAGGTGTTGAAAGATGCTAATTGCATCGATAACGAACGTGGGTCGATCAACTCCGATAGCGAGTGGCTCACCTCCTCGGTTTTTGCAAATTGGCCATCAAATCGTGGCTCAATCCGTTTGACGCGTGTTTCAAGCGGTGGATGCGTAGCGAAAATCAGCGTGGCGAAGCCATTACCAAAAAACATATGACTGGCTTCGGTAGCCCGAGCGGATTGTAGCTTGGCATGCTTGGACCAACCGCCAATCTTCTTGAGCGCATCAGCTATACCGCTTGGGTTACGAGTGAACTGAACGGCAGAGGCATCCGCCAGAAATTCTCGTTGTCGAGAAACGGCAGCTTTGATCATGTTCGCAAAAAAGACTCCGATGGAACCGATCGCCACCAGTGCCCCACCAATCATAAAAAGCGCAGCGATAATTCCGATCGTCCCTTTGTTCTCGTTGTCACTTCGAGACGACCGTCGAGGCAACTCGATCAACATTCGAATCATCATATAACCGAGCAATGCAATAATCAAAATTCCGTGCAAAAGCCCAATCAGTCGCAAGTTCAACCGCATGTCGCCGTTCAGGATGTGACTGAACTCATGGGCAATCACTCCCTGTAGCTCATCGCGAGTCAGCGTTTGAATCGCCCCCCGAGTTATACCGATAACTGCATTTTGCGGAGTCGTACCGGCCGCGAATGCATTGATCCCGAGTTCTTTTTCGAGAAGGTAAACGGGGGGGACGGGCGTTCCAGCGGCCAATGCCATCTCCTCCACGACGTTGAGTAATATTCGCTCTTCGAGGACCGTGGAATTAGCGGAAACTTGAACACCGCCCAAAGCAACCGCCACGGATTCGCCGCCACTGCCTAGCATCCACGTTTTATAAATGCTGCCTGTAGCGATCAAAATGACAACGGAGCCAACGACAGCGGCTAATAGTTGCGGATTCCAATCGAGAACTTGGACCGCATTTTCAGAATTGCTGGTCGCAAGGGCCAGGATAGCGACCAATGCGAAATAGACCGAAGTGATAACCAATACTACGGTCACCGAAAAATAAACAATCAGGAGCCTGCTGTTGCGGCGGGCTCGATCTTGATGCTCAAAAAAATCCACTTCGAAATGTCCTGTCTAAAACTGAACCTTGACCGCTTCCCGTTCGGCTGGGGCTGTAATTTCAAACATCTTGGCTGGCACAAAACGACCAAAACCAGCTACCAAATTACTAGGGAAACTTTCGCAGGCAATGTTGTACGAAGCTACGGCGTCGTTAAATGCCTGCCGTGCAAAGGAGACTTTGTTCTCTGTGCTCGTCAACTCCTCTTGGAGCGCTAACATGTTCTGATTTGCCTTGAGATCCGGGTACGCTTCGGCCAAGCCTATGAATTTGTTGAGTGAGCCGGCTAATGCAACTTCGGCGGTAGATAGATTCTGAATAGCATTGGGATCGCCAGGGTTGGCGGCGGCTTGCTGGCCAGCCGAAAAAGCGGTGTTGCGAGCTTGGATCACGGCTTCGAGCGTTTCTTTTTCATGCTTCATGTAACCCTTGGCGGTTTCGACGAGGTTTGGAATCAATTCGTAACGTCGTTTCAACTGAACATCGATCTGGGCAAATGCGTTTAGGAATCGATTCTTCAATGACACAAGATTGTTGTAGAGCGACACCAAATAAAAGAGGAACACGAGCACCACCGTGCCCATGACGACCAAGGCAATAATCACACCACCCATATTGAAGCACCCCTTGTTTTTGAGGAACGGACAAAGTCCATCCAGAAATAGATTTGGAGTGTCAATATAACCGATTTGATGAGTATTGACCGTTTGGAAATACGAAGCTCGCGATTTTTGTTAGACCATTTGGTTCGCGGTTTGAGTGGATTTGCGATTCACGTAGGTCAGCCTGTCCTCAGCCGGACTTTCAGCAAGGCATAGCATCGAGCGAACGTGGCGTGTCAGGCTGACCTACGTGCTATGTCAGCCTGAGGACAGGCTGACCTACGTGGGTGGCTGACCAGGGAAACCAAAGGAGTTCCGATGCAATTGCAGATTAGATCTATGCTCTGCCATGAATTTCAGCTGTTGATACATGACTCGCATAATCGGCGACTGGACGTTTGCCCTTTCCGCAGCCCGTAAGGCATTGCCATAGATCGATTCCACCTCGATCGGACGGCCAGCCAAAAAATCAAGCCGCATACTGCTGTCGTACGGGACCATTTCATCCGTGTTGTCCATTATGCGTTGCACAAATTCCAGTTCAATAGCGTGCCCGCAATCGCATGCGGTTTGACGCACTTCACGAATAATGGATTCGGCCAATGCTCGCGAATCTGGAAATTTCATAATGCGATCCGTACTTGAATTAAGGATCACGGAAAGGCCATTAAAGGGAATATTCCACATCAATTTCCGCCAGCGAGCTAATGGGAGTGATTCCGTTGTCTGGCAATCGATTCCTGCCGCAACCATTTCTAGTTGAATCCAAGCCAATTGTTCCATCGCGGGCCCAGATTCCGTGTCGTCCAGTCCACGATATGGCCCCATCAAGATCTTGCCGTAGTCGAGGTGCCGAATGTGGCCTGGCCCAATTTTATTGGAACATAAAAAGCAGCAACCGCCCGCTACGTGTCCTGGACCGACAACTGCTCTTGCAGCTTGCTCTACATGCAAACCATTCTGCAAAACGATCACAACAGATTCGTTATGCACTAACGACGGTAGCAAGTCGGGCAATGCGTGATTCTGTGTGCTCTTCAAAGCCAAAAGGATGCAATCGCATTTGGGCATGTCGTTCACATTCGTGTAGACGTTGACGTGAGGAAGGTGAAAATCGCCCAGCTTGCTGTCGACGCGCAGACCATGTTTCTTTACATACTCGGCATCCGATCGCATGAGAAAATGAACGTCGCTGCCTGCTCGCGCCAGCAGTCCGCCATAAAAACCACCTAGGGCTCCGGTACCTATCACTGCAAATTTTTTCATGACCGGTTTGTTGCTCACTCGTTCAAACCAAAGTTAACGTCGTACGACAGTTCTGCCAGATAGACGCTGGATCAGTCCTCGCATTTCCAAGACGCTCAACGTACTGAGAACACGCGGGACAGGTAGTTTTGATGTCGTTATCACTTGATCGATATCGGTCGGTGTGCAATCGATGGCCTGCAAAACGGCCTGCTCGATATCATTGAGTTGCAATTCAGCGGCATGATGAACAATATTCCCATCTCCAAGATTTGCTTTCTCTACCAAAGGGCCAAGATGCTCGATAACGTCCTCCGCATCTTGGATCAAAATCGCTCCGTCGCGAATGAGTTGATTGCAACCTCGCGACATCCTAGAAGTAGCTGGGCCGGGGACGGCAAAGAGATCGCGGCCTTGTTCGCCCGCATGGCGAGCGGTGATGAGCGAACCTGATCGATCGGCCGCTTCGACAACGATCGTACCAAGACTCAAGCCGCTTATGATTCGATTTCGCTGCGGAAATATGCCCGCTTTCGGTTTCGAAAAGGGGTGCGTTTCGCTGACCAAAACACCGCTCTCAGCAACTTGATCTGCGAGCTCTTTGTGTTCTGGGGGGTAGATGTCCGTAACACTGCTGCCGAGTACAGCGATAGTCCGTCCGTTGGTCTCGATAGCACCTCGGTGGCATATCGCGTCAATTCCGCGTGCCAATCCGCTAACGATCGTGATGCCATAACGGGCCAACGATTTAGAAATGCGTTCGGCCATTGTTCGGCCATAATTTGTGCAATGGCGTGTTCCAACCATTGCGATCGAAAGCTGATCGGTTTTATGAAATGCCCCACGAACGAATAACATGACCGGAGGGTCTGACAACTCTGCCAATAGTCTCGGGAATTCTGGATCACCTGCGATGATGATTCGCACACCATGATCGTTGCAGTGTTGAAAAACCTGTTCGGCAAGGTCGCATTGGCTCGAGTCCCGGATCAACGTCGACAGCTTGGGACCGATGCGAGGCACCTGACCTAACTGAGAGAGCGTTGCCTTTAAGACCGCCTCTGCCGATCCAAAATGATCGACAAGCCCTGCGATCAACCTCGGTCCAACACCATTCACAAGCGACAGCCTAATAAATGACTCGCGATCCTCGTTAGGTACGGAACGAATCGGTGGCACCCAATCGCAGGTATCGCTGTCGGGGACATAATCGAGCGGTTCTCGATCGTCATCCTCTGCGTTGTTTTCCACTGTTTTGCCCTGCGCGTCGAACGAAGGTGAGAGGTCGAACAAAAATCCTTCTTTTAATGGCTCGTCGGGCGTGGTCATTGCACTGCTCAGTGTGGGCGAGAGACACCGTGAATGTGCGACCAATACTTGGCGATGGCTGCCGCACCTGAGATATAATACCGTCCATCGGTTTGGCCGGTGAGAAATACGATAGCGTCCAACGGTGGCGCTTTTCCCAAAATTAATACCGGGCAGTTCTGTTGGTCCTTGCCGATTAAACCAACGATTTCATGGCGAGGAGCCGGAAAATCGGCGAACCGAATATCTAGCGTGTGCCTGAGTTTTGGGAAATAACTCAGCAGCCCAGTAATCGTAGCACAATCAGGGCAAAAGTAAGGCTGACCTGGACCATCCTGGAAGTTTTTCTTTAGCAAAAATAGAATGTCTCGTACCAAGTTCAAATCTCCATTCGAAATGTTTTAAAAAAGCATCCGTCGCCGGTCAGACAAAATCTTAACGAATTCTGAACTTCCCGTCATCTTGGGTTATCGCCATTACTCTCAACACCAAAGCCTTTTTGTCGTTATCTTAAATGGCTTCCCGTCTATTTATTGACCCTAGGATTTCCTACCAAACCATTTGTGAAAAGTCTAGCCATTTCCCCCCATTCGCCAACTCCAAACGCTCCGTCCGAAATTCCATACTCTTTCAAAAAAGAGCTCCGTGCACAACTGCGGCCAGGCGAAGAAGTTATCGCTTGGTTTGAACCTAATCTCGACGCAAAATTGCGATTCGGCAGCGGCATTGTATTCCTGACGAATCTTGGAATTGTTGCGAGGCAACCAACTCAATCGAGTGAGCCATTGGCTCCTTGGGTGAGATGGGATCTCGCCGAGGTTCGCGAAATCAAGAAACTGGATCGCGCTGGTCTTGGGGTTCTTGAACTTCTCGGAGACAAACACCTGCTTCAAGCGTGGCGATTCACCGCCGGAAACACGAACGCAGCGTCATTGCTGGCGACCAAGCTGAAATTATTGAAGGCAGGCAAATCCGAAGAGACAGAGCTTTCGGCATCTATCTGCCCGTCCTGTGGCGGGTCGATGTTGGTCGGTCAAATGATTTGTAGCAATTGCGCTCCAGTACCCGCCCCAGACACCAATCGCTCGCTGTGGCGACTGACTCGTTTCGCCAGGCCAAGAGCTTCGATGATTTTGGTCGGCTTTGCTTTGACCTTTCTTAGTACGGCAGCTACGTTTCTCCCTCCAATATTAACCGCGATTTTAGTTGATAAAGTGTTCGACCCGCACCTTGCAGCCAGGGACAATTCCTCAAAAATGCTTGGGGCTGCTAAGACCGCGATGGCGGATGCGGCGAATAATGTTGGAACGCAAGTCGAAAGTGTTGCCGCAGCAGACGCAGCGGCCAAAGCTGCCTCCGAAGTTGCGACAACCCTCGCAAATTTCAGTCTTGTTCCCTGGTTGCTCGGTGGCTTACTTTTGTCGGCACTGCTCAGCTGGGCTTTGGCATGGGTAAAGACATATGCTCTCGCCTCGGTCAGCGAGCAGATAAGCGCGGATCTTCGCAATGCAACCTATTCCCATCTTCAAAAACTGTCGTTGGAATTCTTCGGTGGAAAACGAACGGGTGATTTGATATCTCGCATTAGCAGCGATACACAACGCATCTGCGATTTCCTCTCGATAAGTTTGGTCGACTTTGCAACCGACATCTTGATGATAGGATTTACCGCAGTTGTGCTGTTCCTGTTCGATCCGATGCTTGCCATCGTGGGGCTATTGCCATTTCCTTTCATTGCATGGGCCGTTTCTCGAGTTCAAGGAAAAATTCGAATGGGCTTTGCTCGCGGCAGCGCAGCCTGGGCCGAAATGGTAAACGTTTTGGCGGATACGATTCCAGGTATTCGTGTGGTCAAAGCATTTGCACAAGAGAACCGAGAGGTCGATCGGTTCAAACAAAGCAACGATCATGTACTCGGTGCAAACAATCGCGTAAATCGATTGTGGGCAGCATTTTCACCGATCATAACTCTATTAACCGATATTGGACTTCTGTTTGTTTGGGGATTCAGTGCTTACCAAGTCGCCCAAGGGGCGATTACCATCGGTGTACTTGTTTTGTTCGTAAATCGAATCGGAACACTCTACGGTCGTCTCGACGACATGAGTCGACTCCTCGCCAATGCACAACGTACGGCAGCCGCAACCAATCGCATTTTTGAAATTCTCGACCGAGTCCCCAGCGTTTCCGAACCGCAAAAACCAGTTCGACCAGGTCGCGTACTGGGACGTGTTACGCTCAATGACTTGACGTTTCGATACGGGTCGCGCCAGGTCATTCACAACGTTAGCTTGGACATTCAACCAGGTGAAATGATTGGCTTGGTCGGACCAAGCGGTGCCGGCAAGAGTACGCTGGTTAATTTGGTATGTCGCTTTTACGACGTCAGCGGCGGTGCGATATTGGTAGACGGAATCGACATTCGATCGTTTCCAATCACCGAGTACCGCAGCAATATCGGTATCGTACTTCAGGAACCATTCTTGTTCTTCGGATCCATTGCGGAGAACATAGCGTATGGACGCCCCGAAGCGACCCGCGAACAAGTGATCGCAGCGGCGCGAGCTGCCAAAGCCCATGACTTCATTTTGCGGCTGACGGATGGCTACGATTCGCTGGTGGGCGAACGCGGCCAATCGCTCTCCGGCGGCGAAAGGCAACGCATCTCCATCGCCAGAGCCCTGCTCACCGATCCGCGTATTTTAATCTTGGACGAAGCGACTTCGGCGGTCGACACAGAAACCGAACGCGAAATCCAAGAAGCGCTTGATGTGCTGGTACAAGGACGCACAACCATCGCAATCGCGCACCGCATTAGCACTCTTCGCAAAGCCAACCGAATCATCGTTCTCGAAAAAGGCCGAATCACCGAGGTAGGAAACCATGATGCATTGATTCGATTGGGCGGGACCTACTCGCGACTCAATCACGCTCAGCGGCAAATCAATCTGCACGAAGATCCAACGTGAGATGCTGAGCAAAATCTTTGAACGGACAGGTTGCAACCTATTGAGCCTAGTCATTGCACGCCTGAATTCGCCGCTCCAATGCATCGGCTTGTTCGTCGAAACTCTTGGTCCGGGCGTCGCCCAATTCAAGCGTTTCGGATATCATCATGGGTGATCGTACCGTTTACTCGTCAGTCAAGGAAGCATCAATGATCTCCGAACAAAACAGGAACGTGGCCGAAAACGCGAAGCACGTCTATGTCGAGCGCCTGCAAAGCAAATTGGAAGCAAGTCATCTGAATCAATTTGTCGCCATTGAACCGGCATCGGGTGACCATTTCATTGCGGAATCATTCAGTCAGGCCGTTGCAAATGCCAGAAAGGCGCATCCTGATCGAATCTCTTTCGTGATTCGCATCGGACACAACGCAGCCCTCCATCTCGGTGGAGTCTCGAATTGAAGGGGTACGTTGATGAATCGCTTCGTGCGTTGATGAGTGTGAAGGTCGGAAGTGCCGAGTCAGCTCAGTCGTTTGATGTCACGGTTTGGATTGACACCGCGTTCGACGGGTTCTTGGTTTTTCCGAGAACTATGATCGAAGAGTTGGGGTTGCATCAGGAAGCGTTGACCCAAGCGATCCTTGCCGACGGAAGTCAGGTCACCCTTGAATCGTTTGTTTGCTACGTGGATTGGTTTGGAAAAGTCGTGGACGCACAAGTGATCGCCAATAACGGAAAGTTGCCTTTGCTTGGAACCGAGTTTCTCGCAAATCGCAGATTGGTCGTCGATTATGTCGATCGAACTGTATCGATCGAGTGACGATTCGACGAGCGCCCCGTATCACCGCGGTCCGAACACGTGACTCTACGCAAAGCCAACCGAATCATCGTCTTCCAAAAAGGCCGAATTACGGAGGTAGGAGACCATGATGCATTGATTCGATTGGGCGGGACCTACTCGCGACTCAATCACGCTCAACGGCAAATCAATCTGCACGAAGATCCAACGTGAGAAGTGTCGCAAAATCTCTGAACGGACAGGTTGCAACCTATTGGGCCTGGTAGTAAGTGCCCTTGTTCGATCGCGCAATCTCCTTCAGCGTTTCGACTTCTTCCATCAATCCCACGCAATCAATTCTAGCAGGCTGGTGGTTCGATTGGTTCGCCTGAGTGATTGCAAAAACCGAGCTCGGGTCAAACTCGCCATCCGACAGCAGAACAACACGTTCTGGTTTTTGCTGGATCGCCGATATCATCGCTGGAACAGGATTCGTTCCGCCACCACCTGGCGCTCTGTCGAGCCAGTTAAAGATCGCTTCCTTGTTTTGTTTGTTTGCTAGCAGCGATCCCCTGCCAATTGGATCAGTGTGTGCAGAATCATCGAAAAGAATTACTGTAAATTTCTGGTCTGGATTGAGTATGTCGACCGCTCGCTTCAATGCCGATAGTACTCGCGGCAGCCGATTCGATGTTTGCATGCTACCGCTAACATCGATCACGTAGACCGTCGACTTCGCAGGCGTTCCCGTTCCGACGAATGGATTTGCATCGCCACGATCCGTGAGATTAGCACCCCGCGCACCTGATTGCGATGCTTTTGCAGTGCGTTTCTCCTCGAAAATCCGCAACGTCGTCTCCTGGTTGTTGGCGACATCTTCCTCGCTCGCCGCCTTACCAGATGAATCAGAGGTTGACTCACCTGCAATCGTCGAATCTGCGTGAGGTGAGTTCGTTTGCGTTCCCGCAATGTGACTGATGGCGTTCCCGTTATCCTGATCGATGCTCGCCGCTTCGGTCTGTGTGCCTCCTTTTTTCGAGTCATTTCCTAGCCCGACATCAGATCGGTTGACAAGCCAGGACAAAAAGAAAATCGCGAACAATACACCCAGCAAAACAGCAGGAGCAATCATCCAATACAAGCGAACACTGGCATCGGATTCACGATCGCGATTTGGTATGGGTGGCGGATGGATTGGCGGTGGATTGCTCGTCATTGCACTGACCCTCCACTGCCACGACCAATCGGCAAATCGTCAACATCATCTACAGGGAGCAGTTGGTACTCATAGCCCAACCGCAATAGCGTCTCCTTGAGAGTTCCGAACTGCTCAAAGGAATCAGGCCAGACGGCGCATGAGAAAAAGGTACTGCTCGTGGGACTGCCTGCAACAAGTTTTTCAAACTCAGCAACGTCGACCGGCCGCGACAGTTCCCAGCCAGCATTGGGAAGTGGTTTGATTCTGGTCACGCCGAATGAAGTCTTTTCGCTGACATGCGCAGAATAGGTACCTGCCCCGATTGGATTCGTGACATCGGTTACCAGATAGAGCTTGCCATACCGCATCATGAAAATAATATTGCCCTTCGATGTGGTTCGAACTTTTGGTAGTTCCATTTTTTGTTCGCGAGAATCCAGTGCTTCATCAACTGCATTGGACTTGTCTACGAGCGAGGCTCTTGCCTCAATGAGTCTCTGGTCAAGTTCGTTCAACTCCTGCCGTTGATCACGAATTTGTGTCTCAAGATTTCGTATGTGTTGGCTTATTTTAATTTGCTCTTTTACCATTTGCTCTCGCAGGTTTTCACTCTGCGCTAACCGAGATTGAAGTTCGAGTATTTCCGTCTGATCCTCTCCAACCATCGATTTCTCAAGGGATGCAATCGTTGCGAGCCAGTTCCAAAATCTCAATTTGCTTTGGTTGAATGTCGGTGACGATGAGGGACCTGCCAGCCAAGTTTGCATTCCGGAAAACGAGAGGATCCTCCGTTGTTAACTCTCCGATTTTTGTGTCGAGGTATTCCAGCTTACCTACCAGCTTTTTAAGTTCGTCGCGTTTGGAATCTGCGGCTACTGCTTGCTGATTCAACTGATCGAGTTCACCCTCCGTTGCGACCACTATCTTTCGGATTTGTTGATTCACGGCTCCGGATCGTTTGGTCTGCTCCTGAACCTGCTGGATACGTTTCTCGATATCGGATCGAATCTCTGACACATTGAACGACTGGACACCCGCGACTGATTTGCTGCGAGTAGAAAGCTCTTCGGATCGCAAACGCATTTCCGCGAGTTCCTCTTCCAGCGAATGGAGCGACGCACTGAGGGTATCCGCGACTCGGCTCCCTTTTGTTTGCCCCTCGGCGGTTTTTGTAACCAACTCAATCATCATGATGAGCGTGATTAGAACGAATATTCCGACCACTGAAGTAATGATGTCTTGAAATGCGAAAAATGTAATGGAGGGGCCATTTAGACGGCGTCCCATGCTACACCTCTCGCGATTGTTCATAAGGCAGGATTTTGATTCTGCTAACAATCTGCTTCATGCAATAATCATTGCAATCGTCGAGAAACCGCTCCTCGGCTGTCTTCTGTGCAGTCATCCAAAGTTGCAGTACCAACGCGATAACCAACGCCAGCAACGTTGTCTCAAAAGCCGTGCTCAGTCCCGCTGTGACTACTTTCAGCGAACCAACGATTCCACTGATATCGTTTTGCGAGTCAAGCAAATTCGTAAAATTCGAGATCGAAACGGAGAGACCAAGTACTGTGCCTATAAAGGCCAAGACTGGTATCGCCCAAAGAAATCCGTTGATCAATCCGAAGGAGGTTTCATGAGAGGACTCATCGCGTTCTCCAACAGAGCGCAGGATCTCGTCGACATCGGATACGCGCCCTAAATTCTTGAGATTGGAAATTGCTGTGAGAATCCTGCTGTAAACAAGGAATCGTTCTGGGTCCTCTGCATTGGTGTAAATCTGAGCAACCACTTGGTCGGCTGTCTGGGAGCTCAGTACGAATTGGTAGTCAGAGGGAATGGAAGCATAATCAAGAGCGCGGCGTTGCAATCGCAACTTGCTGCTCTTCACGATCAAGATCACGGCGCACCAAAAGCCAAAGAAAATGGCGGCATGTTGCGTTGGCCCCCGTTCCAGCAACATCAACGAAAAGAAATTTATCGGCATCATTGAAACCAGCGCGTACACAACAACCGTCAAGACGAAGGCGATTAGCCCAGACAGCCAAGTATTGCAGGACGTGCCGGTGCTTGAAGATATTCCCAATCGATTTTCGATATCCATCGCGTAATAGCGGAGCGGAGCCTTTTTGGTGTCGCGTTCATTCATGTTTCTATTTGGAATTTCGTAATGAGGCAGCGCTTCGGCGTCTTAACGCAGGCCCTTTTATGGTTCGTAACATCCATTTCATGGTCCGTAACTTCCATGCTTTATGGTCCTTAACTTCTTACTGTGGTTCATAACATTTGATTTGATTCTACGGGCCAAAGGTCCATCCGTTTGCATAGCCCAGGCCAACGGCCTGGGACTCCAAGACAAGGAGTAATGGCAGGGCCAACGGCCCGGAAGTTTGCAACGCTCATTCATTCTCTACCGTATAAACTGACGGACCTTTGGCCCTGTTGGAATCATAACTGGCTTCGTTACCCAGGCCGTTGGCCTTGGGCTAGGTAAACGACGGACCCTTTGGGCCGAATACCACAAGTTAGGCTGTCCAACTAAATTGGGATACTCAACCCCATGAGGTAAATGATCGAGCCCAAAATCGTCACGATGACAAGCCAAACCAGGACGACGATTGCTGTAAACCTCCAAAATCGCACCAACGTTTGTAATGCTCGTGCGATGTCGTTTGTCGCCGAGCGGTAAAACAATACCGAAAGTCCATTCCCAAATTGCAGTAAAAAAATGCTTCCAGTGAACCAAGCAATAGAGGTCGCAACAAAGGCAAGCGAAAGGATGACCGCCATCACTTTAGCTGGTCCGCTACCATCGCGAGTAGCCACCATGAAAAAACCGGCAATGCTTCCGATCATCCATGCCGTGCCTATGACAACACCGGTAATTGCGAGGAACAAAACTGAAGGTCGCATGCGAACGAACGTCGCGGACAAATCTCCTTGTGAACCCGCTCCGAAATTCAAACCATCCGATTGAGTTTTGGGTTTTTGCGAGTTGGACATTCCAGCGTTGGATGCACCAAACCACTCTGCGTGAATTAGTTCTGCGGATTGCCATTCCGACATGCCGGCGCGCCAAATCATTGTTTCCTTGTTCACCAAGCCAACGGCGATCCAGTTTTTAATTCCCGCAAGGTCCACTGGGCCTTGATTGCTATTGTCGAAATGGGCATACCACTCCTCAGTCGGCGCATCTGGCGCAGATACTTCCTTCAGCTTGTCTCGTACAGTCGCTTGGTTCGCAATTGCGCGCTCGCTAGCGAAGAAATCCGGGAACTCGTGTGCTTGCCGCCATGCAACTCCATCTGGGGAGAGTTCATGCTGTTTGGTTATCTGGCCTCGTTTCGCGAGTTCCAGTGTCTTTTCGCGTGTCAATGGACCAAGCACACGTCCCTTGAAGCGGACGTAATATCGCTCGTTCTGATCGGAAATTAAGTAGTCTTTCTGCGGTCAGTTGCTGTTCGTCTTGACAGGTCGGATCCAATACAATGGCCGTCCAGCAAGAGCTGTTTCTGCCGCGCCACTCAGCGAAGCTTGTTTTCTTTTTACACGACCCACTATTACTACGTGTAAGGAATTGGCAGGTTGAACACTGGGAACGATACTAACTATTTCTCCGTCGGGTACGTCATCGCGATACAACCAAGCTTCAATCTTTCCATTCGAATCTCGGAGCATCGCTCCCACCCAAACCAACTTATTTGCAGCGAGCTGATTGAGAGTTTCGTTGGTCTTGCCTTTTAGAATAACCAAATTCTTCATGCCCTCGCGGATGGAAACCGTGACCTCATTTTCGAGAGTGGCATTTATTTCCGAAGGACTATACCAAAGAGCGCGCTTTTCAGTCCGATCATTGAGCTTTTCCTCTAAGTCCGTGAATGCGTCTCTCATGACGGAACTCCCCTCGCGTGACGCCTTGACTAACCTGGTCAACAGGATCTCTTTGATTTGTGAATCGAGATTCTGTCCACCAACCACATCCTGCATTGCTAACGTCAGACCGCCTTCCCAATCCGCTAGAATACTCGCCCGGTTCGTTTCAAGTCGACGTGCTGTCTTTCGAATCAAGGAACGCGGCTCATCCGAAAGTGTAATCTTTCCTGTAAAAATTATGTTCGTCGAAGCTCCCAGATTGTCACTCACCACTGGGAGGACGACTCTAGACTTAGTTGCTTGTTTTTTGAGATCTTCATCGTTTTCAACACGCGCATCCCACGACATGATGCGCAATCTTATTTGTTCGTTGACTATAGTCGACTCCATAGGCACCGACCCGTGACAAGATCGACAACGTCTTTCCGCCAACGGCAAGTCGAATGTGTGAGTGACATACGGGATTGTCATCGGCGCGCTGATCACCAGGTTGATACAGATGCCGATAACCGCTGAGCGCTTCAAGACGTTGCGCTAGGTTGATTGGTAGCCCAGCGGTACACACGACCGTACAGAACCCTCGACTACCTTGTTTGAGTCCCTGCGCGGCAGATGTGGTAAGCAATTCTATGGTCATGGTGAAACGCCAATTTTCGTAGACTGCTTAATCAACTGAAAACCAACGATATTCTTTTCCACAAATATGGATTGTCCGGCACCCAAAGACAGATCGCCAAGTGCTGCGGAATGCCTCACCGCGAATTTGACTCCACTTCCTACGTCTCCTACGTCTCTCAAATTTTCGCTAAATCCAGCGAAGTGAACTCTAAATCGGACTCGCAGAAGATCACCAGGTTTAATCGGTGTATTCGTTTTCAAAATGGCTACATTGTCTACGTGAATTGATTAGTTGTGATTGGTCAAGAGTAGATCTGCTCCAAGCTCCTTGCGTATTTGTTCGAATTCAACAGGTTCCTTCACCGTAAAATAAAGTGCTAAACGATCTCCAGAAACGTCGCGAATGGGATAGGTAAAGTAATAATCGGGCTGATTCTCGACGAATCTAGTTACCGCGTCCTTTGCTACCCGTTTTGCTAATTCTCGTTCTAACGTGGTGTCGCCGACTGGCTTCGTTGATCGATATTTATCAATTTCTCTTATTAAACTGGCTGCGCTTTTGATGGTTAATTCTTCGAATTTCTTCTCGGAGGTCTTCGACTTGTTTTCAGTAACTCGTTGCGTCAGACTACTTTTTGATACCGCATCAGTCGGAGCTGACTGATTGTTGGCGCTGCCACTTTTCGCACTGTCCGGTGCTGAGTTTCGCAATGGCTCGATGATTTCTCGATGGGCGTCTTGAAACTTCCTTTCTATGTCCAAGGCTACAGCAGGCAAATCACGGCCCTTGGCTTTATAAGCTTTATTCCATTCGATGACGGCAGTCTTACGCGCCTTGACATACTCGATGCTCGATGGATGTTCCGGAAGAGTTGACGGCAATTTTCCGTCTGTCGTTTCGAGCAATTCTCCCGCAATGACGAGAAGTTTCGAATTCGCCGGATCGCTGGGGTCTTTTTGGTGCGTTTGGATTATTTCGAAACAGAGTTTTTGAAGTGACGATTGACATGCCAGACGAAACTCAAGATCGGCTCGTAGCTGCCATTCGGGACGCGCTAGACCTTGTTTTGTGTCTTGAGCAATTACCGTCGTGCACATCGATGCGATTGCAACGAGTAGCAACAAGATTCGCTTAAACGCGGCGGGAGCCTCACCCCACCCCTGGCCTGATGAAAATACTAACCCGACGCGTAAGCGAGGGGTTGGAACATTCCCTCGCTTACGCGTCGGGTTAGTATTGAAGCCGTTAGTCAACTGGAATACGCGATTTTCATCAGCCTCACCCTCCCGATCAAAACAGGAATAAGGCGTTCTAGAGAGCGGTTCGGTAATCATTTCACACTCGATTGTTTCGGTGTTGCTCCAGCCATGCCAATTAGACCCGAACCCCACCGACTCATAGCGTATAGTATTGGAATTTCCACCCAGTAGGGATTCATGTCGCGAGGACGGATTCCAAAGGAGCCTGTCGGTTCCCGTCAAGAACTTTTAACGGGGAGTTAGGAATGGAGAGAAGGGGTGGCTCAGCGGAAATATTGGGCAACAGCGATCGCCAGCTATCCCATTTAGTCACCACGATGATCATGGGTCGCTGATGAAGTTGATCTTCACGTAGTCCTGCATGACGACGTACGCGTTGGATGGCTTCCAGGAGGATTGTGTCTTGTCGGACGCTGTTCTCACGCGATAATCGTTCGGTCCGAGAATTCATCTGCGGATCCTGCGACTTGCCCTCGCATGCTCGACGGAAGCGTGCATCCTGAGTCGGATCGAACAAGAAGAAAAGGCAGCGAGACAATGCCAAATGGCGAGTCACCGGACTTGAGGCTGTGTCCTGACCTGGCAAAAAACTTTCACCAGCATTGTCGTACAAGCACATGACCCGCGAAATCTCCGTACTACGATTGTGATTTGGGTGACTGGCCATCGGTTGGATATTGAATAGAAATGGTCTCGGGTATTGGACAATATGAGTACCCATACTGACCGAATCGTAGAGGTCTCCTTGGACTTGTGTCTTGGCAATGGCGACTAATGAATCAGGATTCGGATTAAGAAACTGTTGCTCTTCGTATTCGTGAAGTCGTGCGTTCGCGATTGGGTCCGTGTCCGTCATGGCGATTTTGAAATCGGTCGGAAGAATCTGCCGCAATCGCCACGTCATGGATGCGAGAAAATAGCTTTTGCCACTCGCTGGTGCGCCTAGTATGGAGTAGAAAACCGGTGCAATTTGATAGAGAGGTCTGGCTAATTCGAGATGGCATGCTGGGCACGCGAGTCGAGTTGTGCGTTGGCCCTATGGGTCAATTGCCTCGCCGTCGGCAGTGAACCGTGACGGTAGGAATCGAATCGCATGCTCCGGACCCAGTCGAGCGTCACCGATCAAATCAGGATGTTCGGCGAGCCAAAGTGATTCTTCTGGTGCAAACTCATTCCAACAGTGCGGGCAGCTGATGCGGGACCGGATGGTGAGTCGACTTTGAACTTTGGCCATGAGGACTGCCGGGCGGGGGTTATGGTGGGAATGAGCTGGCGCATTATGGCTCGATTTGTTTCAATTTACAACAGAGGCCGTGGCTTTAGTATTGGGGCGGCACGCTTACTCCCGTTTGAATTGGTAGGGCAAAGAGATTGAAGATATTAGCCGCACAGCGAGGCAAGCTTTACCCTCAAGTCTGATAGAGGACAGACGGGTGAGGGAACCCAAGTCGTTTGTCGACGAGATTGTAGAGTGCTTCTCCAGCAAAATAGCGACGCAGGTTTTCGCAAATCAGCTTTGTCGTGTCGTCCGTTCGCTTTGCGGCTTGAGCGCCCACGTGGGGAGTAATCAAAACGTTGGGAAATCCCCAGAGCGGGCTCGATGCTGGGAGCGGTTCGACGTCGGTTACATCCAGTCCAGCACCAGCGACGTGTCCACTCGCCAGAGCAGCACACAAGTCAGGCTCGTTGATACAGGCGCCTCTCGCGACATTGATCAGATATGATCCCTTTGGCATCTTGGCAATAATCTTTGCATCGACGATACCTTGCGTCATCTCGTTTAGCGGGAGGGTCAAAATCAAAACTTCCGACCATGCTGCAAGTCGTTCTAGTTCGGTGTGCGGCCAAAGCTCATCCACTGTTACCGGTTTTTGTTCGGGGAAATAGTCAGTCGCCCGAACGGTTACGTTGAATGGGTTAAGGATATCGACCAAACGGCGGCCATTTCCGCCAAGACCTACTATGCCTACCCGCTTGCCATGAAGATCGTCCGTCGGTCGTCTGACAAACTCTTTGTTTTGCCACTGACGATAAAAAATTGGAATGCCGCGTAAGAGTCCAAGCAGTAAAGCGAGCGTCTGCTCAGCGACTTGGTTCGCAAACAGACCTGACGCGCTGCAAACGACTATTTCAGAATCGATTACGGATGGATGTAGACAATGGTCCAGACCAGCTGCCGAGGATTGGATGAAGAGCAACCTGCCTTCGGCAACCACATCTTGCCAAGGCACCGGTACTTTAGCATGCCCGACGAAGATATCGGCATCGAAGATTCGCTCATGAATGTTTTCTTGCGAGGCTTCGATCAAGTTGGCGTGTGGAACAGCATTTTGCATCCACTCGCGATGTCGTTCCTGTGTTGGAAAACAGTAGACAAGGTTTGTCACTTTTTAGGCAAGATCCCGATCTTCGAACAGTAATAATCCAACGAGTGTTGCGGCCACCCCATAAATCGTAGTGTAAATGAGCACGCTGGCGATTACGGACCACGGAATAATAACGTCTGCATCGATAGCTGCCTCCATCGAGAAGTGACTAAGGTTTGGGACAACCGCCGAGATCAGTTGTGAGAAGAATTCCACCAAGGGCAAGCCACCGGCCGCCGACTCGACAATCGTTGGAGTTAAATGCCCCAATAAGTAAATCGAAAAGCAGATCGTAAAGTTTGCAAGCAGCCCGAATCGCGTTCCCAACGCCACAGCGAAAGCTCCCAAAACGACCGCCTGAAAAAACGCTAGAGCCAGTCCCGGAATGGTTTGCATCATTTCTTGGTGGCATTGTTGCCATATCGGCTGTTCGAGAGAGTTTTCACGTGCTTCGTAGATCGGCTTATACGCCACGGATAAAAGCTCTACGGTTCCTAGGACCATGAACATTAGCATCACGATCCAGAACACGCCTAGAATCTTGCCAATGATAAAAGACCGTCGATGAATCGGCTTACTGAGCAATGTCAGTGCCGTACGCCCCTCGATTTCTTCGTTTACCGAGGTGCTGGCCGACCATACCGCTTGAAATGTGGCAGCGATGAGGATCAAAGTTACGCCGCAGTCCTTGAGCAACTTAATATCCTCTCCCAAAGTATGGAACGGTAAGAATACAAAGAGCAGTATCGACAGGGAAACAATGAGGATCAAAATGATTGGCAGTGGCTGCGAAAGTTCGCTTTTGGCTGCGGACAATGCAATTGCGGCAACCTTCGGCGAGACCGCTTGCATCAACATAAAGAGCAGTCCGAATAGAGTTACGAAGATCGCTACCAAAATAAACGTTGACGACTCGCGAACGATCGGTGTGGAGACGACTTGGATATCCAAGGTCGCAGGATCAATCTCTTGGTTTTGAACGTAAATTTCCGCTCCGGCTTCTAGCGGCAACGGACACTCGCCAGCTCCCTTTTTCAAAGTCCAACTGAGAGGAACTTTGGCATCGATCGTTTGCGGCTTCATGCGTGACTCACCAAGGCTCGGAGCGTCGGTGAGGATCAGCCGTCTATTCGAATTAATTTCGACTTTTCCCAAAAGGGATGGGTCGTATCGCAGTTCGATTTTTTGAAATACGGTTTCCTGATCGTCTCCCTTGGAGCCTTCAATTTTGAACGAAACCGTTTTGTCGTTTAGAGCAAAAAGTTGTGGAATTCCTCGAATGGCGACCATCGGCTTATCTACCAAAAAGGTAGATGCCAAGGCGATCAAAGAGATCCCCAGCATGGTAAGGAGCATGTAAAGTCCAATACCTTCAAAGAAAAGGGATCGCAACTCACCTAAAAATCGCGGCGAAGAACAAAACAAAATCGACCAAACAACGATGGCAATCATCATTGTCGCCGCGATCGATATCATCGCCCATTCATCGGTTGCAAAAACCCCACCGAAACTAAACGACGTTTGGCCTTCGCTACTGAATTTCATGTAAGCAGCGCAAATCCCACCCAAAACCAGGGTAACCGCTAGAGCGAGGAAGTGAGCAGATCCGTCGCGGCGAAATTTTTCAAGCTGCGTTAGCTTGGACAAGCCGTAGAAAATCAGAAGTAAAACGGATAGGACGAGAAGCCCTAGAATAACCCCGCTGCCGAGAAACCAGATAGGCGTTAGCCAACGGGTCATCCAGAAATCAATCGCCGCGAACATTGGAACTGGGAAATCAAATGCCATAGCAGATAAGCTCGGACCGGAATTAAAAGGGTGGAAATTCTTTGTGAATACCGCATTCTCTCACATTTCAAACACAACAATCGCAAGAGAACGTTTCGGCTGTTACGCCATCAACCAGGGATGGGTTCGTTTCAAATCACCGAAGCGGCTTAAGATACGCCAAAAAATACAGAATGAAGAGAGGTGATCCGGCAAAAAATCGTATCTGGCTGGCGCTCGATTGTCCGGCTGAGGAAAGCCGGACCTACGTGGTTCTACTTTCAAGGCTGGTGATGAATCCGTTGATGGGTTATCATTTTTTCTGGGTCGAATTGGTAGTTGTCGAAGATCGTGGATCGGCGTTCTTTTAAACTTTTACGGCTGAGGTAGGTTGCTTTGTTTCGTCAAGGAAATCCCGGATTTCTCGCATTTGAAGATGGCACGGTCCTCGAGGGTGTCTCAATTGGTGCGGAGGGCGAAATGGATGGAGAGGTTGTGTTTAACACCTCCATCACTGGATATCAAGAGATTTTGACCGACCCTAGTTACCGTGGCCAGATCGTAACGATGACCTACCCGATGATCGGAAACGTAGGCGTCAACGAAGATGATTTAGAGTCGGGGTTCCCGAGGGTTGCGGGGTTCGTCGTTCGAGAATGTAGCCGACTCCACAGCAATTTCCGATCGAGTGGATCGTTACCAGAGTATCTAAAAAAGCATGGAATCGTCGCAATTTCAGGGGTTGACACGCGTGCGATCGTCCGGAAGATCCGAAACCAAGGTGCACTTAAGGGGATCCTCTCGACTTGTGACTCAGATCACGCATCCCTCGTCAAGAAAGCGAAATCGAGCCCCGGTTTAGTGGGTAGAGATTTGGTTCGCGAAGTGATGCCCAAAGGGGCAAGTCAATGGGGGGTACCTCTTCACGATATGGCTATCACGGGGAACGAATCGATGGCCTCCGCCTCTCCGCCTCACGTCGTTTGTCTTGACTATGGTATGAAATGGAACATTCCGCGGCACTTAGCTCAGCGTGGCAATAAAGTCACAATCCTGCCTGGGACATCGACTTCGGAAGAGGTTTTGGCATGCAAGCCAGACGGAATTTTTTTGAGCAATGGCCCCGGCGACCCCGAACCCCTCACCTACGCAATCCAGACAATTAAGAATTTGTTGGGAAAAAAGCCTCTATTTGGTATTTGCCTTGGGCATCAATTGCTTTCGCTCGCAGGCGGAGCCGAAACGTTTAAACTCAAATTTGGCCATCGAGGCGCCAACCAACCGGTTCTCAATTGCAAAACCGGTCGAGTAGAAATCACGTCGCAAAACCACGGATTCGCGGTAAAAGAAGTAAACCTGCCTGAGTGTTTCGAAATTACCCATCGCAATTTGAATGACAATACGATTGCTGGGGTTCGCCATAAAGTTGTCAACGCCTTTAGTGTTCAATATCATCCGGAGGCGTCCGCCGGTCCTCATGACAGTAGCTATTTGTTCGACGAGTTCCAGCAAGCATTGAACCTGCAAGCGGTTGCGAGAACGGGGGTTTGAACTAAAATGTTGGCGAAACGCGTCATTCCTTGCCTCGACGTTCACCAAGGACGGGTCGTCAAAGGAACAAACTTTGTGAATTTGAGAGACGCTGGCGACCCTGTCCAAATCGCCCAACGGTACGAGTCCGAAGGAGCCGATGAGTTGGTTTTTTTGGATATTACGGCCAGCCATGAAGACCGCGGAATCATGTTGGATGTCGTAAGACGAACGGCGGAACAAGTCTTTATGCCATTGACTGTTGGTGGCGGTATTCGAACTTTGGACGATATTCGAATGCTGCTGCAAGCCGGTTGCGATAAGGTGTCCATCAATTCGACGGCCTGCAAAAACCCGGAATTCGTAAAGCAAGCTGCCGAGCGATTCGGCTCGCAATGCATTGTTGTCAACATCGATCCTAGGCGAGTGATGCGAGAGGGCAAAGAGTTCTGGGAAGTTCACATTAATGGCGGGCGCACTCCAACTGGGCTTGAGGCAGTGGCTTGGGCCGGGCAAGTCGAGGCCCTAGGGGCTGGGGAAATCGTCGTTACGAGCATGGATCGAGACGGAACGAAGGATGGATACGATCTGCCTTTCACCTCCGCAGTGAGTCAACGGGTACAAATCCCTGTCGTTGCAAGTGGCGGGGCAGGAAAACCAGAACACTTAGTGGACGCGATCCTCATAGGTAAGGCAGATGCCGTCCTCGCGGCCAGCATTTTCCATTTTGGCGAGTACTCTATTTCGCAAACCAAACAAATGATGGCGGAAAATGGAATTCCCGTCAGGTTGTGATTCCAATTCCCGTTTAATGAGTCACCATTGGTATGGTGATGCCAATTTTACCTTTCCTCAGTCGGTTCAGAAATTGATCTATGGGACACGCAAAAGCAACAACCGCACCAAGTAAATCGGCTCCCGTTTCGTCCTCGGAGGAATTGGCTGCCTCATTGCTCGTAGAAAAACGGGAGCTTGAGGTCGACAAGCTATTCAAGGCATGTGTCAAACTGGAGGGTAGCGACTTGCACCTCAAAGTGGGTACTCCCCCCATTGTTCGTTGCAAAGGTGATCTGAAAACGTTGAATCGACCACCCATTGAAGTCGAAGAAATGGTTCGTCTATTGATTCCGATGCTCGACGATCGAAACAGACGAATCTTTGAAGAGGAGGGTGGAGCTGACTTTTCCTATACGATTGCCGTCGACGGCGAAAATTGGCGATTCCGAGTTAACATGCTCAAACAACTCGGTCGGCCTGGACTGGTCGCTCGCCGTATCAATAACTTCATTCCCAATTTCGAAGGGCTCTTTCTTCCGCCGATCCTTGAGGATCTGTGCAAGTACGACCAGGGCATGGTGCTCCTAGCGGGTGTTACCGGTTCCGGAAAAAGTACGACAATCGCGTCCATGCTCAACTGGATCAATCGCACTTACCGAAAACACATTTTGACTCTTGAAGATCCGATCGAGTTCGTTTACAAGGAGGACAAATGCCTCATCAATCAACGCGAGGTTGGCACGGACGTATTGGACTTCAATATCGCTATGAAGCACGCGGTCCGCGAAGATCCAGATATTATTCTCGTGGGTGAAATGCGAGACCAAGAGACGTTTATGACGGCCATCCATGCGGCCGAAACAGGGCACTTGGTTTTCGGAACGATCCACGCTTCTACTGCACCCTCAACAATCGGTCGTATCCTCGACTTGTTTCCAGAAGCCATGCATACGGCTATTCGAAATGCAATGGCCTTTAACATGAAAGGCATCGTGGCGCAAAAATTGTTGCCATCGATCAAGCAAGGCGTAAGCCGTGTGCCGACCTGCGAGATCATGCTCTTCACACCGATGATTCGAAAACTCATTTTGGAAAGCAAGGATCAAAAACTGTCCGATGCAATTCGAATCGGGGCTCAAGATGGTATGCAGGACTTTACCATGAGCCTCAAGCAATTGATCGACGATGGATTGATAGATCGTCCGACCGCCTTCGAGGTTGCACCTAATCCTGAAGCGCTAAAAATGGCCCTCAAGGGAATCAACGTCAGCCAACCTGGTATCATTTAACGCAATGCAACCCTGCCATTGCATTCCTCTTTTTTATTTCATCCACCCAGTCTTTGCAAAACGAAACCACATTGCAAAGTGAATTACACGAGCGATCAATATGGTATTCGGAAAAAAGAAGGCAAAGCCAGCAAGCGATCAACTTTCCATAGGTGGCGAGGATGTGGTGATACCACCGCTCGAAATCAAAACAGTTGGCGTCGCAAAAGACGAAGCCCAAGGGTTGATGATCGCTGCTCGCCAGTTACCTGGCTACCCTGTTGCTCTTGTTCTTTTGGCAAACGGAATCTCGGCGAGAGCGGATCGGATTTTGATGGACTATTCCGCGCAGGGAGCCGTCGTTCGCTACCGCGTTGATGGCCAATGGGAAGCGCTTCCGCCCTTGGACCGACCAACCGGTGATGCGGCCTTGGTCGTCTACAAGAAAATGTTTGGCCTGAATCCTGTAGAACGACGAGCCAAACAGGACGCCAAGTTCACAACCAATTTCAAGAATACCGATTGGGTGGTCGCGTACACTAGCGCTGGAGTTCCGTCCGGTGAAAGGGTTCTCTTTCAAATCGACACAAAGAAACCAACGATCAAGACGTTGAGCGATCTCGGCATGCGAGATGCCATGCAAGAAACGTTTCGTGGAATGCTCAATGGCGACAAGGGGATTGTTCTCGTAAGCGGACCTCCCGGACAAGGTCTACCGACATCATGGCGCGTTTCGCTGGAGTCCGCTGACAAGTTCGTTCGGGACTTTGTGTCACTTGAGAACAAGGCCGAAGCCGAAGCGGAAATCATCAATGTTTCACAGAATTTGTTTGAAATCGGCGAAGAGGAAGGTCCAGAAGCCAAGTTTGAAAAAATGCTGCTCAAGCAACCAGACGTTTTGGTTATGCCGTCCCTGATCAATTCTTACATTGCTGACCGTGTGATCGATCAAATTACCAAACTAGGCAAGCACTCGATCACACGCATGGTGGCTACCGATTCAGTCGAAGCAATTATCAAATTGCTCAGCACCTACAAGACCGAGGCGAGGGTGATCGTCAAATTGCTATCAGGCGTCTTGAATCAACGATTGGTTCGTAGTCTATGCGATAAATGCAAGCAACCTTTTCAACCGACTCCGCAATTGCTTCAGAAGCTTGGTATTCCAGCCGGGCGCGTACAGAAGCTGTTTCAACCGACCATCCCGCCTCCGCCAGAGCAGCGTGTCGATGCCAAGGGAAATCCAATCGAGATCGAAATTTGCAAGAAGTGCAACGGACGGGGGTACTATGGCCGCATGGCTATCTTCGAATTGCTCACCGTGGACGACAAGCTGAGGCAAGTCATTTTGAAATCGGCAGGCAATCCCGATGCCATTCGACAATTTGCTAAACAGAATGGCCATCTAGGATTTCAAGAGGAAGGCATTCTCGCATGTGCTCTGGGCATGACCTCGTTGCAAGAAATTCAAAAAATGATGGCCGCAAAATAGCAGACTCCGCTTGATTTGACAGCCAGCTCCAACGCGAACCGATGGAACATCGCTGTCAGACTCTGGTTCGACTTGGCCGCGATGCCGGTTCCGAATGTCAAGAACTTCAAGTTCACTCTTGGGTGAGTAACTCGTCTTCGGCGTCAGTTGAATGTTTTTTCCAAAATTAGTTTGCCGCACGTTAGATTTTGTTGTCGATTGTGCAAACGTGGGACGCAACGTCAGAATGGGTTGCAATCATTTTACCGAAACCCTACAAGAAGCAAGCGTGGATAAAGTTAATCTAAACGATCTTCAAGCCTGTGGGATTTGTGGCCTAAGTATCAAGCTAAGATTCCTTTCGCAACCTGTCCTGCCACGTCTGTCAGTCGGAAATCGCGGCCTGCGTAACGATAGGTGAGTCGTTCGTGGTCCATACCCATGAGGTGCAACAACGTTGCATGCAAATCGTTGATGTGCATTTTGTTTTCGGCGGCATAGTAACCGTAATCATCCGTTGAGCCATAAGCGAATCCGCCTTTGACCCCGCCGCCAGCCATCCACATCGAGAAACCATGCGGGTTGTGATCGCGACCGTTTCCCTGAGAGGTAGGTGTGCGGCCAAACTCTCCTCCCCACAATACTAAAGTGTCCTTAAGCATACCCCGGGCTTTCAGGTCCGACAAAAAACCAGCAATCGGTTTGTCAACTTCTGCTGCATTCTTGGTGTGGCCGTGGTAAAGATCGCTATGTTGGTCCCATTGCACCTCGCTATCGCTGTGGGTGACCTGTACAAAGCGAACCCCTCGTTCCAGAAACCGTCGAGCCATCAAGCACTGTCGACCAAAGTTCTCGGTCATCGGATCATCGATACCGTAGAGCTGCATCGTTGATTGTGTTTCATCTGCGATATTCTGAACCTCCGGCATTGCGGACTGCATTCGGAAGGCCAACTCAAACGACTGCAATCGGCCTTGCAACATCGCTTCCGTTTCGTTTGCTTCGAGATGCTCATGATTGATTGCGTTTAGGAAATTGAGTTGCCTGCGCTGATCCGCTATTGAAATCGTTGGGTTTTGAATATGCTTTACATTTGCTTGCGAGGCGGGCAAGCTCGCGTTGCCGATCGGCGTGCCCTGGCAGTATGCAGGCAAAAACGCGGAACCCCAATTGTTCATGCCGCCATGCGCCAGCGTTGGGCAAATGGTGACAAACGCAGGCAGATTTTCATTCTCGGTGCCTAGACCATAGGTTACCCAAGCTCCTAAACTTGGCCGGACAAACTGATCGCTGCCAGTGTGGATTTTAAGCAACGCCCCGCCGTGAGCAGGATTGCTGCCGTGGAGCGATCGCAAAACACATAGATCATCAACGTGTTTCGCCACATTGGGAAACAAATCACTCACAGGCAAACCAGACTGTCCATAGTTGCGAAATTTCCACGGCGACTTTAGCAGATTCCCCTGCGCTGCAAAAACGACTTTCGGCAAATCAAACGGAGGTGGCTTGCCGTCATCGCGATCCAGCAATGGTTTGGGATCAAACGTGTCGACATGCGACGGACCTCCCTTCAT
>CAMDKL010000074.1 GCA_945900945.1 Pirellula staleyi DSM 6068
GCAGAAACGGCTTAGTCCCCGATGGGGATTCTCTTGGTCCTCTCTTTGCGACATTGATGCAACTGTGTGAAGCCACGCGCATTGACGAGCCGATACCTGTCTTTAGGCATCGTGAGGCAATGGCAAAAGGGAATAAAGAGGGTATTCGAACCTCGGACCACCAGCGGGCTATCGCACAATTAAAAATCGGAACAAACGGGCTAGAACAAAGTGGAGTGTCCCCATTTGGCTCCATTTGGCTGTTTCATTTGGCTGCCTCGCACATGCTTCGAGGCACGGCGAAGATAGAAGATTTGGTCCCTGACGTCTGGAAGACCCATCATCCGGAGGCGGTGCGAACCTATCGCATTGAGGAGCGTCAAGCGAAGGCATCGATCGCGTTGGAGCAAGCGGCCAAGCGTCGCGTCCGGAGCGAGCTTGGGAAATCAATGCAGTGTTAACTCCGGCTACCGTCGGGTCCGGCAGTCGGACCCGGCCCCGCCAGCCGAAAAACCACTCAATCTTGCCTGTACCCATACGGTTATGACAATTTGAGAAACGGCCTCGAACTCTCGCATCATCGTACTTAACTCATATCGATTGAGGTCCACTTCCAGCAATTTAACGGAAGCGCCGAGTTCTCAAACGCATTTTTCCACAATGTCTTGCAGCGCCGGAACTCTGCGCTGTTCGGCGGTGATGCGTCGATCTGGTTCGCCAGTCAGCTTGAGTAGCTGCGATAGCTGTCAGCGTTCTGCGCTGTTGGGCGGTGATGCATCGGCTTTGATGAGCAGGTAGTCCACGCCGTGGTACTGCATGTGGCACACCTCCCGCGCCAGCCCTCGCATCAGAAACAGCGACAACTCGTCCTCCGAGTCCGGCACGGCGTCGGCGGGCAGGTCGCCGATGGCGGTCTCGATGTTCATGGCGGCGGGCGCGCCCACGAACTCCATCTCCACCTGTTCACCGACCTGCCGTAGCCTCGCCTGGAACTTCGATGGCGCGGCCCCGCTGCGCCCCACGGCGCCCTTGAGCAGGTACAGGAAGGCCTCATACCCCACCAGCGTCAATCGGTTGCGGGCATGCACGTCCCACGACAGTCGCGAGGCGAATCGCTCCAGCAGCTCGCTCAGGAGCGCGGCCGAGGCCGGCTCGAGGGGCGCTGCGAGGCGGTCGGCCGGTCCGCGGCGGAACTGAAGCAGGGCCATGATGAGTAGCGTGGTGACGCCACCCGAGGTGGTGCCGTTGGACAGGAACAACTGAGCCCACTTCGGCGCGAGGTCGTTGAACAGGAAGCCGCCCTGGAAGCCCATGCCTACCCAGAATCCCACGCACACGGCCAGCCCGGCCTCGAAGCCGAGGGAGTCCTCATGCACCATCTGCATGCCGTGCCAGAAGAGGATCACCAGGATCATAAGGATGTAGGCCGCTGCCACCGGGCCTGGGATGGCGGCCACCATGGCGGATACCTTAGGCGAGAAGGCGAGCAGGATCAGGAATAGCCCACCCCAGAGGGCCACCCGCCGCGACGCCACCCGCGTGAGCTCCATGACCCCCACGCTCATGGAGTAAACCGTGTTGGGGATGGTTCCCAGTGCGCCGGCGAGGAAGCTCCCCACGCCGTCGGCGTTGATGGCGCCCTGCACGGCACGGAAGTCCACCGGGCGCTGGCGCCGGTAGGACGACCGCTGCACCGAGATTCCGTCGGCATAGGTCTCGATGCAGCCCACCAGACTCACCAATACGAAGGATGGCAGTAGTCCCCAGAAAGATGATCCCAGGTCGATGCTGATACCGGGCCACTTTCCAACAGGCAGGCCGAGCCAAGCAGCCTCGGCAACCTTGATACCGTCCACCATGCCGAAGGCGCCACTCAGGGCGGTGCCGATCGCCACGCCGAGTATGGGCGCCCAAAGGCGGAGCATACCCCTGGCGAACAGTGAAACGAGCAGAATGGTTAGGAAGGTGGCAAAAGCCACTGCCGGCGCGGGACCCTTGAGGAATTCGTCGGGCACCTTCTTCAGCATGCCCCACACCACCGGAGCCACGCTCAGAGACATGAGCATCAGAACTGTGCCGCCCACGGCCGGTGTGAGCACCCGGCGCAGGGCACCCATCTTGTGGGTGAAGGCGAAGGTGGACAGCGACGATACGCACACCAGGGTTGCCATTAGGGGAAGCCCGCCCGCCTGGATGGCATTCACGCAGAGGCCTACGAAGGCGACATTGGACCCAACAAACAGCGTGTGGCCACCGCCCACGCGCCCCAGCTGCATTGCCTGAAGCCAGGTGGACAGCCCAGCTACGAACAATGCCGCGAAGACCAGCCAGCTGGTGGCGGCCTCATCCAGCCCGGCACCCCGCGCTACCACCAGCGGGCTCACCATGACGCCGGTTGCCATGAGAGTAACTATCTGGGCGGCAAGCCCGGCCGCTAGGGGGTGCGGGGCGGGCTCCTGGGGCTCGTAGCGGATCGGTTGTGCGTCGCTCAAGAGGTAGCTCCGTGGAATTGCCCAAGACAATTGGGCGCTCGGTTTAGGGTTGGGCCGCCAACTCGAAGTTGACAGGAGAATGGAAGTTCCGGGCGAGTCTCAGCGGACTCATTTGTAGAAGATTTCAGCGTAGGTTGAATCACCGTATTGCTCCTGATTGCGTGGTTGTGAAGACAGAGTCAACGCATCGAATTTAGAGTAGCATAATCAGAAACTTACTGTGTCGCAACCGATGCAAGTCATCGGGCCGTGCGTTGGGCAGATACGCTGCAACTCTGGCACGTCGTAAATGCGTTCTACGATAGGTAAATGGCTGGGAAGAGCTTGGCTTTTGGGCTTCTTGGGTGGGGCTGTCCTCTTGGCCTCGTTATCGTCAATAACCTTTTGAGCTTCAGCTTCAGCAAGTGCTCGGGCTTGATCGAGTTCCTCTTGGCTGTCGAATGGCAGCCATGATTGGTCACTGCCGGAGATGTGCGTCTCCTTGCGTGGACCTCGCAGGTAGGCTGCGAACAATCGAGATATCTTTTCGAGTTCGACTTGTAAAAACTCCACTCGCGATTGGAGCGCAGCGATCGATGTGTCCTTCATCGCGATGAAGGCCTTCCCTTGCGGGTTTGTGTCGATGAAGTCCTTGACTTCTTGTGGGATCGCATGTGCTTCTTGCATAGCTGTATGATAGCGCGATGGCGCAAATGCGCAATAGGTAACAGGCAAAATCAAGCAAATAAAATGAAAAATATTTTGCAGACTCATGGATGCGATCCCGATCCTGTTTCGATCGTTGATGGTTGATATCGTTTAAGACGTTTTGCGCTGCGCATTTCGATACCCGATAGCAGCAACTGCAACTGTGTTCTGTCGATGATCGCGCAGCACCCATCGGTTGTGATTAGCGGTCTTTGGTATACGCCAACTTCCAACCGCTTCATATAAATCGCCATTCCATCGCCATCCCACCAGATGGCTTTGATTCGATCGCGTCGCTTGCTTAGAAACAGAAACGTATCACCTTTTAGAATGTCCATTTTGAAGTCGGATTGGATGATACCACGCAGACCGTTAAAGCTCCTCCGCATGTCGGTGTTGCGAGTGTAGAGGTAAACTCTCATTGGGAACGAGATCACGATATGGTTCCTTACCCACGAACTACGACGGGCTGAAAGCTAGAAGACTCCGCGCGGAGCGAAAGAGCCATCTGAAGAATCGATTTCGCAAGACCGAGCTCCGCCGCTGGTATTCGAATCGACACATGACTGCCAAGCTCGATGATGATTTCGGAGCTAGAACCACTTTGGGCCACGACCGGCATTTTTGCAGGATTGGTTGGCTTGGCGTTCCAATTGAGGCGTCGCGACCAATATTGGAACGAATGAACGGAAAGGCGATGGAGGGAGCAAAATTTCCGAACGGACAAATTGCTGGAATCAAAGCTCCGAAAGCGTTGCTCCCACTGGAGTGCCTTGGTGTCGTTTACAGATCGGGTCATGGTCGCCTCGTTGGAATGAAGTTCGCTGTTGGTGGCGATGTTGCCACAAGCAGAAACTACATCGCGAATCAAGCCCGCGACGACTAAAACCGCACTGGTTGTGATGAACGCTTACGTTTAAGTACTGCAAACAACACTGGCTCGATCTGCTAATTATCATCCTGCTACTGGTTTCCTTTCTTCGTACGCTACAAATGCTGCGCGCCACGAATTTCTTGAAAGCAGCAAAGCTGTAGCAGTTCGCTCGTGTCTACCGATTGCGTGGCCTCTCTATGCGTGGCTTCCGTACTCTACTAATGCTAGAGGTTGTAAACCGTGTAGTACCTACCGGCCATGAAAAACGCCTTAAACGACTCCGAGAGGACCTCGAGGAGAAGGAAAATGAAATCGAGGACCTTCGAATGCAGATTGCGGTGTTGGAGACAAAGCAAAAGGTACCTAGAAAGTAAATGACTTCCTATTTGTGATCATGCTTATCTCCATGACCATGCTGTAAATGCGATGGGAGATTTGCTCCCGCCTCAACAAAACTCAACAGATCCAAAATTTCGTCGCGTGTCAGAACATTGACAAGTCCGGTCGGCATAGCAGACAATTTGGACGATTCTTTCTCCTCGACCAACTTTTTTTCAATCGTAGTAAGAGAATTAGGGGTCAACAGGTTGGTTGCGATCTTATAGACGTGATCATCCTCCGCCATGATGACTCCCGTTTGCGCTTGACCATCGACCGTCAAGAACTTGTACGTTTGAAACTTCTCATGAATCTTGCTCGAGGGTTCAATGATCTGCGTCAACAAATCAACGCCGTGCAGCTTCTTTATCGATTCGACCAAATCAGGCCCCAGATTGACGCCGTGGCCAGCAACCACATGGCATTGATTGCACCTGGCTTTGACAAAAGCTTGCATCCCGGACACAAGCGTCTTTTCGTCAGGTTTGTCTGAGATCGGTTTGAAGTCGTTGAAATCCAGCATTTGCCACTCACGTATGACCTTGGGTTGGCTTGCGGCGAGCATGGCATCCACGTTGGCAAGGTCGTTTGCAACAACCATAACACCATTCATGACGACCCAATGACCAGGAAAGGTGCAAACGAAAGGATAAACGCCGGATTCTTTTGGCGCTTCAAAACGCAGGACGCTTATTTGCGATGAGCGATTAGGGCCGATCATGGGTGTCGCTTGCAAGATCAACGATCTCTTTTGCGGCGGGATGAAATCGGAGTTTGCATTAAGTGGGTCTCGGGCCATTTCGTTGGCCGCCATACCAACCTCCGCTAAGGCTTCCGGTTTCACAATCACGAGATTGTGATCGGTCGCGTCCTCGTTCGTTAAAACAAGCTTGACCGGTTGTCCTGGCGTGACAGCAAACTGATTGATGCTAAACAGCATTCGTTCTGGCACGCACGCAATTTTAACGATTTTGAGACCATCACGCCGGTCAAATTTGGTATCCGCAGCATTTGGTTTCGGCTCCACAATGCTGTCTTTGCGTTGCGATTTCTTTAGCATCTTGGCGATCTCGGAGTTGCCGTCGTTTTCCCAAAAGGGACGCAGTGATTTAGAACCCAATGCGCAGTTGATCGCATATTCTACATGGCCGCTTCGTGACTGTTTTAAAACGTCTCGCATCGCTTCGAAAGCATCTCGCGTTCCTATGTAGGTCGCGGCAATGGCCGCTTCCATGCGTACTATTCCGTTGAGGTCGTTTGCAGATTTCCTAAGGAGGTCAGCCGAATCAGGCAACATGGGATGCCAATAACGCAATTGTTGCGTGGCCGCAGCTCGAGCGTGCCGATCTTCGCATGCAAGCAGTTCTCGTAGCAGCCGAATCGAAGTGGACTCCGTCGAGTGAGTTGGATCCGTATCCCGCTTTTGATGAGGGTGTCCATTGGATCCCTGCAAACGATCGTTTATCGGCAATGCGACGCTTGCAATGTCTGCTTCGCCGAGCCAACGGTATGTCCACACGGCTTCCAATTGATGATGGCGATAGCGAGGATCGGACGGTTTGAGGTCTTTCGACCACTTATCTAACTCGCGACGAACGATCGCTGGTTCTCGCTCCCGCAACTCGCGTTTCGACCAGTAACGGGTACGATACTCTGGTCGCTTGAGCAATTCGAGCAATTCAGGAATGGTTGCTTCAGCTATCTTCGGCGGTTCCTGAGTTGGTTTGCCCTTGGTTGTAATGCGCCATATGCGACCCGAGTGCCGATCCCGTCGCTCGTCTCGCAACGAATATTGTGCGTGCCCTTTCACTGGGTTATACCAGTCGCAAATGTACAAATCACCGCGTGGACCGAACTGCAAGTCGACCGGAATGAAACTCAAATTCGTTGAAAACAAAAGATCACTGACGTACTCTTCTTCGTATCCGAATTCGCCTTCTTTCCATTTGTGTATTTCCACTCGATTCGTTGGCTTGTACCGCACCTTAATGAAGCCACCTTGCAACTCGTCTGGAAACGTCGAGACATCGACAAATTCTTGGCCACAGGTACCCGAGTAAGCTTGCAACTCCTTTGAAATCGGATGCTGCTGCGGATAAACCGGGTCGAGAGAATGAAAGGCGGCAGCGTAAATCGGATGACTCGCTACGTGTTGTCCCCAATCGTCAAACGTAACGCCCCAAGGGTTGGTACTGTTGTAAGTTCCAAAGCTGATCAGCCGTTGCGAGCGTGGAGAAAAACGAAACCAACCGCTGTTTTGTTGGCGAACCGGTCCGTACGCTGTTTCGACTTGAGTGTGATGAAATATCGACTCGCGAAAAATAAGATCGCCATCCGGTGTCCATGTGAAATCGTGCAGAGCATGGTGTGAGTCTTCGGTACCAAACCCGGTTAGCAACGCCGTACGAACATCCGCCTTATCATCTCCATTGGTGTCTTTAAGAAAGGTCAAATTTGGCATGTCCGAAATATAAACACCGCCGTTGCCAAACTCGAATGAAAGTGGAATATGGAGGTTGTCTGCAAAGACAGTTGATTTGTCCGCGCGGCCATCGCCGTCGGTGTCTTCCAGAATGATCAGTTTGTCGTTCGGTTCGTTCCCTGGGTACACATGCGGGTATGTCGTCGAACAACTCACCCAAAGCCGACCACGACTATCCCAACGCATTTGGATTGGGGCAGCAACTTCAGGGAATTGCTCTTCTCCCGCAAAGAGATTGATTTCAAATCGCGGGTCCATCTTAAACGCCTTTTGTTCTTCTTCTGCAGAGAGCCATTCGTTCGCACCGCGGCTCTGGGGCGTCTTTGGAAGCGGCGGAACATTGGAGTCGTCGACTTGCGCCAGAACAGGCTTCCCTTGAACCATATCCCAAATCCGCTTATCGCGGTTCGCAACCATGAGATCGAAGTTACGCATGGCTGGCAGGAAATCGAGATAACCATGATCCTTGTTGCGTCCGCCGGTGTAGTAAAACGTGTTCAACGGTCGAAAACGGCGAAAGAATTGCCTGTTTTTGTTGACAATAGTTTTCAATAGTTCCTCGTTAACTTTGGGAGGCTCTTCACTAAATACACCACGAAACAAAGATCGCGAAAAGACTTCGTCACCTGCAGCATTGAGGTGAACGCCGTTGATAGTTAGGTCGGAGCCAGGGCTTTCCATTTCGCGTTGCGTGTCGGTGAATATATCGACAAAGCCAACGGATTGATCGGCGGCCACGTCGCGCATAGCCATGACATATTGCTTTATATTTAAGTTGTTCTTGTCCGCTGCACTTACGCTCTCAACGTTCTCATTGGCTATGGGTGAAACTAAAACTACGCGAGGAGCCGTTAGGCCGTTGTAAGTCTTTCTTTTCAAGTCGGCTAAAAACTCGGCAAGTTGCGCTCGGAATAGGGCTAGACCCGCTTCACCAGCAAAGGACTCATTGAAACCGTACGCAGCAAAAATCACATCTGCTTGCTCGTGCGTCAGATGCTGCATTGTATTTGCGAAATTCGCAGGCCGCGGCTGGGTATCAACGGTATCTGCGGACCAAGCCAAATGGCGCACTTTTAATTGGTACGTCGAGAACTTCTGTTGCAAATAGGCTTCAAAGCGACCAAACTCTTGCGATCGCTCAAGCAGGGTGTTGCCGATCAACATGATTCGGTCGCCGACATGAATCGGCAACGGAAGCTGAGTCGCAACTGGCTGCATCGCTGCCGGCATTCGAGCGGTGTTTTCATAAATGCCAAACGGTGTAAAGTCTTCTGTTCCGTTTGATGGAGGCATCGCTTCTATTTTGGTGTGCTTCGCATCCAATTTGTCTTTGGCACCGCCTTCATTCGCTTTGATCGCACGCTTTTCAGCCTTAGACTCCGCCTTGGATGGCTCTTTCGGCGGAACTGTTTGCTGGGCATGGACGCATCGTGCACAAACACAAAATGCCAGTGAAATAGTCAGTAAACGGAAAACAGTCACATTCATTTTCCAGGATGGAGGAATTTTAGAGAGGGGATGTTCTGCAAGTTGTCGATTGTATTCCGACGACGCTCGGGTGGTCAACAAGTCGAACGCATCTTGCTACAATTGTGCAAGGAACTTGTTCGACATTGATTGTAGGAGTGGAAGGAAAGGACGTCCGGTACTGTTCCCATTTAAGATATTTTTTGCGCAATCGTCCGAAAACGGTACCGGACACCTTTTTGCTTCGCACTACATGATCGCGAGATTGTCCCGGTGAATGACTTCCTCGTAGGGACACTGACCCAGGATCTGCTCGATGCGATCGCTACGGCAACCAAGTATTTGCTTGACTTGAACCGCATTGTAGTTAATCAGGCCGCGAGCAATCTCGACCAACTGTGGATTGACAATCGAGACGATATCTCCCTTTCCAAAGTCTCCGTCAACATGCTTGATGCCGATTGCCAATAGACTGCGACCATCCATGCACATGGCTTTGGCCGCCCCATCGTCGACGGTCAGTGTTCCTGCCGTCTGGGCAGAGAAACCAATCCATCTCTTTCGGGGATTGAGCGTTTTCGCTTGAGGCATAAACAGGGTTCCTACCGCTGCACCTTGTGCCAACTGGATCAAAACATTCGGCTCTCGACCCCAAGCGATAACCACCGCTTGGCCACTCATCGTTACAAACTTTGCCGTGGATAGTTTGCTGGCCATGCCCCCTTTGCTAACGCCCGTCTTGCGATCCCGAACCATCTCTTCGATGCGCTCGTCAATTCGCTCGACGGTCTCAACGACCTGTGCTGCAGGATCTCGAGGGTCACGATCAAAGAGACCGCGTACGTCGCTGAGGATGGCCAGTACACTTCCCTCCAAAAGACCAGCAACCATTCCCGCAAGGCGATCGTTGTCTCCGAAAGTCGTCTTTAATTCATCAATGGCCACGGTGTCGTTTTCATTGATAATAGGAATAGCTCCCATTTCTAACAGCCGACGCAGCGTATTACGAACATTGAGGTAAGCGACTCGGTCATCCAGCTCCGAGGCTGTCAACAAGATCTGGGCCGCATGCCGACCGTGTTCTGCAAACGTCTGCTCGTAGACTTGAATCAAGTGTGTTTGGCCTATGGCTGCGACCGCTTGCAAAGTGGCCAAGTCCGTTGGCCGGCCCGGCAGCCCGAGTTTGCCAACACCACTTGCAACCGCCCCGCTTGAGACCAAAACTACGCGTTTTCCCATGCCAACCAGGACGAGCAACTGCCTGGCAAGATTCGCAACTTGGACGCGATCCAGCCGCCCATCGTCATCCGTTAATGACCGTGACCCAACCTTGACCACCCACGTCGAGGCATCCGTGACACTCTGTCTATGTTCGTTCATGTTCTTCCATGTAGGGCTTACTGAGCCTGAGGCGCTAGCCGATTACCTACGGCGTGGCTCGGCTAGCGCCTCAGGCTCAATTGACATCGAAGCAAGATACCAATCATCGCTAGAAGTGCGTAGGGGAGTGCTTGTAAACAAAATTGTTCGAGCCCCGAAAAACGAAGAGAAACCGCTATCATGCAGACACAAATCGTGCAAACACAAACAGCCACAGCTACTAGTTTTGTTGCGAGGGAGAATACAGCTTCGTCTTTGTCGTTTCCGACAGCCACGTGACGAGGGAATAAATTTCCAGCAACCGTTGCGATAAATACTGAGGTTATCATCCCTGTCCATAAATCAACTGTGAATCTCGAGTCGACTTCGTTGGCAGCCACGCGACAAATTAGGAAAGCTACAAACCATCCCCCAAGCGTTGATAGTATGAAGGAAACTACGGTACCCTGCCAGAATCGCGGCGAAAAGAAAGGGTGTTTCATCACAGAAACAACCACGCTTTGAAATAGTCCCGCAAACAGGATTTGCACAAAACTTGGTCTCAACATGCTACTTATCAAATCTGCAATAAGAAACCACCCGAAAGTTGGAAAGACTAAACTGACGAACAAAGTCTTCTGAAGGAGAATCGTAACCGAAAACTGGGACCGTTTTCGGGGGTCCAACACACTAACGATCGGGCTCGTCCGCAGAATCTGTGGGTAAAAAGCGCTTGATATAGCTACGCAACAGCGTGTTGGATTTTTCGCATTGAACGAAAAACAAGCCGACATGATCGAATTAAGTCAGGGGCTGCGTGTCGACCGCTGCCGCAACCAGAGTAAGAAGTACGCCCAGTGCCAATAAACCTGCACCCCGTCGCTCGACTGGACACCAGAGGCAAGCGATGTAAATCCCCAATGCGAAAGTCATCATGACCGCTTCGTAGGCGACAAAGAGCAAAAAGGAATCGCTCCCTAACTGTGTTATCGCCGAAAAAACAAATGCCAAGCCGACACTGGCTGGCACCAAACCTCTACTGATGTTTCCATGCCCAAGGTGCGCAAAGGAAGCCAATGCAACCAACGCCACAAGGAGGCCCAACGCAAAGTAGAGCGGGCCCCAAAGCACTCGCACCGTTTCTGGAGCCAACTCGAATCCATGCATAGGTTCGCAGAGAAACGGCTGACAGCGATGGGAGTTCGGCAACGCGCATTCAATGGCGAGGATGTAGCAGCCTGCGCGCTGGTAAGCTTCTTCCGGACTGTTCAACGAAATCGTTTTCCTGCGTTGGATTCCGAGGATGGGCTTTTCCGACTTCTCAGAAGGATAACGATTAGGAAAGTGATCGATCGAAAAAGGCAAAGTCAAACTCTGAAGGCGGGAAGTGGAGACGTGCGTGGAGAATCCGCGTTTGGCTCCCATTCAAGTTCAGGATATGCCTTAGGCATCGATGCGGTTCAAGGCGAATCACCTTCGCCTCAATGGATCGCGATGATAGAAGAAGAATGCAAAGGTCTTTTTGCGATGCTTGGAGACGAGGAATTACAAACGATCGCATGCCTTCGACTAGAGGGATACAACAACGCTGAGATAGCGTCCCAAAGAGGCTACTCGATCGCAACTGTAGAACGGCGTCTCAAGATTATCCGCGCACGATGGTCGAGTGAATAGTTCGTCTCAGGACATCGCCATCAAGTCGTCGCTTACCAAATAAATCACCACGTCCACAGCCTCGCCATCTGCTATTTTGAGTAGAATGAGCATTCGTGGCTGCATATTCTCGTTCGTTTACCTTTGCCTACAACTTGAGGAATTCTTTGTGAGATCGATTCTCGTTCGATTTGGGTCGCTTTGCTTGGCATTTACTTTTTCTATTGTTTCTTTGGCGTCACCCCAGGAAGCTTCGGTTCAAACCAAAGCTAAGGATGTTGGTGTTGATGCGTCCCGACTCACGATCGATCGCATATTTGCGGACAAAGACTTTCAAGAAGAACGATTGAGACAATTTTCGTGGAGCGTGACTTCCTCGAGCTACTTTACTTTTAAGCAAGCAGGAGGCGAAAGCAAGGGCCGTGACCTTGTTCGCGTCGATTGCGCCTCCGGCGATGAAAAGATTATCGCCGCGGCTGAGATGTTTATACCAACGGGCCTGCAAGAGCCGATAGCAATCGATGGCTTCGAATTTTCATTGGATGAAACAAAAGTTCTGGTCTATACGAACAGCCAAAGGGTATGGCGTCGTAATACGCGTGGCGACTACTGGCTGCTCGATTTGGTCAGTCGCCAGTTCAAGCAACTCGGCGGTGATGCAGCGCCAGCGACGATGATGTTCGCCAAATTCTCTCCTGACGGTAAACAGGTTGCTTACGTACGCGAAAACAATCTTTACGTGCAGAAACTTTCAGATCTTCAAAATGTTGCGATAACGACAGATGGATCCGCAACGTTGATCAATGGCACCTCGGACTGGGTGAACGAAGAAGAGCTAGATTTGCGGGATGGCTATCGCTGGAGTCCGAATAGCAGTTCAATTGCTTTCTGGCAATTCGATACCACGGGCGTGCCCGAGTTTACCATGATCGACAACACGTCGGCCAAATATTCTCGCGCCATTCGCTTCGCATACCCTAAGGTCGGCGAACGCAATTCCGCAGGTCGCGTGGGGGTTGTGAACATAGCGACTGCCCGCGAACAGAAAGTCAAGTGGCTCGATGTTCCTGGCGATCCGCGTGAACACTACATCGCACGACTGGAATGGATGCCAGATGGCCAGGAACTCATCCTCCAGCAATTCAATCGCCTGCAAAACATCAACCGCGTCATGCTCGCAAATGCAAGGAGTGGCGAAACGCGATCCGTTCTGACGGAGACCGAAGACACTTGGTTAGAGAACGAGAATCCAGTCCAATGGCTGAAGCCAGGTAAAGAGTTTCTCTGGATTAGCGAACGAGATGGCTGGCGGCACGCATATCGGGCTGAAATCGAAACGGGCAAACTGGAATGTCTTACTGCCGGCGATTTCGATGCGATCAAGGTCGAAGCGGTCGACGCCAAAAACGGATGGCTATATTTTGCGGCTTCACCACAAAATCCGACGCAACGCTATCTGTATCGCGTTGCAATCGGCGGTGGTGCTTCGCAGCGAATCAGTCCTGCGAACCAGTCAGGAACGCACACCTACGATATTGCTCCGAACAACGAATATGCAGTCCATACGTACTCAACGTTGAGCCTGCCGCCTGTTTCCGAATTGATTCGACTCTCGGATCACACAGTGATTCGCGAACTGACGACCAATCACGTTCTGAAAGAGAATTTTGCCAAGTTGCAATTGCCATCGACCGAATTCTTGAAGGTGGATATCGGTAACGACATGTCGCTGGACGCTTGGTGCCTCAAGCCACAGAACTTCGACTCAAAAGCCAAGTACCCTTTGCTATTCTATGTTTACGGCGAACCACACGGCCAGACAGTGAAAGACGCTTGGCAGGGGCAGCGTGGATTGTGGCACATGATGCTGGCCCAACAAGGCTACATTGTTGCAAGCGTCGACAATCGCGGAACGATGTCGCCGCGAGGAAGAGCATGGCGTAAGTGTGTTCACCGTCAGATAGGAATTCTCGCATCTGAGGAACAAGCTGCAGCAGCCAGGACGCTCCTCGGTCGCTGGCCATTTGTGGATCGTGATCGAGTCGGAATTTGGGGATGGAGCGGGGGTGGCAGTATGACCCTCAACGCGATCTTTCGACATCCGGATCTTTACCAGACAGCCATCGCAGTGGCTCCAGTTCCAAACCAACTGCTTTACGACACCATCTATCAGGAACGTTATATGGGTCTACCTGATGACAATGCATCAGGCTACCTAAATGGCTCACCACTTACTTTTGCTAAGCAGTTGCAGGGTGATTTGCTACTGGTGCACGGCACGGGCGACGACAACTGCCACTATCAAGGAGTTGAGTTGTTGATCAACGAACTGATCACGCAAAACAAGCCGTTTAGCGTGATGCCCTATCCGGGTCGCTCGCATTCGATTTCGGAAGGGACCAACACCGCTCGGCATTTTTATTCACTGTTGGCCCGCTATTTGGATGAGCATATGAAATCCGGCCAATGAAATCCTACGGTAACTAAATTCGCATAAATTCATGGATGCAGCACTTCGGTAGCTAATTTCGCTCAGGTGCACTGCGTCCGGACCGCTTACTCTCTTCAAGAATCGACTTGAGATCAGACACGATCTGTGGGTGTTCGAAGTAAAGATTGGTTGTTTCACTGGGATCAGTTTTCAAATCATAAAGCTGACCTGGCGCGTTGGAAGCAGTGTCGGGGATCGCAAACGGCTTCATTTCCGACGAATCGCGATCGTAGTCGTTGCCGCCCGAACCCTTGTGGTCGAGGTATTTCCAATCGCCGCGACGGACAGACATCTGAAGTGTCCACGTCTGTTGTAATAAGAACGGACGAACCGGTGTATCTCCTTGTTTCCCGAGCAATACGGGCAGCAAATCGTAGCTGTCTTCAGCGGCATCGTTTGGTAGTTTCGCATTCACGACGGCAGCACAGGTCGCCATTACATCGGTCAAACTGACCGTCTGTTCGCAAACTGCGCCTGCCGGAACCTTACCAGGCCAACGTACGATGAACGGAGTACGATGTCCGCCTTCCCATTGGTCGCGTTTGACGCCACGCCACGGTCGGGCACCGTCATGCTGATGATCGTGACGCATGGCGATCACCGTCGGCACTTCAGGACCATTGTCGCTAGCAAACATGAGGATCGTGTTGTCAGCGATGTTCAGTTCATTCAATGTCGTAAGCAACTCACCGACAATCCAATCCATTTCATAGATAAAGTCTCCGTGTGGACCTGAATTCGTTTTGCCTTGGAACTGCTTCGCGGGAAACGAAGGCAAATGTACAGCCTGCATCGAGTGGAACAAGAAAAAAGGCTTTTCGGATTTGCTTCGGACGTGCTCCCGCATAAAGTTCTGGCTCTTATCTAAAAAGACGAGGTCGACCTTTTCCAAGTCATAGTTGGGGGCAATCATCCCGCGACGATTGTCCTTGGAATAGGCATGGTTTGGGAGAGGCCCTTTGTCCAGAAGTTGCGTGGGTGGAACAGGGATGCGATCGCCATCGACGTAGGCGTAAAGCCAATCGGTGGTCGGGCAGCAGACCGTGCCAAAGAAATGTTCAAAGCCGCGATGAACTGGTGCATCCGGAATGGTTCTCGAGAAATCCGCTTGCTGTACCGCTTCCAAGCTTCCTTTTTCGATGATCCTGCCATCGTGATCGAAGAATGTCATACCGATATGCCATTTTCCAAACATCGCGGTTTCGTATCCATGATCGCGTAGCATACCTGGCAACGTGAGTCGATTCGGTTCGATCAAGCATGGACCGGCAACGCCTGAGAAAACGCCTCGGTAACCGGTTCGAAAGGCCATACGGCCAGTCATCAAACTATAACGCGATGGAGTGCAGACAGTAGAAGGGCTGTGAGCATCGGTAAATCGCATCCCCTGCGAAGAAAGCTGATCGAGGTTGCGAGTCGGAATCTTCGATTGCGGATTATAGCACGCAAGGTCGCCGTAACCGAGATCGTCCACGAGGATGAATAGAATGTTAGGGAGACTCGTATCGCCAAATACCGGTCCTACGCACAACATCAATAATGTAGTCGCTACCAGGAGTTTCGTTTTCATCATAAGACATCGAGTGCACAAAAAGAACATGGAAGTGTCACCAAGGCCCGTTCGATAATTAACTGTCGCATTGTCGCTGATCGCTCCGCGATCAGAACGTTGGATCACGGAGCGATCCACGACAATAATTTCTCGAACGGTCCCAAGTGGAATTTTGGTCAAGGATCGAGTCTCGCCACAATGCGATCGGAAATGGTCCGTCCTATATTGAAGGCCGCAGTGGCTGCCGGTGAAGGTGCGTTATTTACGTGGATGGCATTATTCGACTCGGTGATCAAAAAATCGTCAACCATCGCGCCGCAAGGCAATACCGCTTGTGCTCGAACTCCCGCTTGTGCGGAAATTAAATGGTGTGATTCGATTTCAGGAACCAAACGCTGAAGCGCTCGTACAAAAGCGGCCTTGTTAAATGAACGCCACATTTCACTCATTCCCATCTTCCAATGCTTGCATGCCAATCGGAGGAACCCCGAATACGTTACGCTTTCCGCTAGGTCTCGAAAGTTGATGGTTGTACGGTGGTAGCCTTCACGTGCAAACGCGAAAACGGCGTTCGGGCCGCATTCAACACCACCCTGGATCATGCGAGTGAAATGAACGCCAAGAAATGGAAAGTCGGCGTCTGGGACTGGATAAATAAGGCTTTTGCAAAGCAATTCTGCCTCTGGTTTTAAGACAAAGTACTCGCCCCGAAACGGAATGATCTTTGCAGTCGGTCGATCTCCCGCGAGGGATGTTATGCGATCGGAATGAAGCCCAGCGCAATTGACGATCAACCGAGCTGAAACGGTTTGCCACGTGGATGCAACATGTGAGAGTCCTCCACTTTCTAGCCTGATCGACGTAACTTTGGCATTGTTTACGATAGCATGTCCACGTGCCCGCAGTAGCTCAACTAGCCGATTGCATACTTGACGATAATTTACGATCCCTGTCTCGGGAATATGGATTGCCTTTATTCCTGCAGCATGCGGTTCAAGTTCACGAAGCCTATCTCGATCGATTATCTCACATCGAACTTGATTCGCTATGCCACGTTCATAAATGCGTTGTAGCGACTCGCTTTCGGTCTCGTCGACCGCAACGATCACTTTACCACATAGGTCGTATTCGATAGCATGCTCGTCGCAGAAAGCTTGGAGTTGGTGTTTTCCCTCGCGGCAATTTATGGCTTTGAGTGACCCGGGTTTGTAATAAATCCCAGAATGAATCACTCCTGAGTTTCTGCCCGTTTGGTGCGACGCAAAGTCTTGCTCTTTTTCCAACAAGGCAATCTTCCAATCAGGGCGATCCTTTGTCAGTTGCCATCCAGTTGCAAGTCCAAGGATACCTCCACCGATGATGCAGACGTCAAATTTTGCAGTACGATCCACTGTGGCCATCAATTTTCCGGGCATTCCCGAACTTGAGAAACTAGTCTTCGGCGGACTTCCTATAGCCGCTATTCCAACGCTTCGAGTTGTTCTTGCAATTCCGCCCATCGCATTTCGGCGGTTTCCAATTCGGTCGTTACCTTGGTTAACTCTTCGTGCAACTTCATGGCCGCGATCGCTTCGGTAGATTGCATTAGTTGTTCATTCAGCAACTTTTTCTGGGCGTCCAGCTTTGCGATCGTTTTTTCGAGCTGACCTACCTCTCGTTTTACGGACCGATCGTCGTCGATGATGTTCTTGCTGGTGTTACTTCCCTTTCGATTCGGAGTTGAGAGTGACACGTGGCCACGGTCTTTTGGAACAGTCGTCTTGGGTTTGGCATGAGCGGCCGGTTTGTCATTGGCTTTTGGGCTGGTTCCTTTTCGTTCGCTCTCAACATTGTCGATTTCCTTGTTCACCATATAGAGATACGAATCGTAGTCCCCTCGGTAGTTCACAACCGTGCCATCCTTAACTTCGACAATGCTCGACGCGACTCGTTTCATGAAGTGACGATCGTGCGAGGTGAATATAACGGTCCCTTTGTATTCAATGAGCGCGTTTGCTAACGCCTCGACGGTCTCCACGTCCAAGTGATTACCGGGTTCGTCCAAGACTAAGATATTGGACTTGCTCAGCAAGAGAGCGGCCATGCAAAGCCGGGCTCGCTCGCCACCGCTGAGGACAGGAATCTTTTTCTTGACTGCGCTCCCTCGAAACAGCATTGCACCCGCGACGTCGAGAATGGTTTGGTTTTTGGTACCAGGGATCGCTTCGTACTCGAGGTACTCCAGCACCGTTTTGCGCTCGGGCAGACTGCTGTAGACGTGCTGGGCATAAGTACCAATTTCGCAGCCGAATCCCCATTTGACTTCCCCCTGCAGTGCTGGGAGGGATTGGACCAGCGTTCTCAGCAATGTCGTCTTGCCCTGGCCGTTGTCCCCCACTATTGCGGCTCGTGAACCGTGTTCGATTTCCAGATCGATTCCGCTGGCGATCGCATGGTCACCGTAACCGATGGTGAGGTCTTTGCAACGCACGGCTGGTCCCTTGCGAGGTTCAACCATCGGAGCTCGAACGGTTGCACGGGCTTGTTCGCCTTGGACATCTTTAAACTCCAGTCGGCCGAGCGCTTTTTCTTTGGACTTAGCTCGCGTTGCAGTGCTCGCGCGAGCCCGGTTCTTGTCGATGAATTCTTGCAATTGTTTGCGTTTGGCTTCGTTGGCGGTGTTGACTCGCTGGTCGTGTTCGCTGAGCTCTTGTTGATAGACGAGGAAGTCATCTATTTTGCCAGGGTACATGGTCAATTTCCCCATCGACAGATCGAGCGTCACGTCGCAGGTCGCGGTCAAGAAAGCCCGGTCGTGCGAAACGATCAGACAGGCTTCATGGAAATCGCGCAGGAAATGTTCTAAAAGGATCTGGGTGCGTAAGTCGAGAAAATTGGTCGGTTCGTCCAAGAGCAGCAGATTCGGTTCATGCAAAAGGAGCGCCGCAAGTTTCACGCGTGTTTGCCATCCACCCGATAGTTCACCGACTGGACCGTCGAGGTATTTTCCTTTCAGTTCGAATTGGCCGCCAACTTCGCCGCATTTCCAGTCCGGCTGACCGCTGTCACGCATCATGAATTCGAGGGAAGTTTCGCCTGGCAAGAACGGATCGTGTTGGCGCAGGTAGCCGATGTTGAGCTTCGGGTGCTTGATGATTAGCCCAGTATCGAGCTCTTCGTCTCCTAGAATGCAGCGGAGCAAGGTGGATTTGCCAGCCCCGTTTCGGCCGACAAACCCGACTTTCGTATCGCTCATGATGGTGCATTCTGCATCTTCCATCAAAATCTGGTCACCGTAGTGTTTGGAGGCGTTTCTAATTTGCAACAGGACGGACATAGCAACCGGGAAAAAGCGAGGGATCAGGTGAAATCAACTTAGCGTTCAAAACCGCTTGTGATATGTTATCAACAGCCTCGATAGATACCAAGGAGAACTATTGGCGACATGAGTGAGATATCACAATCAGTAACCGAATTAATCGATCAACTAGGCAGATTGCCAGGCATTGGTCGTAAGACGGCAGAGCGACTTGCGTACCATCTGCTGCGAGTTCATGAATCCGAGGCGTTTGCACTCTCCGATGCGATCCGTCGCGTGCGACAAAACGTACGTTATTGCTCGGTTTGTTACAATTTAGCCGAAGGGGAACTCTGCGGCATATGCATGGACTCGCGTCGTGATACCTCGCTGTTATGCATTGTGGAGCAACCCCGGGATCTCATCGCGCTGGAACAGTCGGGGGTGTTCCGAGGTCTTTATCACGTGTTGCTGGGCAGGATCGCTCCATTAGAAGGAATCGGACCCGATCAACTCACGATCGATGCGCTCGTGGAACGGGTCCGGAACGGCAATTTTTCAGAAGCCATCATGGCGACCAACCCAAATGTAGAAGGAGATGGAACGGCACTCTTCATCTCGAATCAACTCAACGAGTTTCCTATCGAAATGACGAGGTTAGCACGCGGTGTCACGAGCGGTAGCGTACTTGAATTCACCAACAAAGAAATACTTGCCGATGCGTTAAGTGGCCGGCAGAAACTTTAATGGCGATGATTTCCAAAATAAAATTGGTTTTCTCAGCTACCGTAATCGTAGCGACCACCGAGTGGCTCGAAAAAATCGTCATCGGTCTAAACTTATGTCCGTTTGCAAAAGCCGTTCATGTCAAAAATCAGATTCGCTATGTCGTCAGTTCTGCAAATAATAGCGATGTATTGCTAGCCGACTTGAAAAGGGAATTGTGTTTGTTGGTTGCAGCCGACCCAGAACAAATCGAAACGACGCTATTGATCCACCCAGAAGTGCTGTCCGATTTCGTCGAATACAACGATTTCCTTTCGGTCTGCGATTCCGCAATCGAAGAGTTGGAAATGGATGGCATCCTTCAGGTTGCGAGTTTTCACCCACAGTATCAATTTGCAGATACCGAAATCGACGACGTAACCAACTACACCAATCGTTCGCCGTACCCGATGCTTCATTTGTTGCGAGAGGCAAACGTCACGCGAGCCCTTGAATCGTTTCCGGATGCGGCTGGAATTTACCAAAAGAACATCGCGACGTTGCAAAAGCTTGGGAAGGTTCGCGTGGATGCGATATCCGCGACTTTCACGCATGTAACGTCTACTAAAGAAACCCTAATGAAACAGGAGCGTTTACCGGGATCTATCGATGGCCAATGACCAAATTTTTCGACCTGTGCGATCAAAACTTATCGGAAAGCTAGCACTAGGAGAAGTAAGCAATGTTGCGTTAGGCATGGTTTAGTAATTGAAGGCAAGAGTCCTTTACCGGTCCAATCGGAGGTAACCGTGAGCGGAAAGCAGTTGCAAGACCGACAGCGTATCTGACAAGGAGCTGGTCTCCGAAAAGATAACGATTGGTGGAGGAAGCGAGACTACAACCGCGTCAAGCGAAGCGGACCGATACGCAAGCGAACTTGCGGGGCGGGAGTACTGCCGTTTAGATCAAAGTTCAAGGAGGCAGATGAGAGGGCAGAGTCGGGAATAATTACCCCGACTCACCCTACTCGCCTCTCCGTGTATGATTTCGCTATTATAAGGTGTTGAGGCATCACTCACAGGAAAAATAGTTGCCGATGTACAGGGGTGCTTGCAGCCGGTGCGGTCGAGCGATAGATTGGATCTCTTCCGTTGTGCCTTTCCTTAGCCCCATCTTGAATCCACAGCATGCACGGGAAGCCAGTGATTCAAAATCCGCCTAAAAACTTACACGCATGGAGCATTGTATGGCGACGAATCCTAAGCAAACTGTAGCGTTAATTGATCTCGCTGTGACAAGTGCTAAAGAGCACCGAATGACGCGGGTCGAATCTGCGTTGCGTCGACTTGATGGTTTGACTCTTTTGGAATGGTGCATTCGCCGATTGAGCGAATCCACCTTGATGGAAACGATCGTGGTCACTGGCCCGCCTCAGTATCGAGAACTGATCAGCCAGACAGGACTTTGCAACGCGAGATGGATGCCAAGCGCTTTGAGCACGCCAGCACAGCGGGCAAAAGAATTGGCCGATCGATTGAGTGCAGATTGGATCGTTTTCTCAAGTCCCCTTTGTCCTTTCATGGACCCCATGCTGCTTGATCGATTGATTTCGCGAGGTTGGGCCAATCCGACGACTGATTTTGTTGGATTTGTATCACCCAATCGGCCTGCATTTTCGTTGCAGTCTTTAGGATTGGTAGGTGAAATGTGTTCATCCGGAGCCATTGCTAAAATGGATCATGAGAATCTGCTTGCCGAGCCATGTGACGTGCCAGATATCATCCGGCGAAACCCGGCCCTGTTCCAAACCAAACTCATTCCATTGCCGGAACAGCTGAACCATAATTCGCTTCGATTTGAGATGAAAACCGAGGCAGACTGGGATAGAGCGCATAGTTTCCTGGAAGCGGCCGGCGAGGATCTATCCTGGCAACGCCTGGCCCAGCTGGCGGAACGGAATTTCTCCGTTCGCTGAGAATTGTCTAATTTTATTGCTCTGCTTCAGACGATTAGGTATACTTCGTTGGACTTAAACTTGATGTTTAACTTCAATAATCGAAATCTGGAGTAAGAAATGAAGTCGATTTCTGTACTGGAGTTCCGACAAAGGGCGAAATCCATTTTGGCATCGGTTGAGAAGGGGCAGAGTATCGTTCTTACATACCGCGGCAAACCGGTCGCGAGACTGGAGCCAATCGGCCAAAATGCTGCCAACGGGGAGGATCCGTTTTATCGACTGAATGAATTGGCTGCCACGAATGGCAAATCGTTGTCCAATTCGGAAATGGATCGATTGGTTTATGGCGAATGAGATTTTTATTGACACAAGCGGCTTTTATGCACTTTTGGTACAGAAGGATGATCGGCACAAAGAAGCGACGAGTATCCTGAAATTGGCTGCATCGAAACGTAGAGGCTTCGTCACAACGGACTATATTATCGATGAGACTGCGACGCTGCTCAAGGCGCATGGATATCGTGCATTGTTGGAAGGGTATTTCGATAGGATCTTTAGTTCTGCGGTATGTCGAATCGAATGGACCGACCCTGAACGTTTTCAGGCTGTTCAGACATTCTTTCTAAAGCACTTGGATCAAGCGTGGTCATTCACCGACTGTTTAAGTTTTCGCGTAATGAAGGAGCGTCGATTGCAAGAATCGCTGACTAAGGACGAGCATTTCGAACAATCCGGATTTATTGTCCTACTGAAGTAATCGGTGACTTGCATGGTCTCAACGCTTTTCCTCGTGCCAACCGAGTTCGAACTGGGATTTCTCTCCTCGGCGTTTATCCAACGGATCAAGAATACCCATGGTGAAATTCGAATTTGCGGATTCGGTCCGATTGTTTCAGCGATTCGAACGACTCAGCTATTGGCCGAGCATTTGCCGAAACAGGTCCTTTTGACAGGCATCGCGGGAGCACTGGATTCGCGGATTCCGGTGGGCTCATCGGTCGAGTTTGATAGGACAATATGCTTCGGAATTGGCGCCGGCACTGGAGCGGATTTTATTTCCGCTAGTGAAATGGGCTGGAGCCAATGGCCCGGTGCTCCGCAGATTTCCGATTCAATATACCTAGGTAATGACAACGTGGCAGTAAGCGGTCCTTTGTTAACTTGCTGTTCTGCTTCTGCGAACGAACACGATGTTCGATTGCGTTTAAAAAAATATCCGAGTGCAGTCGCGGAGGATATGGAAGGGTTTTCGGTTGCCGCCGCCTGCCGTTTTGCAGGGATTCCTTTACGCATCGTGCGAGGAATTTCCAACCGAGCTGGCGACCGCAACCAAGAGAACTGGCTAGTTCGCGATGCGATGCTTGCTGTCGAAAAGTCAATCCTCAAGGTGTTCGATTCATGAGTCGGTCCATAAGATTGGGGATTTCCACTTGCCCCAACGATACGTTTGCATTCCATGCAATGATGCACAAAAGAATTGATTGGCGAGGGCTCGATTTTCAGATCGAGCTGCTCGACATCCAACAGCTGAACTCGCGAGCCTTTCGAGGGGATCTCGATATCGCCAAGGTCAGCTTTCATGCTGCGTTGTTGATCGCCGATCGGATGTTGGTTTTGCCTAGTGGCTCTGCCTTGGGTTTCGGTGTCGGACCACTGCTGCTATCTGCGAAGGATAACGGTCGTCCGATTGCTTCGGAACAGGTGACATTGTGCCCAGGCGAGCACACGACCGCAACGCTCCTGTTTCAATTGTTTTATCCTAGGACTTCGAGGCTCGAACAGGTCGTATTCTCAGAGATCATGCCGCGACTAAAGAGTCAGCAAGCGGACTTCGGCGTCTGTATTCACGAGGGGCGATTCACTTGGCAAGACGAAGGGTTGTTTTTGGTCGAGGATCTAGGCACTCGATGGGAGGCAGAAACAAATGGTCCATTGCCGTTGGGCGGAATTGTTGGTTCGCGCTCGCTCGGACTAGATACGTTGCTTACCGTGCAGGCGGTCATTCAGGATTCTTTGAACTATGCCATGACCCATCGCAATGAGACGCTACCCACCATGCGTCATTACGCACAAGAGTTTGACGATACTGTGCTCATGCAGCATGTCGATTTGTATGTGAATGACTGGACTGTTCATTTAGGTGCAGTTGGTCAAGCTGCCTTGAACGAACTATCCGATCGAGCCCAGCAAATTGGTTTGGTTGCACGGGGATCGAAACGGCTAGAGATTCTAGGCTAGCCTCTGCATCACAAGCGAAATTGCAGGGCGATTTAGGCCCGGGGCTAGCGCCCACCGGTTCACGAAAACCGCAAAGAGACCGACATTAGGCTTGTGCCGCACCACTACCAAAGTCAGGTATCAACTCGACCATCGCATCAAAGCTAGGCTCGCGGGCTGTTTGAACATTGGAGCATCCAAGTTCATGCAGTCTCGTAGTGATCGACGGCGACAAACTTAGCCATTTCTGGTCGCGACTAAGGCTTCCGAGCAAGGCCACTGCTTGGCTTGCAATATTTCGGCTGGTGGCGGTAATGGCATGAATTTCGCCGGATTCTACTCGTTCAAGCCATTGGGTGGCCAACGATTCTACGGGGACTTGACGATAGACATTCAAGCTAGCGACGGTTGCGCCCGCTTGTGCGAGACGGGTCATCGCTGCGGTCTCGCCGTCAGGGTTTCGGACAAACAAAAACCGCTGATCCTTGCAATGATGAACCAATAGATCCGCCAAAGCCTCGGCTCCTTGTACTTGGGGAACCATATCACAGAACATGGAAACCTTGGCCAGCGCGGCGGCAGTTCCCGATCCGACGGCGGCGAGTTTGGAGCGATAGAGGCTGCGTCCGTCTTTACCAAGAGCTCGCAATCGAGCAAAAAATCCATCGACGCCATAGACGCTGCTAAAGACAATCCAATCGTGTTGGTCGAGCGTTTGGAGAGTCGCATCGACAGCTTGCCAATCCGTTGGCGATTCGATCGTCATGACTGGCTGCTGAACGACATCTGCACCTAGTTCGGCAAACTTTTGACTGAGAACGCGTGCTGATTGTGTAGGGCTTGTAACCCAAATTCGTTTTCCAAACCAGGGTCTCATCGAAAACCAATCCGTCTTTTTTGCCATTCGAATCACGTCCCCAACAATGCTAATGATGGGTGGACGCAGTCCAGGAGTCGCGGCAATGGTCGCCGCAACTGTTCCTAAATCGCAACGGATCACCTGTTGATCTGGCCAGGAGCAGCGGCGAACCATGGCCACAGGAGTCGATGGTGGTTTGCCCGCATCGATCAGTTTACCACTCCAATGAGCGGCTGTCGTTACTCCCATATAGAGCACGAGCGTACCGGGGAATTTAGCCAGTGCATTCCAATCGAGCGACTCCTCAGCATCCTCGCTGTCATCAGCTCTCTGCAATCGCCCAGTGACCAAGGCCACGGCAGACGACCAATCTCGATGGGTGATCGGAATACCCGTAAAAGCGCTGGCCGCAAGAGCTGCGGTGATTCCGGGGACGATCTCGTATGGGATCCCTTCCTCGACGAGCCTATCGACTTCTTCCGCCGTGCGGGCAAAGATGCCAGTGTCTCCGCCTTTTAGCCTCGCGACCGATTTTCCCAATTTGGAGAGACGCACGACTTCGTCGTCGATTTGAGATTGCGTCCACATACCTCCATGACCATGTTTGCCAACGCAAATTTTTTCCGCATGGATCGATGCGTAGCCGAGCAACAATTCGTTGGCTAAGCCATCATAGAGAATTACATCAGCCCGACCGATCAGCTCCGCACCTCGAACGGTGATTAAGCCTGGATCACCAGGTCCCGCGCCGATGAGGTAGACCATTGCTCGCTGGGTGTGATTCATTTCATTGCCCACGGGGGTACATTGCTGCTTTGGAACCGATGACAAGATTCCTATGCTTGTCCAACCAAAACTTGACTTCTGGAAGCGATATAGAAATATTGCGAAGCTGGTCGCTTGGAATAGCGTTGGTCGCTAAGACATGCGAGACACTTGGCAACTCTTCTAAATTGGCCCAAAAATCGGGAGCCACCTTGGCGTCTTGCAAGTCGAGTAGAGTCAAGTTCGGAAATTGAGCAAGCAAGTCCAGGAACGATTCAGAAATCGAAGCACCTCTCGCAACAACAATTCGTATTTCTGCGCGACGGTGCTTTGCATGCTTGACTCCAGAACCATCTATTCGAACTTGGTCAAGAATAAGGCAACTGTCGATGCCGCAAGGCGAAACCAAGAGACTATTGTCGTGGGCAACGATACTAAGGGATTCAATTTGCTTTTGCTTAGCGCCCATCAGCACACTGAGCAAGAACAGATACGCTACCAGCATCACGCTCAAGGCAAATTGATGGACTCCCTCCTCAAAGCTTCTGCCCTCCGCAATGACAATGGAGCCTGACGCTGCCATGGCAAACATGGTTGTCAACACCGCTAAAAAGATCGCGATTTTGGTAATCGTAATGACTGGCCGTCGTCGCTTTCGCATGCCGTCCTAAGCTTCCGCGAGTTTGCGAAGGACCGTTGGGAGAATTCCACCGTTACGATAATAGTCGATTTCGACTGGTGTATCGATCCGAACGAGGGCCTCGAAAGAGTGCTTGGTGCCATCGAGTTTCGTGGCTATAACCTCGACACGGCTCCGCGGCTGGAGTTTGTTACTCAGCGAAGGAATATCGATCGATTCCTCTCCAGTGAGGCCAAGAGTTTGAGCGGACTGCCCCTCGATGAATTGGAGCGGTAGCACACCCATGCCCACCAAATTGCTACGGTGAATGCGCTCGTACGATACAGCAATAACTGCGTGAATGCCCAAAAGAAGAGTGCCCTTTGCGGCCCAGTCGCGAGACGAACCGGTTCCGTACTCCAATCCAGCCAGGATCACTAGCGGCGTTTTGCTGGCTTGGTATTTCATCGAAGCGTCGTAGATACTCATCTGTTCCCCGGTCGGCAAATACTTTGTCACCCCACCTTCGAACCCCGGAGTCATGGCGTTCCTAATTCGGATGTTGGCAAACGTGCCTCGAACCATAACCCGGTCGTTGCCACGACGAGCACCGTAGCTATTGAAATCCCGTGCGTGAACTCCATTCTCTACCAAAAATCGTCCGGCAGGCCCATCTTTGGCAATCGAGCCGGCTGGCGAGATATGATCGGTGGTTACCGAGTCGCCAAGTACGGCCAGCACGCGTGCAGCATGGATCGGTACAATAGATCCTTCTTTGGTTGTAATCCCCTCCAAAAATGGTGGAAGCTGGATGTAGGTGCTCTTTTCATCCCACTTGTAGAGTTCACCTGGAGTGATGGGGATCGCGTTCCATGTTTCATTCGAAGTGAAGGCGCTCGAATAGAGTTTAATAAACATCTCCGGCTGAACACTTTGTTCGATTGATCGTTCGATTTCTTCTTGAGTCGGCCAAATCTCCCGAAAGAACACCGGCCTGCCGTCGGGATCATGCCCAATGGGCTCATTTTCGAAATCGATTTCTAACGTACCGGCGATTGCGTATGCAACAACCAAGGCTGGGCTTGCCAGGTAATTGGCACGCGTATGAGGATTGACGCGACCCTCGAAGTTTCGATTGCCGCTAAGTACGGCGGCGGCGACCAGGTTTCCCTCATTGATCGCGTTGGAGACCGATTCGGGTAACGGCCCGCTATTGCCGATGCAAGTCGTGCAACCATAGCCTACGACATGAAAACCGAGCTGCTGCAGAGGACCGAGAACGCCTGCTTTTTCGAGATAGTCGGTGACAACTCGGGAGCCAGGCGCCAAACTGGTCTTCACAAATGATTTCACCGTGAGTCCGCGTGCAACCGCTTTCTTGGCCAACAAACCTGCACCGAGCATGACCGACGGGTTGCTCGTGTTGGTGCAAGAAGTGATCGCAGCAATGACGACCGAACCATGACCGATGCTGGAACTGTGTCCGTTGTCCGAGACGGTTGCCTTCGATGACAATTGCTCGTTGGTTAGACCAAAACCTCGCTCAGCAATCGGTGCCGAAAGAGCCTTAGCAAATGAAGTCTTCAAGGACTTGAGTGGCACGCGATCTTGCGGTCGCTTAGGTCCTGCGAGGGATGGTTCGATACTGCTCAAGTCGAGCGTTAGCACTTTGGTATAGTTTAGATCCGGGCTGCCATCTATCCGGAACAATCCTTGTTCTTTGCAATAGCGTTCTACCAGTTCTATTTCATCTGAAGTTCTACCGGTCCGGCGCATGTAGACAAGCGTCTCGTTGTCGACTGGAAAGAAACCCATGGTCGCCCCGTATTCCGGTGCCATATTGGCGATCGTGGCTCTGTCGGCGAGCGACATGCGAGCGACTCCCTCGCCAAAGAACTCGACGAATTTATTAACGACACCTTCCTTGCGCAGGATTTCTGTGACTCGCAGGACAAGATCTGTTGCAGTCGCACCGGGCGATAGCTTGCCAAGCAATTTCATGCCGACAACTTCCGGCATCAGCATATAGAGCGGCTGGCCCAGCATGGTCGCTTCTGCTTCGATACCGCCGACTCCCCAACCGAGGACTCCCAGGCCGTTGATCATCGTCGTGTGTGAGTCCGTTCCAACCAAGGTGTCAGGATACGCCACAGCGCCTACATGGTCCTTACCTATAAATACAACTTTGGCCAGGAATTCCAAGTTGACTTGGTGAACGATGCCTGTGTTGGGCGGAACCACGCGAAAGTTATTAAACGCTTGTTGGCCCCATCGGAGGAATTCGTATCGCTCCTTGTTGCGCTCGAACTCCACCTCGACGTTTTTGGCAAGCGAGTCGGCTGCCCCAAAGTAGTCGACTTGGACGGAGTGATCGATAACCAAATCGACAGGAATGAGTGGATTGATTTTTTTCGGGTCCCCTCCCAATGACTTCATGCCATCTCTCATGGCGGCAAGGTCAACGACAGCGGGCACGCCCGTGAAGTCTTGTAGGACGACTCGAGCTGCTTTGAATGGCACCTCGAGTTCCGCAGGTTTGGCGGCGTTCCATTGTGCGAGATTCACCACGTCGGCTTGTGATACCTGATAGCCATCGCAATTTCTCAAAACCGCTTCAAGCAGAACTCGAATGGAAAAAGGTAGCTTCGAGATCGACGCAATCCCGTCTTTTTCGAGTTTAGCAAGTCGATAGATTCCAAGTTGACCTTGTGGGGCACGAAAAGTATCGCGCGAGCCAAACGGGTCGGTCAGTCTCTGTGAGGTTGTCATAGCAGGCACAATTAGAAGTTATTGGAACGTATAAGCGCCTCAGGTAGAATTAATCCGCCGGTCGCCTTTGGGGCGGTCTATTGTAGCTTGGCCAGTCAAAAGAAAAACGGCCCGTACAAGTTACCTTGTACGGGCCGTTTTAGATTCTTCGAAGTTCTTGAACTAATCGCTCGCACCACTGGCCAAATGCTCGCGACCTGCCCTCCGCTTCGCGGGTTAACCAAGTCGCAGATCGCATGGTCGGGGCAATGAATTACTTGCAACCGTACCGCTGACAACACTGCCGGATCCGGTCGCACTGCCGCTGATCGCACCGCCACCGCAACCGGAGGCTGCTGGTACCGATACTGGAACCGTGACCGTTTGAGGAACCATTTTGCAAACGGTTACTGCAACTTCTTCGGTAACCGTGTAAGGAACACAGACGTTGTACGTCTCTGCTTTCTCTTCGTTCACAGCGTCGTAGACAGTTACTGTGTAGTTTTTGGTAACTTGTTCAGGAACCATCGTGCAAGTAACTTCGTCCTTGGTCTTGGTTTCCGGAACCATCGTTACAACAGTCTTCATACGTGTGCGGGTTTCCGGCGAGCAGACAACCTTGCTGACCGAGCGGGTCAATTGCTTTGAAACAACGCTTGGCACTTTAACAGTTGTTGTTCGTTCCTCAGTGTTCATAACGCACTTGTTGACGTTGCGTGAACGAGTTTCCATCTCGGTAACTGGCTTGTTGACAGTTCGTTGACGTGTTTCCGGAGTGCAAACGGTCTTGGCAACGGTCCGTTGACGCGTTTCTGTTTGCATTTGACACTGCTT
>CAMDKL010000075.1 GCA_945900945.1 Pirellula staleyi DSM 6068
AAACTGATTCAAGAAACCCGGTTCCCAACTCATTGATGACTTCGAATGCACAACCGATGATTTTCTCAGTGATTTCTTCGTACTGTAAGTCGGATCGACAATCATCCTGTAAATCCTGTAAATCCATGTTCGTTTCTCCGGTTGTGTTGACTGGTGATGGTTATGCCAGTTTACTTATGTACAAGTGCTTGTAAGGGACGTCTCCGAGTGGGTACAGGTGGCAGCGATCTTATCGTACAACTTTATCGTCGGGGTCATTGGATCTGAAAAAGACGTCTGGCAATTCCGGCTGTTTCCAGTTGCCATCCATTCGAACGTCGTTTGCACCGCTAAGTTCACCAACCGAACTCGGCGGCGAAGTGTCGGTAGCGCGACGAATTTCCCACCAGCATTGACCGCAATGGTTGTGCTCGTGATCGATCGTGAAGCCAGCCTCTTTCATCATCGGCCCAACCCATCCCATGCAATGGTCGCAATAATCGTTATATTGCGAGAGACCGTTGCGAATGAGAAATCCTTTCGACGGACAAGCATGCATATCAATACGAAAGACGCTCTCGGTCGAAGTCGTATGGTATCCAGCTCCCTCGTCTTTCAGAGTATGGCCCCAATATTCTTCCATGCCTGGAATACCGTTCTTTAAGATCAATTCAGCGGCATGTATCTGCGAATCACCGCGAATCGCCTCATCCCAATACGAACGCACCAGCGGTTTGCCACCAAGCTGATTCAACCACTCGAAGGTCCATTCGTAGTGGCCGCAGAAATCGTAGCAACCTAACATGATGCCTCCTTGATCTCAGTCAGATCCTGAGGAGCGATTTCAGAATTGCTTCGTTGAAATGTTTGAATGCAAGAGCCGTTGCCGCCCAACACACGAGCGGTAAAGCCAGCAGGGGCCGCGATTGCTTCGTTAATGAAGTAACAATGCTGACAAAAGCAAGGTACTATCTCTCGACGATTCGAACGCAAATGTTGGATAGCCGGGCAAACTTTCACCTCCACAATAACCATCGCATCGGTTCGCCGAACTTCAACTTCTGAGCCCGGCTCCGCTTTAAAAAAGGACAACCAATATTCCTCAATCCCAATTAGCCCTTTCGATTTCCATCGGTCCGAAACCGGCGAGAAATAGCTGGCCCCCAGATCTGTCCAATAGCGTCGCAGGCCGTCCAAACCAAACCGCGCGAGAAACGACCGTAGAATTCAGTGCTCACTGAATTCTTGCGAATCCAGCTTCGGATCATGCTATGTTTCATCCTGCTGCACGCCGTGCGAGTGCTTCTGGTATCATTGCATTCGGTCAAATAGCCAACCAAGGAGCTTAGAAATCTCAAGCAATCCCAAGAATCAAAGACAAGTTTACCTTTCGGGAGAGATGGTTTTGGAGAGCGAGGCTCTCATTTCCATCTTTGACAATGCGGTGATGCTTGGGGACACGGTGACCGAGTCAACCCGCATTTTCTCGCATCGTCCATTCAAGCTCGATCGGCTATACAAGTCGCTGAAAGTCACTCGCATCGATCCGGGTTGCGATGCCCAGCAGATGATGCGCATCACGCTCGACGTGCTCGATGCCAATCGCTCTTGGATGCTTCAGGCGGACGATTGCTGGCTCGTCCACGACATTTCGCGTGGGCGATCGATTGCCGGTGCTGACCCAACGATTCAGCGTTCGCAAGCAACCGTGATGATCTTTACTCAACCCCTGGACTTGCTTAGCTGGGCTAGGTTTTACGAAGTCGGCTGCCATGCAGTGACAGCCATGAGCCGAATCATTCCGCCACAATCGCTTGACGCTCGCATCAAGAATCGTAGCCGCATGGCGTACACGTTAGCCGAGATCGAGGTCAAGTTGGTCGACCCGCAAGCACAAGGAATCATCCTCGACGTCCACGGTTTTGTGGCCGAGAACAAGGGAGGCAACATCTTTGCTATTACCAATGGCACCTTGCGTACGCCGCGCTCTACGAATTGCATGGAAGGAGTCAGTCGCGACACTGTGTTGGAACTTGCTCAGCAGCTTGCCATTCCAATCGCTGAGGCCGACCTGCTTCCGTACGATTTGTATACTGCAGACGAATTGTTCTTTACCAGCACGCCGTACTGCGTCATGCCCGCTACGAAGTTTAATGGACTGCCAGTGGGCGACGGAAAGATTGGCCCCATCACACGCAAATTGCTGGCCGCATGGAGCGAATTGGTGGGAGTCGATATCGCAGCGCAAGCGCTAAATCAGTTGCACAGGCCAACGGTCGACTTTTGATATAACCTTGGAATCTATGGCGGTTTGGATCGCCAATTACGTCACGAAAGAACAGCTTCATGAGTGCAAAACCCCTGACATCCGTCCAACGCTTCATCGTCTTGATGGCGGCCTTTGGCGGGCTGGTGTTCGATGGTTTTGAGCTTGGGCTGATGCCACAGGCCTCTCTCCCCGTGACCTTGAGCATGATGGGAGAGGAATTCACGCGAGTGAACGGTGGCAGGTGGTTTGCATGGTACACGGCAGCGCTCATGTTGGGGGCGGCCGTCGGCGGAATCTCCTTAGGGAATCTTGGAGATCGCTGGGGTCGAAGCCGTGCAATGTCATTGAGCATTTTGATTTATTCTGTATTCGCGGGCTTGGGCACGTGGGCTACCACTCAAGAACAGATGCTGGTGCTAAGGTTTCTGGTCGGGATGGGCACAGGTGGAATGTTACCGAATGGTGTCGCCTTGGTTTCCGAGTGTTGGCCTAATGCATCACGGGCTCTGATTGCAGGCATCATGGGCGCAGGCATTAACGTTGGCATCATGTTGTTTGGGCAAGTCACCAAGTTGGATGGTTGGGCAGTCGATGCTCAATCGTGGCGTTGGGTCTTCAAGATTGCTGCCCTGCCGGCGGTTTTAGGTGTCTTCTCCCTACTCTTTGTGCCCGAATCCCCGACTTGGTTGGCCAATCGAGGCAAAGTCAAGTCCGCTTCCATTTCGCTTACCGAACTGTTTGCCTCCAAATTGCTGCGCTTTACATTGCTCGGAATTGTCTTGGGAGCGATTCCCCTGCTGGGCGCCTGGGCAGCCAGCAAGTGGATGATCCCGTGGACCGACCAGGTTACAACAGATGCCCTCAAAAACTATACGGGAGGTGACGCGACAGTAATCGCCTATTACAAGAGCTACAAAGGGAATGTCCAGTTCTATTGGGCGATCGGTGCCATCGTAGGAAGCTTCATGGGCGCTCAGGTGGCCGTTTGGTTCGGACGACGGTGGAGCTATTTCTTCATTAGCTTGGCCGCTGTTTCACTGACGTGGACGATGTTCCAACACACCGCACCGCTCGAAAATAGTTTTCTTGTGATCGTTACTGCGCAGGGGTTCGCCTCCACGCTGTTCTTCGGCTGGTTGCCTATGTATTTACCGGAACTCTTTCCCACGCGAGTCCGCGCCAGTGGTATGGGACTCTCGTACAATGTTGGACGCTTTGCCACTGCGCTGGGAGTCCTCGCGGCCGGCTGGCTGCTCAAGGAAGTGTTTGGCAACTCGATGGCAAAGACCGGCGCATTTTGTGGATTGGTCTATGCCCTAGGGCTGGTCGCCATCTGGTTTGCGCCCAACACTGCTGGTAAATCGCTAGAAGAAGATGACTAAGTCGATGCTTAGAAACGCCAACATGAATTTGAGACTACGCGTACTTCGAACTGTCTTTGTTCCCATCGTCTCCCTATTGGTTTGCCAATTGTGGCTAACGCTGGCGTTGATCGACACGACAGCATATGCTCAAACGGGGATGCAGCAACTGCTTCTGGGTAAGGTCGACGCAGAGCGAATCGCAGCGGAAGCTCGGCTGCGAGGTGATTCGCGTCGCGGAGCTATCGTGTTTCATACGTCTGCTGCCGCGTGTACGAAATGCCATCTGTCTGGTGAAGGAAAATCGCCGCTGGGTCCTGACCTTGCCCGATTAGGCGAGAAGATCACTGACGTCCATTTGGTCGAAGCGCTTTTACAACCGTCAAAATCCATTCGCGATGGGTACCATACCGTTCAACTATTGACAAGCAATGGAGAGCTGAAGAATGGAATGTTTGTTCGTGAGAACGAAATGAACATCGTCTTGCGGGACCTCGCAGACTTGCAAGCAGAAATCACTATTGAAAAGGCGGACGTCGAAGCCCGAAGCAACTCGAAGATTTCCATGATGCCCGAAGGGTCGGTGGCGTCGCTAAAGTCGCAGAGTGAATTCCTGGACTTGCTAAGCTATCTCTTCGCTATACATAAGGGTGGGCCTGAAAAAGCAGATGAGTTGAAGCCGTCGGCTGAGCTGCTAAAGGCCAAGGATGACACGGCAAATTTGAATCACGCCAAGATCATTCAAAAGATCGAAGGTGGCAAATCCAATCGTGGCCAGCAAATTTACGAGGCATCATGCATTCATTGTCATGGGCCCGATGGCAATAAACCGTCGCTGGCAACCGCACGTGCGTTCGGCACGCAGAAGCTCAAGTTTGGCGCCGACCTGTACAGCATGTTCAAGACTCTTTCGCATGGCAATGGACTGATGGCTGCAACTTCAGCATTATCGCCTAGTGAGCGTTACGAAGTTGTCTCCTACATTCGCAATCGTTTTATGAAGGGTTCCAATCCCGATTACCAAGCGGTTACAGAAGAGTATTTGCAATCACTACCCAAAGGTTCAGAGATGGGCGAATTCAAACCCGCAGCTAATCGGGATTATGGTCCTGCACTCGCATCGCAGATCGGAGGGGACATCCGTTGTGCATTGTCGGTCAAGCTTGGTGATATGACGATCGCTTATAACTTGCATACCATGGATCAGGCTGCAATCTGGTCTGGTGGATTCTTGGATGTAGATGACACGCAACACAAACGTGGACGCGGCGAAGGATATCCTCAAATTCAAGGGAGGCCTCTAGAGCGTCTAGGGCTTTGGCAATGGGGCCATGACGGTAGCCTGGATTACCCGCAAGAAAACCTTTTGCCGCGTGGGCCATTGCCGCAGCGATGGCTCGACTACCATGGACACTACCTGCATGGGGAACAGATTGTCTTTGCCTATGCGATCGATGGTCGGGAGATATTGGAAGTGCCTACCGCTGTAAATGGCGGACGAGCCATACGGCACACACTCAATGTCGAGGGCGGCAAGGCTCTCCTTATTGCCGTTGGAAAGTCAGGACCACAGTCAAGTCGTCCTCTGCTCACTGACGACGTCGACGGGGCCACGCTCACGACTGATTCCCAACAACGATGGGTTGTAAAAATACCTGCCAGCGATCAGGCTCGACGAATCGAGATTGTTCGCTTCGCAGAATTAGAGGAACGTAAGATCGAGACAGCCGTCGATAGGATTGATGCCACTGCAATGGTTCACGGTGGGAAGCTGCGATGGCCAAACATCATTTCAACCGTTGGCTATCGTGGTTTTCAAACAGGCGCATATGCAGTGGACTCGATCACGATCCCTGAATCAACGCCCTGGAATACTTGGTTCCGCACCTCGGCAATCGATTTCTTCCCGGATGGACGTATGGCCGTCGCGACCGTTGGCGGTGACGTTTGGATCGTGTCTGGCATCGACGAGGACTTACTAAATGTACGCTGGAAGCGGTTTGCCGGCGGAATGTTCGAGCCGTTCGGCATCCGTGTCGTCAACGGATTGATTTACGTCACTTGCCGAGATCGGTTGACGCGTCTGCATGATCTCAATGCGGATGGAGAAGCTGACTTTTACGAAAGTTTTAGTGCGGACACGGATGTTTCCACCTATTTTCATGCGTTCAACTTTGATCTTCAGACGGACGCAGGGGGCAACTTCTATTATGCCAAGAGCGGACAGTACACCGACTACAAATTGCCAGGTGCCATTGTCAAAGTATCGCCGGATGGAAAAACACGCGACATCGTCTGCACCGGATTGCGGACACCCAATGGCATGGGCATTTTGCCTGATGGTCGATTGACGGTCAGTGACAACCAAGGCACGTGGATGCCTGCCTCCAAAGTAAATCTAGTTCGACCTGGTGGCTTCTACGGATATGTTCAAAACCAGGCAAGCAGCGCTTGGTCTCCAGACGGTGGCAAGATTGACATCAAGAGGATCGTACCGCCCGAGACATTTGATCCACCGTTGATTTGGTTGCCGCAAGAAATCGACAATTCTTCTGGCGGGCAGTTGTTTGTTAACGACAAACGATTTGGACCGTTGGCTGGCCGTCTACTGCACATGAGCTATGGGCAAGGTAATTTGTTCTATTTGATGGTGCAAAGCGTTGATCGACTCTCTCAAGCCGCACTCGTCAAATTCCCGCACGATTTCGGAAGTGGCATTATGCGAGGACGTGTAAACTCGGTCGATGGACAAGTATACGTTACTGGCCTGAATGGCTGGAACGATAACGGTCGAGGTGGATTGACGGACGGCGGCGTCTATCGTGTTCGATATACCGGAAAGCCAACTAGGATGATCACGAATTGCGAAGTTTATCCAAGCGAATTGCGAATTGCGTTCAACTTTTCGCTCGCCCCCCTAGCCGCAACCAATACCTCCTACGTTGCCCAGCAATGGAATTATAAATGGACCAGCAATTACGGCTCAGATAAACATCACCCCGAAACAGGTGAAGTGGGTACCCAGGACCTCACTATCGCAGGAGCCAAACTCAGCGACGATAGAAAAATGTTGACCCTGCATGTGCCACAACTACGTCCGGTAGATCAACTGCATTTGCGGTTGAAGCTCTTGGGAACTGATGGCGAGGCATTTTCTGAGGATATCTACTGGACTATTCACGCAATCCCCTCGCAGTGAATAGCTATGCCCCAAGTGATTTGTACGCCCTCGTGATATACAATGTTCCAGGAACTTACTATTAACTATGATGCAATTCGAATCGTTGCCAAGGAGAAATGAACGATGAGTCTGAAACAAGTCCTCCATGTCATTGACGGTCAGGAGACGCCGTCCCTTTCTGGTCGGACATTCGAATCCATCAATCCAGCAACCGGTCAAGCTTGGGCTACCGTGGCCTATGGCGAAACGGATGACGTGAACCGCGCGGTGGAAAGTGCTTGGCGATCGTTTGATTCGGGAGTTTGGTCGCGGATGCCGGCGACCGAACAAGCAAAGCGGATGCGGGCCGTTTCTCGTTTGATCATCGAGCGTGCCGATTATCTGGCCGAATTAGAGACAAAGGACACTGGCAAACCACTCACGGCAGCAAAGTCAGACGTCCTGCTTGCCGCAGGCATACTCGAGTATTTCTCGCAAATCCCCGACCATGTGTTTGGAAAAACCTACCCATCGGACCCAGGCTACTTTACTTATTCGAAGCGAGAACCCTACGGCGTCGTCGGCGGAATCGTGCCCTGGAATTTTCCCTTCTTGTTGGTCGTTTGGAAAGCCGCCGGGCCCTTGTCGGTAGGCAACTCGGTTGTTCTCAAAATGGCTGAACAGTCGCCAGTCACCACCACTGAGTTTGCCAAAATCTGCGTTGAAGCGGGAATCCCACCTGGAGTCATCAATGTGGTTCACGGAGATGGAGCAACAGGCGCGGCTCTTGCCGCACACCCACGCGTTCCGAAAATCACTTTCACAGGAAGCACGGAAGTGGGTCGTAGTATCATTCGCGCCAGTGCTGATACGATCAAAAGTGTTCACCTGGAGCTCGGTGGAAAGTCACCCAACATCATTTTTGCAGATGCTGATTTGGATCAAGCCCTGGCCGGGTCCGTGTTCACTAGCTTCTACAACAGCGGGCAGATTTGTACCACAGGCTCGAGGCTTTTGGTGGCAGAATCGATGGCGGACGAGTTCATCGAAAAATTCCAACAACGCGCCAAGAACATTGTCGTCGGGGACCCTATGCAATCCAACACGCATCTTGGCCCATTGATTTCGCAGGTACAGTTGCAACGGGTTCAGAATTACGTCAAGATTGGAAAAGAAGCCGGTGCTCACGTACTGTGGGAAGGTACTCCCAAACCCATACCAGGCCACGAACAAGGCTACTTTTTCCAACCCACTGTTTTTACACAAGTTCAGCCTGAAATGCGCATCGCGCAAGAAGAGATTTTCGGGCCGGTACTTTCCGTCATGACATTTAAGAACGACGAGGACGCCATTCGGATCGCAAACAACACAATCTATGGCCTTGCCGCGACGATATGGACGAACAACCTGGAGCGCGCGTTCACGTTGGCTGACCGACTGGATGCTGGAATCATCTGGACCAATTGTCCTCATTATCTGAAGTGGAACGTTCCACTAGAAGGACATCGCACGAGCGGTCTGGGAGAGGATTTAGGACTGGAGAGCATCAACACATTCACCAAACTGAAAGTGAATTACATCAACTTTGGCGGGCAGAAAATGAATTGGGGCTGATCTATTAGTTGATGTTCGATGCCGGCCAGCAGTCGATGGCGGCGCGGCAATTTAGTCAGCGCTTCGTCGTCCAATTGAATGCCTTGCACGCGGTATCCTGGTTGGGATGGATCACCGACAAACCGATCAGCTTGGCAAACGGGCGACAAGAGCGACGTCCAATTGAAACCTAAGGTGCTTACGGAACGAGGATTCGTGTTTGTCTCAACCAATTATCGGCTCCTGCCTGAGGTGACGATGGACGAGTTCCCTCCAAGCCGTTTTAGTGCGTGACGCTGGAAAACGATAGGACTTTACTCATGACCAAGCGATATAGGATTGTAGTGGGAGCGGGTCTTGCGGCGATCGCCTTGGTCCTCGCATTCGCGACGAGAGAAAGCCCTGATGCCCTTACGAAGTCTGAACGGAACATGGATCATCAATTGGAAACCGAACAAGAACCAGATCTGCTAGCGGAGCCGACGGGGGAACAACCCACCCAAGCTGTGACGTTCACTCGGGACATTGCGCCGATTTTCTTTCGGCAATGTGCGGGCTGCCATCGACCGGGAGAAGCTGGGCCTTTTCCCTTGCTTCAATATGATGAATGTCGAAGCCATGCATTGCAGATCGCCGACGTCGTACGCCGCAAGCTCATGCCGCCGTGGTTACCGGATTCGCAAGTCATCGCTTACACCGGTCAGCGCGTATTGACCGAGACCGAAATCGAATCGATTAGCCGATGGGTTGATGGTGGAACATTGGAGGGTGACCCATCGGACCTTCCGCCTCAGCCTCAATGGGTCGACGGTTGGCGGTTGGGACGACCGGATATGGTCCTTCAATTTCCGCGACCTTTTACGTTACCAGCCGGTGGAGGCGACATCTTTCGAAATTTCGTGATCCCTGTAGAATTGAGTGAAAAAAAGTACGTTCGCGCTGTGGAGATTCGTCCGTTAAGTCCACGAGTTGTCCATCATGGTGTTCTGCTGATCGACTCTACTGTGCAATCGCGCCGCCTGGACGAAGAGGATGCAGAACCGGGATTTGGCGGGATGATCTACGGATCGACTGCTCGCAGTCCTGACGGCTTCTTCATCGGTTGGACTCCTGGGAAGATGCCTTTTCAAGCTCCTTCGGGCATGGCTTGGGACCTGAATCCCGGTACCGATATCGTGCTCCAGTTGCATTTGATTCCGAGTGGAAAAACGGAACAAGTCGAAGCTTCTATCGGTTTGTTTTTTTCAGACAAACCTCCCTCCCTGCGGCCGATGGTCCTGCGTCTTGGGCTGCCAACGATCGATATTCCGGCTGGTGATTCCGAATATCGAATCCAGGATCAATTTCAACTGCCAGTAGACGTCGAATTGCTCAGCGTCTATCCGCATGCTCATTATCTTGGCCGTCGGATGCAGGGCGACATTGTTCATCGCGATGGAACTCGTCAACCGCTGCTCCGGATCGCGGAATGGGATTTCAAGTGGCAGGATGAATATCGATTTCCGAAACCCATTCCGGTTAAGAAGGGCGCGAACTTGACCATGGAGTTTTCGTATGACAATTCTGCAGAAAATGTCAGAAATCCCAGCAGTCCACCACGCCGCGTGACGTTTGGCCCACAATCGTCCGATGAAATGGGCGACCTGTGGGTCCAAGTCCTCCCTCGTAACGAACAAGATCGCGATCTGCTAAAAGCTGCTCGAGTCCGCAAGGATTTCGAGTCGGAACTGAAGGGATGTCTGCTGGAGGTGAAAGTGCGACCTGAGGATCATAAAGCGCGATATAATTTGGCTTGCCTATTGGAGACCGTGGGAGAGTTGGATGCCGCCGCATCGCAATACACATTGGCATTTCGACTTAACACGGAGCACGCTCCTTCCATTAACAATCTGGGTGTCGTCCGATGCAAGCAACGGCGATATGCAGAGGCTATCCCTCTCCTGGAAAAGGCGCTGAAACTAAATCCCGACTTGGAGGACGCGCGATACAACCTCAATCTGGCCCGCGAGGCGCTCGCTGCAGAGAAGTCAAAGTAGCAAAGTCATGAGACTTATGAAACCGTTTGAATGCCTGGCTTGGTTCACAAGCATCGCGATGCTAATCTTTGCGGGATGCGAAAACCGCAACCCCTCATCCCCCGGCCCCTTCTCCCCGAAACGGGGCGTGGGGGAGGAAAGAGGTTTTGGCATAGGCTTTAAGTTCCCACAAATTCAAACGCGGGATTCTGACACAAGCCCCATCTGCCCCGACAAAGAATCCAGTAATGCGCCACTCGTCTTGATCTTCACGCGAACCGATTGCCCGATTTCGAATCGATATGCCCCGGAAGTTGGACGCATCGTCGAAGAATTTGCACCGCGCCAGGTGCGATTCTGGCTCGTATATCCCGACCCTTCATTGAGTGAGGACCGGATTCGCCAGCACCTGCGAGAATACGAATATCCGTGTGCGGCATTGTGGGATCCCGATCACAAATTGGTAAAGGCCACTGGAGTTAGCGTCACGCCCGAAGTAGCCGTGTACGACCGTTCGCACCGACACATCTATCGTGGACGCATCGACGATCGCCACCTGGACCTTAACAAGTCTCGAGCGAGTCCTACTCAACATGACCTGCGCGACGTCTTGAATGCACTCCTGGCTGGGTCAGACTTGACTTTTTACTCGGAAAAAGCCACGGGCTGCGTCATCGCCGACCTCAATCAATGATCCATTCCAATCTACAGGCCCCAACTTTCGCTGTACAATTAAAAATTAAACCGCTCGACGTTAGCACATTCTCTTTCAATTCTTGCAACTTCTATTGGAAAATCGTCATGAACCGTCCGTGCTATGCTATTGCGACCCTGACAGGCGTCAGCCATGCCCCCCAAACGCGGCTCCCGGAAATGCTGTGCGTGTCTTTTCCCTTCTTCGTTTCCCCTCCTGAGTCAACGAGCAACCATCCAACCGACCTTTTCGAAAGCGCGATACCATGTTGAAGCTAACTGTTCTGCTATGTGCATCCTGGCTCGGAGACTGGGCCGAATTTCGTGGCTCCAAGGCCGATGCAACCGCCTCCGGTCCCCCGGCTCCTTTGATCTGGTCCGACACAGAGAACGTAGCCTGGAAAGCAGAATTACCTGGACTTGGTTGGTCCTCACCGGTGATTGCAGATGGTGTCGTTTATCTCACGACGGCCGTAACCAACGGCACGGGACTCTCGTTGAGAGCGCTGGCAATAGACGCCTCAACGGGCAAATCGTTGTGGGATCGTGAGATTCGGAAACTAGATAGCGTCCCCGCGATCCACACCAAGAACAGCCACGCAAGCTCCACACCCATCGTGCGCGAGGATGCAATCTACGTTCACTTCGGCGCATTGGGTACCGCGAGACTTGCAAAGGATGGCGAGATTGTTTGGAAAAATACCGATCTAGATTATCCGCACGTTCATGGCAGCGGCGGCTCTCCCATTCTGCACGAGGGTAAACTCTTTATCGTTTGCGATGGAGGCAAGGATCCGTTTGTTGTCGCACTCAACGCATCCGATGGAAAGATCGCCTGGCAGCGGCTGCGCTCCATCAAGGGCCGGATCTGTCACTCTTTCGGCACACCTTTGGTTACCGTTATCGATGGCAAAGCCCAATTGTTGGCGCCGGGGCCGGATCATTTTGCCGCTTACGATGTATCCAGTGGCGAAGAGCTGTGGCACGTCCGTGCGCCAGGTTGGTCAGTCGTTCCGCAACCTGTGATCGGCCACGGCATGGTCTTCTACAACCACGATTACGATCACCCCGAGCTGATGGCCGTTAGACTTGGAGGCAACGGCGATGTCACAGAATCCAATGTCGTTTGGCGTGTCCAACGCGGCGCCCCGAGCACACCAACGCCGCTTTTGGTTGGAGACGAACTTTACTTTGTATCCGACAAGGGCATCGCCACTTGTGTTGACGCCAAGACCGGAAATCAAAACTGGACGGAACGACTCGGAGGCAATTTCTCGGCGTCACCAGTGTTCGCCAATGGCTTGATTCTTTTCCTAGACGAAGATGGTCACGCCCATTGGGTCAAACCAGCCAAATCATTTAAAGTCGTCCAGAAGAACGAAGTCACAGGCCGAACGTTTGCTACTCCAGCTTTCGTAGATGGGGCCATGTACTTGCGAACGGACAAAGCTCTCCTAAAGTTCGTCCATTCAAAACGCACATCGGAAGTGAACGTGCTGAATGTTCGTCGAGTATTTCACAACGGCCAGCACAACGCTTTTACCGACATGTGTCGCTACAACGGCCAGCTCTATATGACGTTTCGCAGTTGTCCCGATGGCCACATGGTTCATCCCACTGCGTCGATTGTTGTTCTAACCAGCGTAGACGGTACGGAGTGGCGTCAGGTCCATCAGTTTAGCGTACCCGATCGTGACCCTCGCGACCCGCATTTTCTTGTCTTTCAGAACAAATTGTTCGTTTATACGGGAACATGGTACAGCGGCAAGACAACGCTAGCTCGAGATGATTACGATCTCAACAAGCACTTGGGCTATGCGGCTTGGACTGAGAACGGTTCGCAATGGCAAAGTCCTATTCTGCTCGAAGGCACTTTTGGGCACTACATTTGGCGAGCGGCTACTGACGGCACGAAAGCTTACTTATGCGGTCGGCGCAAACCAAACTTTGAAGTGATACCGCGTGGCGAACCTCGCAATGTCGAATCACTCATGCTCGAAAGCGACGATGGACTTATTTGGCGCAAGCGAGCTGTGTTCCAAGAGACAGCCGGCGATGAGACCGCTTTTCTGTTCGAACCCGATGGCAGTATTTTAGGAGTTGGTCGACATGGTGATGGCAAAGCCGCTCAATTGCTGCGTGCCAATCCCCCCTTCAACCGCTGGGACCGACAGAGCCTCGATCGACCGATCGGAGGGCCGTTGCTAACCAAGTGGAACGGACGCATTGTAGTTGGAGGCAGAAAAAACACCGAACAAGGGCCCCGAACGGCACTCTACTGGCTCGATCAGCACGATGCCTTGGTAGAGTTTGCGGAACTCCCCAGTGCCGGCGACAATTCCTATCCTGGCTTCATCGAACTTTCTTCCAACCGCGCACTTGTTTCCTACTACTCCAGTCACGAAAAGGATGCCTCCGGAAAGCCAATAACCGCCATCTACCTTGCTGAACTTGAACTGAAGTGAGGAGCAACTGTGGGAGGCAAAGGGGTCAAGTCTAGCGTGCTCCTCATTTCGTCACGCCGCACAGACACGACAGTAGAAAGAAACGTACGGCGGGATGTGCTCATCGTACTTAATCTCGAATTAGTTTTGATTCGGATTTAAATGGTTGGTTACTTCTCCAACGACAAACTGCACGACTGGAGCACGGTCGTTTGGACTGCCAGATCGTGTTCGTAAGGAAAGTCTGTCGACTTTTCGCCGCGAATGATACGTGCCATATCTGCAGCGTCATCGACGTAACGTACGTATTTCGGAAACTTGATGTCTTGGTATCCCTTAGGATAGGAGTCATGTGGCTTGGACAAAGTCACTCGAGCAGAGGGATTGTCCAGAGGCTGGATATGGAATGTTCCCTCTGTGCCGCAAACAACTAAAAGGCGCCGTTCAAAACCGTCCACTTCCATGGCGCTGGTCCGCACCGTCGCGGTGGCTCGCGGATATTCCAAAACCGCCAACATGTTGTCTACTAAGCGATCGTCCAGGGACGAGGAGTGACGCGGGAAAGGGGTCACCTTCATCGGTTTTCCCAAAACGCCAATCACTTGGTCGACGATGTGGCAGCCAAGTTCAAACATGATGCCTCCCGCATATTCGGCCAACTCGCGTCGGGTCCCAGGGTCAACAACTTTGCTCATTACAGTATGCACTTCAAACACATCCCCTAACCAGCCTTTCTTTAGGAAATCTCGCATGAGCACGACCGCCGGGTTGTATCGGTACATGTACCCCATCTGAACCAACAGTTTTTGCTTTGCAGCAGAATCGAGAATGCGTTTGAACTGTGGCAATGACTCCCCTGCAGGTTTGTCTAAATGGATATGCTTACCGGCATGGATGCACTTCTCTGCCGTATTGAGCAAGTCGCGAACACGTGTCTCAACCAGAACCGCTTTTAAACCAGGTAGGTTCAGCAATTGCTCTGTGGTCATCCATTTCAGACCTTGGTATACCGCGTCCTTTTGCGCGCGCTCTCGCAATTGTGGGTCTTCTTCGACAATCCCAACAACTTCATATTCGGAGGATTCTCGAAAGGCGGACAGCTTACTGGCATGCGCGTGCCCGACGCCAATCTGTCCGATCTTAATCTTTCCGCCACTCTCTTCCAAAGCATTGCTTGAGCCGGAAAATGCTCCCATGGCCAACGGCAAAGCCAATGCTCCACTCAAAGAATGTAGAGCTTCGCGCCGACTTGTTCTTTGATTCGTTTTGTTATTTTGATTCGATATGGTCATTTGATCTCCGAGGTTTCTTGAATGGAAGAGTGTGGATGCAAGCCAGGAAATTTCCAAATGCGATGGAACGCGAGTCGACCAGAAAATCTGGACCCTCATAGGGCGGGTCCAGAATGGCCGTCGATTTTAGACATTAGGCAAGACGTACGGCTCGCGATACTTCTTGCTCAGCAACTGGTTGGCTTCATCGCAGCCGATGAAGCGTTCATTCACGGGATCGAAGTCAAGGCGACCACGCACACGGTAAGCAATCTCTCCCAAATGCACTAAGGCGCAGCTTCGATGCGCAGTCTCAGCCGATGCACGCGTCGGCGTACGATTGCGAACCGCATTGAGGAAATCGGTCATGTGTTCCGGATACCCGCGCTGACTTCGAATTTCCTTTCCTTCCGTCGGGCCAGGAATTCCTTTGGAGCCCAGGAATGTGCTGAACGCGCCACGCCGCGAGAATACCATGTAACCATTGGTGCCATAAAAGACGTTGCCATTGTCAAAGCCGTGTATGCCGTAGGCCGTGAAAGGGTAGTTTTCGTAGATCAGTAGCCGACCGTCAGGGTATTCGTAGCTAACTGTCATGTTATCCGGATACTCGCTTGCATGTCCATCCAGCAACATACGGCTGCCACGGGCAGTGATTTGCTTGGGAAGCGTATCGACGCCCAATCCCCACGCGGCCATATCTAAATCGTGAATTCCGTCGTCGCCGATTTCTCCGTTGCCGTAGTCTTCGAACATCCGCCAAGTCACATGAAAGCGATGCGGATTAAAGGGCCTCTTGGGTGCAGGACCGAGCCAGCGATCGTAGTCAACTCCCTTAGGCGGCATACCGTCGGGCAGCGGCTTGTCGACTCCGCGAGTCTCGGCGGTCCAGGCTTTTGCCACCAGAACTTTCCCGATGATTCCTTCCTTAAGGAGTTTTTCTGCCTTTGCAGTTACGGGACTGCTGCGCATCTGGCTCCCTTGCTGCACTACGCGACCATATTTCTTAGCTGCCGCGATGATCATCGGACCTTCATTGTAAACGTGCGAGATCGGCTTTTCGATGTAACAATCCTTGCCTGCACGCATAGCGGCCAAGGCGATCGGGGCGTGCCAATGATGTGGCGTAGCGATAATCACCGCGTCGATATCTTTGTCGTCGATGACCTCTTCAAAGCGCGAGGTCCGTTTCGGCGGCGCAGTCTGAAATTCGCGAGTCATGTGCTCATTGATCTTTTCGATTTGTGCTGGATCGACGTCGCAGAAGCTGGCGATCGAAACCGCTTCGCTCCGGTCCACCAGACCTTTGACATGCGCTCCCATCATGCCACCACAGCCGATAATTCCCAATCGGATCTTGGTGGGCTTCTCTTCGGCAAAGACATGGACACCGCCAAGTGCCGTCGCTGCTCCGACCAATGCTGTGGTCTCCGTAGTCTGTTGTAAAAACGTTCGCCGGTTCGTGCCTTGGTTCATCATTCGATCCTCAATTAAAAGCGTTTGTTAAACTGATAGTCAAAAAAGCAAAAAAGGGGTCAGGTCAAAAAGCAAGCAAGTACAGTTATGCAATGCAATTAACTTGGATCTGTCGAACTCCAAGCGAGCGCTCCGCTATTTCTTTGCACTTGCTGCCGGGGCCTTTAGCAGGCCCGCGGGCATCGGTGCGTCTGGAGTTAACTGTTGCCATGTTCGACCCATTTCACGCATTGCACTCCAATCGACCAATGGGTAACTGAATTGCAAATGCGGGGTCGCAATTGGCTTTCCTCCCTGATCATGTGAGTGCATTGCAGCGTCCAGTGTACCGCCTGTCATCAACGTCCGCTCGGCGGGATAGGGTGACACTTTATTTACAAAGAATACTTGGATAGCATGAGCAAGTGCTTGAAATAGCCCACGACTGCCCCATGGCCCCCCATAGAACAACGTGCCGCGTGGTTTCGCTTCACCCTTTAACTGAACTGCGGCAGAAAAGCTGGCGCCTCCAAAGCTGAGCACGCTGCCGCGAGTTCCATCGGTGTAATCGACCAAAATTGCACGCGGAAGATTGCTTACCAACTCGCGTATCGGCAGCTTGCGATCGGTGAAACTGGCTTCAAGCGCCGCTTGAGCCAGCGGCACAGACCAACGCCCATCATCGGCCGCCTTCCAAATGGCATCTCCCGATAGTTGCTGAACCCGCGAGATTCCCGTTTCGCCTCCTTTGCGCCCTTCGGCTAGCGATTGCAGTATTTCGACTCCATGGTAGTCGTAACCCTCCAGATCCCCACCGTGAATAGCTACGATTTCTTCGATGGGAGCGCCGAGCGGCAAGTCCAACGCGGGGCGCCGCGCTGCCAAGGGCACCGAGCTACCTCCCATGAGCGGAATTCCTGCTTTTCGTGCGGTCTCAACCATCTCCTTTCCCCAGTCCCAGCGATAGGTAAAGTTCTTATCGTTGAACACGGGTACGACTCGGTTAGATTTACGCAATACGGCGACTACATCATTCAAGAAACGACGCCTCGGGAAATCTCGATCCGACAGTGCGCTCACAGAACGATACCCGTACTCGCCAATCATGAGCACAGCATCGACTGCTAACTCCGATGTGCCCAGACGCAGCGCTTCGGCAATGGTCGAATAGAGCGGGATGCCATAATTTTTTGCGACGTCGCGACCAATGTCGTCAGCTCCGAAGCCGACCCCCTGCTCCGAACCGTTGTTATCTCCTTTACTTGGAAATTTGTCGATGTAGAACGAAACGACATCGCATGGAGACGTGATCCGCTCGCCATTGAACAAGTATGGTTCCAGAAAGTTTTCGAGGATCAGCTCTGAATGGGAACCGGCGGTGAAGTGGCTAAACAGTGCCGCGACCTTGGGCCGATTGGAGCTCGAGGCGGCAACAGCCGCGCTGTTCATCCCCACGGAGGATGTGACTAAAGTCGAGCCGGCCAGAACTGCAGCGTCGCCTAGGAAGTCACGGCGCGTACGCGAGTAACCGTTTGCAGCTAATACCTTCGTCTTGTCAAATGGATTCATAGCTTTTCCGAATGTTTCTGAGATTACAAATGTTTCTGAGATTACGAATGTTTCCGAGATTAGTGGTGCGGGCTATTTCTTTTCTCGCACCCAAATGTTCCGGAAGTGCACTGGGTTACCATGGGCTTGCAGCAAGATAGGGCGCGCCTCTTTTTCAACGCTGCGATCCGGCGAACCGCCCGGCGGAACAGTAGACATCACATACCTGTCGAAAACCATGACGCCGTTGTGTCTTACTGTCATCATTGCGGGCCTTTGCTTGTGACCATTACTATCAAAGTCCGCCGCATCAAAGTCGACGTCCAATGTTTGCCATGCCAATGGAGGAAAGCACATGTTCAAGCGAGGAACTGCCATCTTCATGAGGCTGCCGCAAAGGCCCTGAAGCGATAGCCTCTCAAACTGACGATTCTCGGACGTCCATCCAAAAGTATCTCCTATCTGAATTTCCCAGTCTTTGACGTACAGTCCGCTGTTGCCTCGGTTCATTCCTTGCGCCGTTGGCATAAATGGCAAACGAAATTCGACATGCAATTGAATACCCTGGAACAATCTCTTTGACGTGGCGCCATTATCCAGCAATTTGTCATCGACAAACTTGCCATCAATCCACTCTTTCGTGCTGGATCCATCGAACAGCACAATCGCTCCTTTCGGCGGACGAGCCCCAAGCGTTGACGACTTGCGATCAACTTTCTTCATCTCAAAACTGGAAACGTCGACAACATTGCGAAACATGTCGGCTGTTCCTTTGAAATTCCCCTCTTGCAGCACGCCGGTGAAGGTGGTGTTCTCATACTTCAACCGCTCGCCATGGAGCCCGATAAACCGAGTCACTCCATCCTCGGTTTCTCCACGAAAATGAAACCGGGTCGTTTCGTCCCAACCTGCACCAGGCAAACCGCCTCCGTACAGCACTCCTTCAAATTGGCCATCGCCCATGGCGATTACCTGCGCGGCAATAGCATGGCTGCCACCTACCAAGCCAACGTACTCGCCTTGAACCAAGAAATCCGGACCAGCCTTGGAAGTATCCGTAAATGTCGGAAACTCTTCCGCACAGACATTGGCTTTTAACCCTGCTAGAAACAGCCCTATGACCAAAGCCACCTTTGTGGCAACTCTTGCCGCATGCATAGGGTACAAGTACATCATGGTCGACTCTCGCGTATTTTTGTGGGAGAATTTTTTGGTCGTTGGTTCAGGTTGAATAAGCTTCCAGCTTGACAATGTGGATAAGGCTATAGGTTGTCGGTAAATGTCGAATGAGCTATTAGCTTGTGGGCGGGGGACTTTTCGGTAGGCGATTGTGTGGGTCGATCTTAACAGCAACAAACTCCAACGTCTACTTTTATCGAGTGAATTCAAATCAATTTCAGTTTTGCAAAAATCAGCTAGGACAGAATCTCCTCTACAACCGTCGCGTTAGTAACCGAGGGGTCTGTCAACGTATCGTCTCGACCGGCGTGAGGCCATGTGACCTGCTCGTGGTCGAGCCCAAGCTGATGGAGCATGGTGGCGTGCAAGTCGTTGACTGAAACTCGGTTTTCTACTGCGCGATAACCAAAGTCATCGGTGGCACCCCAAGTAAAGCCCTGCTTCATTCCACCACCAGCAAATAGCAGAGTGAATGCGTTTCGGTTATGGTCCCGGCCCGTTCCATTCTGTGAAACGGGTAGGCGTCCGAATTCGCCACCCCATATCACCAGCGTTTCATCGAGCAAGCCCCGCTGCTGCAAGTCTTTGACCAATCCCGCTGACGGCAAGTCGACTTGCCGGGCGATTTCGGGGAGTTTTCCTTTGGTATCTTTGTGAGTATCCCAAGGCTGATGACCCGGCTGCAACACTTGCACGAACCGCACTCCGGCCTCAACCAGACGTCGAGCCAGCAAACAACGCATACCGTAGCTGGCTGTGACTTCATTATCCAACCCGTAGAGTCGTCGAGTGGCCTCCGTCTCCTGCGAAATATCTGCCACGTCGCCGGCGGCAAGTTGCATGCGGGCCGCCAATTCGTAGTTGACGATGCGCGCTTCCAATTCGGACTCCTGCGGATGGCGCGCAAGATAACTCTTATTCAACTCCGCCAGAAGCGTTAAGTTATCACCTTGGAGACCTTCCGGTAAAGATCTTGCGGGTCTCAAGTTGAGCACTGGCGGTCGCCCCGCGGCCGAAGCGAATTCGGTGCCTCGGTAAAGCGCGGGCAGCCATCCGTTCTCCCATAACCGTGTGCCATTGTTGTTGTAGGCTTTCGGATCGCGCAGCACCACAAAAGCCGGTAGATTCTGATTCTCAGTCCCCAAAGCGTAGCTCACCCAAGATCCCAGCGTGGGGCGACCATGAAGGAACTTTCCAGTCGTGAAGATGACCAACGCCTCGGTATGATTGTTGTGATGCGTATGCATCGAACGAACCATACACCATTGGTCGGCAAGGCTTGCAAGATGGGGCACTTGGTCAGAGAAATCCATGCCACACTTACCATACTTGCGAAACGTAAACGGTGTGCCAGCCAGTCTGTTGTTTTCGCTCCCCTTTTGGAATGTTTCGACTTTCTCGACGTGAAACTGCCCGTCGCGTCGACTGAGTTCAGGCTTTGGGTCGAATAAGTCCATCTGACTCGGGGCGCCGTTTTGCATCATTAGAATGACGGACTTGGCGCGAGGCCGAAAATGCGGGGGCTTCGGACGCAATCCATGACCCTTCACAACGGAGTCGCCCGCGCGAATTCGTTCGCCGGTCAAAAGTGTCTCCAAAGCGACACCCCCAAGGCCCAGACCGGCTAGTTCCAGCATTCCTCGCCGCGATAGGCTATTCCACATAGAGAAACTCACTTGTATTGAACAGAACTTGGCACAAGCAGGCAAGCGCCTGCCGGGACACATTCTGCTCCGAAACATCAACAGAGCTTGAAGAGTCAAGCGTATCACTTTGGACGATAGCGTTACGTATGCGATCCGACTGCTGTTGCAACAGGCGGCCACTGGATCGCAACTCCTCCTCATTTGGATCGCGAGCCAGCGCGAAACGCCAAGCGTGTCGAATTCTAGATTCGGTCGATTCGTCGGCTTCGCGTATTACTCGCCCAGCAAAAACATCGGCTTGCTCCATTACGAATTCGTCGTTGAGCAGCGTTAGTGACTGAAGTACAACGGTTGAGCTCTCTCGACACGAACAAGCCGCAACCATGCTCGGTTGGTCGAATACGCCCATGAGCGTAGGGTAGAAATTCCGTCTCGCAAGCGTATACACGCTGCGCCGCACGTGACTTGAGCTTGACTCCTTCTTCACCGGAAAAACCACCTGGCCACTCGGGAGCACTTCGGTGTCGGCCGATGGCCCACCCATCGCTAAATCGAGTGCGCCACTGGTTGCAAGCATCGCGTCGCGAATCGCTTCAGAAGACAACCGCCGAACGCGCATGCGAGAAAGCAATCGATTATCAGGATCGACCGAGTCGCTCGTCGCCTGCGATGATGCGGACTGCGAAGAAGTTGTTTGCTGGTAGACTGCCGACATCATGATTGACTTCAACAACGGCTTGAGTTGCCAATCGTTACGCACCAACTCCGATGCCAGCCACTCGAGCACTTGAGGATGAGTTGGTCGTTCTCCCTGAACCCCAAAATTGCCCGATGAAGCGACCAGCCCCAAGCCAAAGAGTTGCTGCCAGATGCGGCTTACTCGCACTCTCGCCGTGAGTGCCCCGGCTCGCCCTGTGGGGTTGGTCAGCCACTTGGCCAAGGCGAGTCGCCGACCAGAAGTGGAACCGGCTGGTTCAGAAACAACGCGGGATGTTTGGGCTTCATCGTCACATAGCACGCTGAGAAAACCAGCCTCGACCGTTGGACCGGGAGTGAGGTGGTCTCCGCGTCGCAGAAACCAAGTTGGCGGCGACAGAGAAACGTCATACACCGCGTGCAGCACTAGTTTCTCGTGTTGGACATCGCGATCATGTGGAGTCAACCAACCATGCGGATCCATGGCCGGTGTAAAGACCGCCATCAAACGGTAGTAGTCGCGCTGCGTTATCGGGTCGAACTTATGGGTATGACAACGAGCGCACTCGAGGCTCAGCCCAAGGACATTGTTGGCCACCGTTTCCACAGTCTGATTCAAGACTCCCATACGTGTAATGAGGGTGTTGTCAGGAGGGTCCCACGTCAAGTCAGGTGCAGTTCTCAGAAAACTTGTGGCAACCAGCAATTCACGAGCTTCTTCCGTCAGCTTCGGCAATGAACGCCAGTCGATTAGCTCATCACCCGCCAGTTGCTCGGTTAGAAACTGGTCGTACGGCTTATCCTGATTCAACGAATCAATGACGTATTGACGGTACAACCACATACCGGGCGCATAATCAAGTTTGCGATCAAGCTCCTGGTTGTAGTCCGTACCTCGAACCTCGGAGAATCCCACGGCATCCAGCCAGTGTCTGCCCCAGCGCTCTCCGAAATGCGGCGAGGCTAGCAGCCGATCCAACAATCGGCTCCATGCAAACTCCGAATCATCTTGCAGAAACTCGTCGACTTCGGCCGGTGAAGGCGGCAATCCAATGAGATCGAAATACGCGCGACGCAATAACGCAATGCGATCAGCCGGTGGCGACAGCGTTAGCCCTTTCGGCTCCAGTTCCTCAAACACCAAGGCATCAATTGGAGACGTGAGCACCGAGGCACGGCTTACTTCCTGCAATTGCGGGGGCTCCAGTTTTCTAAACGACCAGAAATCTCGTTCTTCCGAAGTTACTGGACGGGCTTCGGATTCGTAGTATGCAGCAGATGGCTGTCCCTCTCGCGCTCCGGAATCGATCCAGTGGCGAATCGATTCGATTTCTGCCTGCGTCATTGGAGGAGCGTCCTTGGGCGGCATACTACGACTGGAGACCTTTTGGTAGATCAAGCTGCTGCGAGCGCTTCCAGGAACCAGTACAGGGCCGTGAACGCCACCCCGCATCATCAAGGAAGGCGAACGCAAATCCAAACCGTCTTGGCGAGACTCGTGTCCGTGACATCGCAGGCAATGTACATTGAGAATTGCTAGAACATCTTGCTCGAATGTCGGTGCCTTCGCGTCCCGGCCGCTTAATTCATCGCAATAGCCAATAGGCATTAAACCATTGGAACAAGCACCCATAATCAACGAAAGTATGACCGCAAGTTCAATACGCAATTCCCACCACCTATGGGTTTTATTGAATTCAACGATCACGGTCAGTTCATTCTGCGGGATTTCCCCACTCTTGAATCATTGCCTCGACTGTATACCGCTAGTGCCGAAAACCTTAAGTTCCATCTACCCGGCTTTGTTTCCAAAGTCGCCTTTCGCGGAAAGGCTGTGAATTTATCATAGTCGCCTTTTGCTGAGCAAAAGTAGCGAGAGTGAACGCTACTTTCGCGGAGCGAAAGGCGACTATCTGTCGCTTGCCTATGCGAACTCGATCGGTTGGCCATGGTAAATATGCCATGGGCGATTGGCCTCATCCGTCCAACTGGCCGTCTCGGGAATACCTAGGGCATGGTAGATTGTCGCTGCTAAGTTCTCCGGCAATTGCGGTGCGTTTTTCGGATACCCACCATCCTTGTCAGACTCCCCAACCACCACGCCTCCAGGAATACCACCTCCTGCGATAAAAACGGACTGGACGGCTCCCCAGTGGTCTCGCCCAGGCAATTTGTTAGCGTTGACTTTAGGGGTGCGTCCCATCTCGCCGCACATAACGATCATGGTTTCATCCAATAGTCCGCGCTCGTCCAAGTCGTCCAACAAGGCGGACAATCCGCGGTCGGTCGGCGGCAGCAAGCAGTCGCGCAGCAATGTAAAATTCCCTTCGTGAGTATCCCAGGATTCGTTATTGCCAAGATTCACTTGAATTAATGCGACGCCGAGTTCGACAAGTTGCCGGGCCATCAGCAACGACCAGCCGAACGCGTTTCGACCATATCGGTCCAGATCCTGCGGGTCAGCATTGTGCACGTCAAAGGCTTTCTGCATTCGTCCGTCCGTCAACAAGGAGACGGCCGATTGGCGATAATTGTCAAACGACTCCACTGCGGCCGCTTGCTCCAATTCAGCTCGTTGCTTGTTGAGCATTTTCAGCAACGCATTGCGATCACCCAGCTGTTGCATGGTCAATCCCTGAGGCAAGCTGAGACTGGGTGCCTGGAACTTCAGCGATTCGGTTCGCTGACGACCGCGCGCGAAATGGAATTCGTAGTCCGGATAAGCGCCATAGGTTTCGGCATTGTATGGCGACGCTTCGACAAAAAAAGGATCGCGTCGCGATCCCATTTGCCCGCCGAATTGCCCTGGGAGGACGCGCCCCGAGCGATGAATCAATCGTTCCGGCAGGGCGACTGCGGGAGGAAGATTGTTTGATCGTTGGGAGAAAGCTTCGCCAACTACCGACGCTATGGACGGCCAGTCACCCGGCGATGGATGGCTACCGCTGAAAGACGGCGGCATAATAGAGCGTCCCGACAGAATCGACATGTGTCCCTCCGAATGCCCATTAAACGGAGTCGTCAACGAGCGTATTAGGCTCCACTTCTGACTCCGCTCCGCTAGAAGCGGAAGATGCTCGCAAATCTGTATCCCCGGCGAACGCGTTGCAATCGCCGAGAACTCGCCTCGAATCCCTGCGGGAGCGTTAGGCTTGGGGTCGAAGCTATCATGCTGTGCCAAGCCGCCTGACAGGAAAACGAAAATGACGGACTTGGCCCGACCACCGCCGGTCGACATCAACGGACTACCCTGCGCTTGCCGAAGTGCCGAAACGTGATTCAGTCCCAATCCCAAAAGGCCAATCGACCCGGCTTGCACCATCGTGCGACGGTTCAACGTTACATGGCGAGGTCCTGCGTACATCGTATCTGTCTCCTGGGTACCCATTTCAAAAAGCTCTTTGATTTAATAGTTCTAATTTATCGACTCATTAGGACGCTTTCAGTGCTCAAAAGCAAAGTTTGCATTTCATTTTTTAACATCCCGTTGCAAGACCGACTCGTCGCGCCACCGCGGAATTTGCTTCTCCAGTTCCTGCGTCTCTTTCGCTAGACACGAACAATTCGTAGCCAGCACCTCAAATACCTTGTTCGCCACGATCCGATGGCCGAGGTCGTTGGCATGGACGGTATCGTGATGGATTAGCCAGTTGGCGTTTCCATAGCAGGACAAGACATCGGCGAACAAACAGTCCTTTTCACCCGCCAGCTTACGCGTGGCATCAGCAAACTGATGAAATATTTCCAAGGTCGCTTTATTAAAATGAGGACCGTATTGATCAAAGCCTGTAACATAGTATGGACTCAACAGAACGATCAACGGTTGAATATTGGCGCGAACTCGTTCAATCAAAGTTACCATCTCCTCAAGGAACAGCGGCAATGGCGTTCCGCCACGAGCGTCGTTGAGGCCGTAAGAGACGATCAACAAATCGGGCTTGTGCCGAATCACATGCGGATCCAGTCGCTCCAAGGCAGCTGGCTTGCCACTGAATTCATAACTGGGAACACGCGTTGAGATTACGTTGGCACCAATGCCGACGTTGACAAGCTGAACTGGCACCCGCTGGAACTCGTTGATCGTACGATGCAATTGATGAGCCCAAGCGCGTTCTCGGTAACTGGCCCACCCACCGGCGGTCGTGCTTTCGCCAAGAGTGACGAGAGTGCGAAATTCTTTGTCACACCAATCTCGTTTTTTGTGTGGAGCAGATAGCGGCGTCGCCTCCTGGGCGCCAGCATTGTGCGATTCTCCCAAAACCGCACCGGCTCCTGCGGCAACTGTAGAAGTCAAGATGGTTCGTCGCGATATTTTGCTCATATTTCTATCTTGGTCCTTGCTATGGATTTTCATTTGTGGATTCGTCGACGCAAACGGGGAAACGCTTCGAGGGCGTTCTCTCTTAGTACTTGCCGACCGATTCGTTGTGCGTCTTCCTCAGAAACCTCACCCCGATCGATACGTTCAGCAAGCACCTCGGCTAAGCATTCACGGGTAAAAACCGCCGCACCATAAAGCCCTTCGGCATGGAGCGTATCCGTTCCCCACATGATTCGGTTCGATGGTACCACGTCCAACCACTCGTGGTAGGCGCGCTTGGCCACGGTGTAACTGACCGTTGGCAGCCAATTGGAATCAATCCATACGTTCTTCGGGAATCGCATCAACATCATGCCAGTCTCGCCGATCCACGGAAAACCACCGTGAAACAGGATAAATGTCGTTTGGGGATTTCCGGCAATCACATTTTCCAAATGCAACGGATTCGAACGCTCAAGAGCAACACCAGTGTGAACCTGGAAAGGCAAATCATGCTTGACGCTCAACTCACACAATCGCCAAAATACAAAGTCCTCAAAGGCCTTGATCTGCGCGGGTGTCAGCTCGTTACGACGTTTTCCGAAGGCCTCCGCCGCTTGCTCACGTGTGACTTGCTCATACCGAAGCGTTCTGTGATATGCCATCGTCGATTTAAGACCCACAGCGCCACGCGTAGCCGCGCGCTGGAGAATGTGATCGACAACGTTGCAGTAGTCATCAAAGGACTTCAGTGGCAATTCCATTCGTTTCGCGTAATTATACGGACTCTCAGCATCATTGTTGTACTCCTCGGGATGAAAGCCACGGAATAGCGGATTCACGCGTACGACGGCGCAACCGAATTCATAAGGACAGACATAGTCGTAGGGCGTGTAGTCATAGTCGATAACCAACATCTGGATATTTGCCCGCTCGGTGACGATGTGGCGAATCCAGTTTGGGTCTTGGTACTTGGCAATGATCGCTCGATCCAATTCTTCAGCACTCTGTAGCGTCATTTTATTGAAATCCACGCCGTAAAGATCTTTAAAGGCAGGCAGTTGATATCGATAAAACGACATTGTGCGACCGTTAGCGAAGGAACGTTGGACTTTTGGCCACCAAGTAGCTACGGGCACATGTTCCGTTTTGGGAGCAAGCTCCGGAATAAACGTACCGAAATAACTCTCACGCCAAAGAGTGTAGAGACCAGGGACTTTGTCAAACTCAAGGTGATCATGGGTATCAATGGCGCGAAACGAGTTTAGATGAACTCGCATGCGTTGAAACGAGTCGGTTCGCTTCGTATCAACGACCATTCGGACTGCCTGTCCAAATGCAACCCTGCCTTTCAAACTGAAGCCCGAAAAGGCTTCAATCACCATCACGCTAACGATTACGTTGAAAACCTTGGATTTACCGAACCTTAAGCATCCGCACATTCAAAGCCACATTTATTGCATTCAGATGTTCACTTGAAGTTTCGTCACCTTGCTGAATTCAAACTACTTGAGATCAAATGCCACAGTTTTTGAGCCCTCACCCGACTTGAGACTCAGGGTTTCGGTGCTTGCTTCTGAGCTGTAGTTCTTTGGCAAAAGCTCAATCTTCGGCCGCATCTCGGGGATATCTGCGCCAGCTTGTTCAGGGTTCTTGGTGGCACGCGTATCATATGAGTGAAAAATCACTTTATAGTCCCCAACAATCACTCCATATTCACCGGTAGCGCTGAACTTGCCGCCTTTCACAGAAACAGGCTGCATTGGCCCTCCCCCCTTGGGAACCAGTTCTAAAGCCCCATCCTCAACCGGCTTTCCTTTATAATTCAGTGTCCCGGTCACATTTACTTGCTCCGGACCGCTGGAACCACAGCCAGATAACAACAGAACAGCAAACAAACAAGCGAAATAAGAAACACTAGATGACTTGGCAACCATTCACGACTCCTGGAAAACTTCAGATAGGGGATCTTGAAACAAAATTGAGATTCCCCGGCGCGCCGGGAACTCTCAATACAGATATTGCGAAAGCGAAGTCCTACCTAGTCAGGAACACTTCCCACTTCGCCACCGGAAATCGTGGTTAGATCTCGCAAAACGTCACGGTCTAGCGTTTGCGAAAGAAATCGAACAGATCCATCTCCCAGTGTAAACGTTGCTCCGCCGGTATGAAAACTTCCCGGCCCTGTGAACAGAGTATCATCATAGGCCCATCCGGTCAGTCTTGGAACAGAGCGGAAGTTCGCATTGATTCCGTTTCTGGTTGTTAGACCTCCGGAGTAATTGCCCCATGGATGTTGGCCAGCGAGGCTATTATCGTTACCTAAAGTCTCGCAAAACATGAGCGTATTCGAGGTGCCGTCGGTAATGTCTCCGATTCGCGTTTTGGAGTTCCTATAGAACATTCCATCGAGATTGACGTTGCATGGTCCATTTGGCCCAGCCGTTGCCGGGCCACCAGGGCCACACATTGCACTTCCCCACCAAGTCTGAAGCCTTCCCGCGGTTCGGCCGCTATTCCCAATTCCTTGATAGTGCCCCGCCCAAGAGTCGCCCTGACCAGCGGGAATTAGCGAACCAGTTACAGTTGCACCAGTCCATTCGACTCCTTGGTCAAACTTATTGCTAGGACAGAGGTAAGCGGGCACCCTTCTCTGGGTAAGTCTCCAATTATTTGCCCGTTGTTCACCGCACCGGCAAACACCATAGTCCGGTTCAAACTGGCCTAGGAGGTTTCCCTGTTCGATAAAGGGGAATACCAAAGAGTTTAAGACTACCAGTGCTCCTATATTCGCAACATTTCCTTGCCCCATCGGAAATGTCTTGTAGGGGCCTTCATAGTTGTGCAGCGCTAAGCCAATTTGTTTCAAATTGTTTGAGCACTGCATGCGCCTCGCAGCTTCGCGAGCCGCTTGCACTGCCGGTAACAGCAGTCCCACCAAAATACCAATAATCGCAATGACCACTAAGAGTTCCACGAGTGTGAACGCGCGCGTTCGGACTGTTTTAGAACTTACCACTTTCATGATATACCCCCAAAAAAAGAAAATGCGAAAACCCAATAACTGAACCCCACATCGATCACTCAGTTCAAATGACAAACCTTAAACTAACGACTAAAAAAGGGCGGCGAAAGAAAAAAAGAAAAAAAGAAAGAAAAAAAGAAAAAAAGAAACCAAAATAGGGGGTGAGAAAAAAACCATACTAGGGGTTTCGGTAAATATTTGCCGACTTCCAGCCAAGTTAATTTTTATGCCCATCGCCATCAACGGGGCTTGGATCTTTCGGCAATTTTAGGATTGCGATGACGATGCTCGAGAGGATAAACAATGCGCACAATAAGAAACTGAGTCGAAAACCGAACGCCGCCGGACTCATTCCCCAGACGCTCCATTGGTTCGCTTTCGATGCATCGACGACTGCTCCGAAGAGATAACCAGCTGGCGCGGCAGGAGCCATTAACATGGTCAAAAACGCCGTATTCCTTCGCAAATCGCTTTTACGCGATGCAGAAACGATGTAATTCGGCGCGTAAACGCCGATCAACTCGCCCGCACCATAGATGCCAAATGCGACCAAGTACAGTGTACCTGTCATGCACATAGCCCAGACTTGAGCCAACAGGTAGATGCAAGCGGTGGCGATCAAACCTGCTCGTGGATTGGTCCGCAACAGCAACCAACCCAGCAGCAATCCTGCCACCACCTTGAAACTGAAACGAAGCGTATTCTGCAGACCTGCAAACTTCTC